>JBBRLA010000163.1:0-13717 GCA_038231615.1 Polyangia bacterium | reverse complement strand
GAGCGTGAGCGTGAGCGTGAGCGTGAGCACCTTTTTGTCGGACCTACCGATGATTTGGCCCATGGCGGCTCGACGCCTATCAGCGAGGCACTGAGCTGCTTGATCGGGTGATTGCGATGCTCAGCAAACTCTGCCGGTAATCGCTCACGCTCACGCTCACGCTCACGCTCACGAGCAGGGGGCCCTCGATTGAGCTAGGCACCCCGGGCAGGGCCCGACGTTGACAGGGCACTGGGCCCGTCCCATGATGACACGTCCCTTTCGATTCGGAGGAGCCACCTGCCTGGACTGGTCGTGACGCCCTCGACGCCGTGGATCGGCCGCATCCTCAAGGATACCTACCGGATCGACCAGCCGATCGGGGAGGGGGGGACGGGCCTGGTCTTCGCCGGCTTTCACACGCGGCTCAAAATCGTGATTGCGGTGAAGATCCTCAAGCAGAACGCGGGGCAGGTGGCCTTTGCCCGCTTCCGCAAGGAGGCCGAGATCACCGCTCGGCTGCGTCATCCCAACATCGTGCAGATCCTCGACTACGACGTGTCGAGCGACGGCCACGCCTATATCGTCACCGAGTGGCTGGAGGGCGAGACGCTGGCCGCCTTCATGAAGCGATCCGGGGCGGTGCCGGCGCAGCAGGCGGTGGCGATTCTGCGGCCGGTGGGGGAGGCGGTGGCCGCGGCCCACGCCGCGGGGGTGGTGCACCGGGACCTGAAGCCGGCCAATCTTTTTCTGAGCAAGGCCCCCGGCCCCACGGACGAGCCGCTGGTCAAGGTGCTGGACTTTGGCATCGCCAAGCTTTTGGACACCGACCCGGTGCGCACCGAGCAGGGCACCACCGTGGGCACGCCGCGCTACATGTCCCCCGAGCAGATCAAGGTCGACGCCGGGGACGAGGTGGGGCCACCCTCGGACCAGTTCTCCCTGGGGAGCATCGCCTATGAGCTGGTGGCGGGGCAGCCGGCTTTTCCCGGCTCGGCCCACGCGGCGATGCTGGCGGTATTGGAGGGCAAGCCCCGACCCCTGCCATCACAGGTGCCCTCGGCCTACCGGCGGGCGGTGAGGCGGGCGATGGCGGTGCGCATCGACGACCGCTTCCCCTCGATCGGCGAGTTCATCGGCGCCCTGCAAGAAGCCTGCGACGAGCCGCCGCCGCCACAATGGCCCCGGGGCCTGCTGGTCGGGGGGGCGGCGCTACTGGGGCTCCTGTGCACGCTGGTGATCCTTTTGAGCGGGCGCACCGGGGGGCAGCCCCGGGACGTCCCGCGGGGCGGGGGCGCGGTGACGATGCCGCAGCCGGTGGTGACGCCGCTCTCGACAGTTTCGGGGGAGCCGGCCCACGGCGACACGCCGGCCTTGCCCGGGACAACGGGAGCGCCGGGATCTGCGGACGCGACTTCGCAGAAAGAGCCGTCGCGGATGGTGGTGCGTCCGCGGATCGCCCCGCAGGGGGCGGTGCTGCGGGTGGATGGCAAGCCGGTGCGGCCCGGCGCCCTGGAGTTGCCAGTGGGGGTCGCGGTGCACCTGCGCCTGGACGCCCCGCCCGGACGGCGGCTCTGCTGCCCCTCCAAGGAACTGCGCTACGTCGCCGGAGAGGGCCACAAGCCGCCGGTGCTGGAGCTTCAGTGTGACCGGAACTGTCCGATTCGCTGAATCGCTGAAGAAAACCGATGGACCCACACCCAGCCGCATACCAGAATCAATAAAGAAACCAGACATGCGCCCCAGGAACTCGCCGTCGAAGCTGTCGAACCTGCCCTTTTTGCTGGGCCTCACCCTGGTCCTTGCCGGGTCCTTTCCCGGGCTTTCCCGGGGGGCCGGCCCGAACCAGGAGGTCGATCTCACGGCCCACGGGAAGCACAAGGCGCGGCACAAGAAGCCCGAGCCGGAGGTCCCGCCGCCGGACGTCTCGTTGGAGCAGCGTCAGCAGAAGGCCGCCGACCTGACCGAGCGGGCCTACAAGCTCCAGCGCAAGGGGGCGGTGAACGACGCCATCCAGCTCTACCAGGAGGCCCTGGGGCTGGACCCGCTGCCCAAGCGCTACTACAACCTGGGGATTCCCCTGGAGCAGGCCGGGCGCCTGGCGGAGGCTCTGTCGGCGTACCGGCACTTTCAGCGGGACGACCAGGGGGAGCTGCCCGAATACCGGCAGGAGGTCGACCAGCGAATCGCCGACATCATCAAGCAGCTCGGCAGGGTCAGCGTCGCAGCCAACCCCGACGACGAGGTGACGGTGATGGTGCGCCTGGTCGAGAGCACCGGGGATCGCCCGAGCTGCGTGGCGGACGCGGCGGTGAAGGAGGCCGGGCGGATCTCGGTGGGCTACCTGTGCCAGCCGGGGCAGGTCCACGCCGAACTGCTGATCAACGGGCAGGCGGTGGCGGCGAAGGAGACGCGCATCGTGGCGGCGGGGGCGGCGCGGGTGGACTTCGTTTCGCGCAGCCCGGTGCGCTTTTCGGGGAACCGCAAAAGGGTGATGCTGCTGCTGGACAAGGTCGATCGCGAAGGGCCGAAGGCGCCGCGGTCCATCGATTGGCCGCCGCTCTCGCTGTCAGCGCCGCGGACCATCGATCGCGAAGGGCCGAAGGCGCCGCGGTCCATCGATGGGCCGCTGCTCTCGCTGTCGGCGCCGGTCAAGCTGCCGCTGAGCGTGCCGCTCCTGCCGGGGGCGCACGAGGTGGAGGCCCGGGACGGGCGCGACGTGGTGGTGCGCCGCTTCACCGTGCTGGAAGGGCAGCCCGAGAGTGTCGATCTGCACTTCCCGCCGTCGCGGCGCTGGGTGCCCTGGGTCATCGGCGGGGCGGTGGTGGTGGTGGCCGCGGCGGTGGTCCTGGGGGTGGTCCTGACGCCGGCCCCGGCGGGCGGGGCGGACGTGACGCTGCCGGTGCCGATGTCCCTGAAGTGAGAGTTTTCTCACAGCTTCGCGGGAGCTCACCCGCCAGGCGGGGCGGTGGTGGTGGCGGCCGCGGCGGTGGTCCTGACGCCGGCCCCGGCGGGCGGGGCGGACGTGACGCTGCCGGTGCCGATGTCCCTGAAGTGAGAGTTTTCTCACAGCTTCGCGGGAGCTCACCCGCCATGCGGGGCAGCCGGTGACGGCCCATGCTTGACAGCGGCGCCGCCGTCACGAACCATTGAGGGATGCTGACTCGCGGTTCGATGCGGTCCGGCCGGAAGTTTAGCGGGGCCTGGTCAGGGACATCCTGGTTCGTTCCGGCGGTGTTGCTGCTCCTTGTCGGGTGCCGCAGCGAACCCGTGACGATACTGCTCTTCCCCGACGGCGGGCCGGTGCAGACCGACGGCGGCGTAGTGGACGACCACGATCTGGCCCCGCCAGAGCCCCCTCACTGGCGCTGGGAGAGCCCGCGTCCCCAGGGGAACAACCTGCGAGCGGTGTTCGTGGCCCCGGGCGCCACCGCGGCGGCTGACGAGGTCTACATCACCGGAGACAGCGGCACCCTTTTCCACCAGGCCGGCGGGGTGTGGGACCAGGTGGACGTGTCGGGGCTCCTGGGATTCAATGGTTCGACGCTGCTGGCCTTGCAGGGCAGCGGGCCGGACGACCTGCTTGCCGTGGGGGTCTACGATGCGGTGCTGGCGCGGCGGCTGGGGCAGTGGGGCGTGCAGGACCCCATCCGCAGCGGCTTCGGCGACGGCCTGCTGACGGCAGTGTGGGCCAGCGGGGCGCAGGGGGAGTCCTACGTGGTGGGCACCACGGGGCGCATTTATCACGTGCATGGGGCGTGGACGCAGGAGGCGACGGGCCTTTCCAGTGTGTACCTGGGCGGCGTCTCGGGCAGCGGCACGGGGGACGCGCAGGAGGTCTTCGCCGTGGGCGCCGTGGGCACGGTGCTGCATCGCAAGGGCGGGACGTGGACCATGGAGGCCGCGGGCCTCAGCACGCAGCAGCTCAACGCGGCGGCGGCGTTGCCCGGCGGGGAGTGCTACGCGGTGGGGCAGAATGGCACGGTGCTGCACCGGCAGAAGGACATGTGGGCGGCGGAGACGGTGCCGACCACGGCGGCGCTGTATGGGGTATGGGCCAGCGGGGAGCAAATCTTCGCGGTCGGCGGCAAGGGGACGGTGCTGCGGCGCAAGAGCGGGACCTGGGTGGTCGACGCCGACGGCGTCACCGGCGAGCTTTTGAGCGCGGTATACGGGGTGATGCACGGCGGGCAGGCGACGGTATACGCGGTGGGCAACCTGGGGACCCTCCTGCGGCGCGATCAGACGGGCTGGACCTCGCTGGCGCCGACCCTCAGCGAAAATCCGCTGTCCTCGGTATGGGCCCGCGGGGCCAACGAGATCTACGCGGTGGGGGGCGGCGGCGTCATCCTGCGGCGCACGGGCACGGCGGGGCAGGGCACCTGGACGCCCGAGGGGGCCGGGGCGACCACCGAGTCGCTGAACGCGGTGTCGGGGTGGGCGCCATCGCCGCCCGGGGAGGCGGAGGTCTACGCGGTGGGGACCACGGGCACGATCCTGCACCGCTCCGCCGGGACCTGGAACGTCGAGGGGGCGGTGCTGACCGGCGAGGATTTCAGCGCGGTGTGGGTCGGGGCCGACGCGGTGTACGCGGTGGGCGGCAACGGGCGCATCGGGCGCAAGGATGACGACCAGGGGCAGTGGTCGCTGGACAAGGGGCTGCCATCGATGGCCGGGGACCTGAGCGCGGTATGGGGGACCGGGCACGGGGCGGATCGGGTGGTGTATATCGGGACCCGGACCGGGGGGATCTTCCGCCTGGCGCAGGGGGTGTGGGTAAAGGAAGGGCAGGGGCTGACGACGGAGGCGTTGACCGGGATGTTCGGGACGGGGCCGGACGAGGTCTATGCCCTGGGACCGAAGGGGCAGGCGCTGCATCGGCTGGGCGGCAGGTGGTTCGTCGAGCCGCTGAACCTGCGGACCAAGGCGGCCCGCGGGGTGGTGGGTTGCACCGTGCCGGGGTCGGATCGGCTGTATGGACTTTCGTCGCAGGGGGACATTCTCCTGCGGGCCGGGACCAGCTGGGGACGGGACGGGACGCCGCTGACCGGGCAGCAGCTCATGGGGATCTCGGCGGTGGGCGTGGACGATGTCTATGCCGTAGGCATCGGCGGCATCGTACTGCACCGCTTCTGAACAGAAGCACCTGGCCGGGCAGCTTTTGGCGTACCTCCTCACTCCCTCGGTCACGTACAGTAGTACGCTCCCTCGGTCGCTGCGGGGGAGCGCCAAAATCTGCTCCGGCCAGGTGCTTCTTGCTGACTTTTCGTCGACTTGACCTTGTAGACAATGCTGTTGGGTTCAGGCTTCACTTCGTCGCTGAACAAGGCGTCTTGCCTTTCCAGTCTGGAGGAGCAGGGGAAGGGGCCTCGACGAGAGCCTTCTGCCTTCGTCGACAAATCGCTTGACCGAATGGCATTGCCCCTAATCGAAGAAGGCTTCGGTGCGGATTTGCTTTTTTCGATCTATGCCGCGGGCTACCAGGGCGCCCTTCAGTTCCTCGATCATGCTGCCGTTGCCGCACAGGTAGAAGGTTGGCTTCACCCATGACGACAGCTGCTCCAGAATCGGCGCGCAGATGCGCCCCCGCGGGCCGGCGTAGGCCGGTCCCGCTTGCGAGAGGTAGCGCCGGTAGACCAGCCGGCCGCCCCGAGACAACTCGCCCAGGCGGTCTTCCCAGAATATGTCGTCCTCGCCGCGCAGTCCCCAGAAGAGCAGCACCTTCCCCGGCTCGTTTCGCCGCAGGGTCTCTTCCACCATGGGGCCAAGGGGGGCGATCCCGGTCCCGGTGGCGGCGTAGATGGCATCCCCCGGGTGGGACAGCTCGTTCACGAAGAAGCCCATGGGGCCGGTGAAGCGGAGGGTGTCGCCCTGCCGCAGCGCGGCGAAGAAGCGCGAGCCGGGGCCCTCGTGCAAGAGCCGCAGGATCAGCACCAGCTCGCCCCGCCGTTCGGGTGACGAGGCCAGCGAATAGCTGCGCAGGATGGGATTGTTTTGCTCATCCATGCCGACCTGCACCGAGATGAACTGCCCCGGGCGGAAGGGCAGTTCGTCTTCGTGCCGAAAGACGAATTCCACGGTGTCCCGCGCGATGGTGCGTGAAGTGAGCAGACGCGCGTGATGGACCCTTGGCGACACGGGTGCTAAGGTAGCGTATATGAAGATGCGTCGTCGAGAGTTCTCTTGGGCGGTGGGCTGCGCCGCGACCCTTTTCGTGCCCGTTCTTGTGGTGGGTGCCTGTAACAAGAGCCGGCCGGTCCCGCCGGACCCGGGTGGCATGCCTGCGCAGACCGCCGGGCCCGCGGCCCTGACCGACCGGGTCCATCCGCCCAGCGGCGCCCCGGCCATGCCGATCGACCACCCCGCGGTGCTACAGCCCGCCTCGGCGACCGAAGCGTCCGCGGAAGAAAAAGTGGCGCTGCCCGATCTGAGCAAGCGGGTGGCGGGGACGCTGAAGCTGACGGACAAGACCAAAACCAAGGTGGCCGCCGGGGATACCATTTTCCTGGTGGCCCGGTCCTACAGCGAGGGGGGCGCCCCGGGGCAAGTGTTGGCCGTGAAGCGCCTGGCTGCCGGCACCTGGCCGATGACCTTCGAGCTGTCCGGCAGCGACGTGATGATCGAGGGCGCGGCGCTTTCCGGCAAGGTGGTGGTGACGGCCCGGGTGGACAAGGACGGCGACGCGATGACCAAGCTGCCCGGCGACGTGGAGGGGGTCAGCAAGCCCATCGCGGTGCCGGCCAAGGACGTCGAGGTGGTCCTCGACACCATCCGCACGGAGGCCGCCGGGCCCCCCGCTGGGGGCGGGATGGGCGCGGCGCACGGGGGCGGCATGCCTCCCGGGCATCCCTGATTTTTGCACAGGCGAGGAGACGAAGAAGCCCATGTTCAGTGACCGGCACGACAACTCGACGCGGCGTCCGCCCGAGGCGCGGCGCATCGCCAGGGGGCCCGGGAGGATGGAGCTGTGGCGGCTCTTCAACGGCGCCGCGGTGGCCGAAGTGATCCCCGCCCGGGGCGGGCTGGTGACCCGCTTCGCCGTCGATGGGGACGAGGTGCTTTATCTGGACGGCCCATCGCTCATCGATCGGAGCAAGAACGTGCGCGGCGGCATCCCGGTGCTCTTTCCCATCGCCGGGCGGCTGAAGGAGGATCGCTACAGCCTGGGCGGGGACAGCTACCCGATGCGGCAGCATGGGCTGGCCCGGCAGGCGGCGTGGTCGGTGGTCGACGTGGCCGGGGCACGGATCATCATAGAGTTCCGCAGCAATCCGGCGACGATGAGCACGTTCCCCTTCCGGTTCTGCCTGCGAATGACGGTGGACCTGGGCCGTGCCGGGGGGCGGACGCTGGCGCTGGAGCAGGAGGTCGAGAACCTGGGGGACAAGCCGCTGCCGGTGCATCTGGGCCTGCATCCCTACTTCGCCGTCCCCGACGATCAGAAGGGCAGGGTGAAGATCGATCTCGCGGCGACCCGGGCCTTCGACAATGTCACCGGCGAGGAGAAGCCCTATGCCGGCTTCGACCTTCAGTCGTCGGAACTGGACCTGCATCTGCTGGACCCGAAGCAGTCCGAGACCGTGCTGACCCTTCCGGACAAGGCGCCGCGGCACCTGTCGTGGAGCCCTCTGTTCAAGGTCGTGGTGCTGTGGACCCTGCGTTACAAGGATTATGTCTGCGTGGAGCCGTGGACCGCCCCGGGCAACGCCCTGAACAGCGGGGAGGGGCTCCTGCAAGTGGCCCCCGGCGAGAAGATTTCGGGATGGTTCCTGATCTCAGTGTAGCACAGCTCCTTAGTACAGATCCCCTTTGAGCAAACCATCACCGACGACCCGGAACAGCTTCACCGAGATCAATTTCAGCGACAGCGCCGCCACCCCTCAGGTAGTCCCCGATCTCGATACACACAGAGCCAAGTTAATAAAGAGTCATTTCCGTAAGAAGCCCACAGAGCCAAGTTGATAAAAAGTCAGTTGAAGAAGAGTCAGTAAGAAGCACCTGGCCGGAGCAGATTTTGGCGCACCCCCACAGCGACCGAGGGAGCGTACTACTGTACGTGACCGACGGAGCGTGGGGGCACCTCCCGCGGCTGAGCGCATGCGAAGCCGTGGGGGAGAGGTACGCCAAAAGCTGCCCGGCCAGGTGCTTCTGTTCACTGGAGGACTAGGCCGGGGAGTGAGGGTACTGCATCCGCATGCTCGGGGGACAGGTCCGCTGGCAGGGAGGCCACCGACTCGCCCAAAAGGTCCAGAGTGTTGGCGATGAAGCGGTCCACGGCGGGGGTCCACAGGGCCGCGGCCTCCTCTGCGCCGAGGCTGCGTTCGCCGACCCGTTCGCGCAGGGTGTGAAGGATGGCGCTGCGGGCCGCCGGGGTCAGGCCCAGGGAGGCGCCGGTCAGGCCCAGCATGGCCTGCCTCAAGGCCGGCAGGTCGGCCCGGTGCAGAGGGACCAGGGCAGTCGGTCGGCGCAAAAGGAGGTTGGCCACCAGGGTGCCCAGGATGTCGGTCAGGCGGATCGACGTGAGGGCCGGGCTCTTGCCGCTGAGGGTCGGCACCAGCATTTCAGGGCGCAGGCCCAGGCCCAGGGTAAGGAACTTGCTGAGGTCCCCGACCTCTTCAAGGACCGCGGCGGTGCGGGCGATGTCCGCCAGCCGGCGGAAGGGCCGCGGCCCCGGGGACGAGCTGTCCAAAAGTCGGCTGTAGCACGGCCGGGGGGTGGGCGGCAAAAGCAGCCGGATGGTTTCGCCGTGTCGCGCATCCAGCAGGCTGGCGGTGTCGGCCTGCTTGTCCAGGGTGGTCAGGCCGCCGTCGGTCAGCATGGCCGCCAGCCGCGCCAGCTGCACCGTCAGGCTGTACCCGGCACGAAACAGGCGGCTCGGCGAGATGGTGCGCAGGGCGATGGCTGCCCGTTCGTCCTCGCTGGGCAGTGAAAGGGCGGTCTGGGTGGTGTCGGACTTGTCCGTGGGCATCGCCCGGCTGGCGTATTCGACGCCCAGCGAGAAATAGTAGGCGCAGCGCAGCATGGTCTTCTGGGCCGCGTCGGCGTCGCCGGGATCCGTACGGTCGGCGGACATGGCCTGGTTCATCAGCACCAAAATGTGGCGCACCAGGGCGTCCTGCTCCGCCGGGGTCAGAAGCTGCAGACCGCGACTCAAGGCCAGCTCGCCACCGCGGAGCAGGTCGGCCAGCTCGGGTGGGAAAAGGCCGATGGTGGCCTGTTCGCGGGCGTCGTGGGGCGGCGGCGGGGCGGTGTTCTCGTGCAGACGCAGCGAGCGCGGGTCCAAGTAGGCATAAACCTTGAGAGCCTCGTAGTAATCCACGTACCCCAGGTCGGCCATGCGGGCGCTGCGGAAGCGGTAGGCGGTCTCTTCGGTCTCGGCGCCCAGGTCCCACTTGGCGCCCATGACCACCCGGCGCCCCAGGTCCAGATCCGCCATGTACAGCAGTTCCAAAAAACGATCGATGGCCTGCCCGTCGCCTCCCGGGACCAGCACGTCGACCACGTAGAAGCGATCCGGGGTCGCGTAAAAATGCCCCTCGGGCTCCTCGGGGGGTTCTTCGGCCGTTACGTCGTAGACCCTGACCAGGTGCTGCAGGTAGGTCACCATCAGCTCGTGATCCAGCGATCGCACCACCACCGCCAGACGCTCGTGTCCCAGTTCGGTGATGACGCGGAACCACTCCTTTAGGCGCTCGACGTCCAGGGTGTCGCGCTGCCAGCAGTCGATGTCGATGAGCGCCCGGGTCTGCTCCGGGGAGCACAGGCGCAAAAGCTCCAGGGCGTCCTGCAGGCCGAGTTCACGGATGGCGAAATAAAGTTCCTGCTCGGGCAGTTCGCGCACGGCCAGCCTGGCGTTGGGCTGGCTGAGCAGCTCGTCGACCCGGTCGCCAATGCGCGTCTGCCGGGCCAGGGGCGGGCGGTGCAGGGCGACGAGGTTGTTCGGGGGCAGGGAGGTGTCGTTGGAGATCTTCACGAGGGAACCCTAGGGTGCAAGGGGGGCCGGGTCAAGGCCGCGGTCGTTTCGAGTGCGCACGGAGCATGTCTTTTGGTTCGGGTCCTGCTCGATGGAAAGCACCGGGTAGCCATCGTCCAAAAGGGAGCGGGGGATGTTGCGGAAGGCGGCGGGATGATCGAGAAGGATCAGCAGCTCGTCGCCTTCGGGCAGCTCTTCCAGGGCCAGCTTGGTGCGGACGAAGGTATAGGGGCAGACCTCGCCACGGAGATCCAGGGTGCTTTGGGCCACTTCTTCTTCTACCACGTCACCACCGCATGGGCCGCCAGGGTCAGCGCCGGCAGGTCCACTTCGTCATCGGCCAGTACCCGATGCCCCAGGGCGCGGAGCAGTTCGATCGGCCGCAGGAGGTGCAAAGGGGCGTCGTTTCGCGCAGGGCCCTGGCATGTGGCGAGGATCTCCCTGGCCGAACCGCAGCACACCACGGTGACCCCCAGGCCGGCGGTGAGGTAGCCCACGGCGGTGCGCAGGCCCTGGGCGCTGCGCGGGTGATCGGCGGAGCGATGCAGCAGCACGACGACCTGTTTGACCGGTTTCATGTGAATGAAAGGAAGCGGTCGCTGTCCCGCAGGATGCGCGCGTGGTCATGCTGGGAACCCAGGCGCATCCCGGCCGCCTCCAGCGTCTCGATCATTTTTGGCGACAGGCCACGGGCCTCGGCGTCCATGGCGCACAGGGTGACTTCCACGCCGGCCTGCACCAGCAGCGCGAGCCGGGGATCGAGGGCGTAGGCCACCCCGTCGTCCATCAGGAAGAGGCTGACCTCCCTGCCGGCGCGGAGAGCGTGGTCCACCGCGGCGGCGACCACGGAGAAGTCGCCCTCATGGGGGGCGGTGGCGAGCAGAAGGCCCAGGCGCGTGCGGCTCACCCCGACAGGCTAGCACGGGCCCGGCAAGAGCGCGCTGCAAGGGCCCTCAAGGCGACGGGAAAGGCCGTCGATGGGTCCCTGCGAGGCGATTCAGATGAAGAAAACACGGCACCGCGGGTTCACTCTGGTGGAGATGATGGTGGTGGTGACGCTGCTGGCGGTGGTGGCGGCGATCGGGGCATTGAAGCTGAGCAAGCCCAACGAGGAGCGTGCGGTGTCGGGGCTGGCGCGGGAGATCTTCGCCAGGGCCGCCGAGGCGCGCTTCCTGGCCCTGTCCAGCGGGTGCCAGGCGCAGCTCCGGCTGGATCCTGCCGATGCCAACCGGGATGATCTGGTGGCGACGGTGGTGTTGGCGATACAGCCGGGGATGGCCGGGCCCGTATCGTATGCGCCGGCGACGGATGGCGTCTCCAAACGGCGGGATGCGCGCATCTCGGTGATCGCTGCCGGGACCAGCCTGGGGGGACCGCGGCCGGCGGGGCTGGGTCCGGCGGACACGGTGATCTTCTATCCTGACGGCACCGCCCGCCTGCAAAGCACCCCCAGCCGCCTGGGGGCCACCTTGTACCTGCAGGACACCCATGGGCGCCATCCCTATCGAGTGGCCATTTTCGGAAGCACCGGGTTTGCCCGGGTGCTTTCTCAGTGAACGATCATGAAAAATAAAGTGGAACGGCGGAAGATCCGACCCGGGCGAGGGATGACCCTGATCGACGTCCTCGTTGCCATGGGCCTGCTATCGCTGGGAGGGGCCGGGCTTCTGGCGGTGGAACTGAGCGTGGTCGCGGCCAGCGCCCGCACCCGCGCCCTTTCCGCGGCGACGTGCCTGGCCAAGGCGCAGATGGAGCGGCTGGTTTATGCCACCGTGGTGCCGTCTTCGGGCAATGACACCGTCGACGCCTTGGGCTGCGGCGGCACCCGGGGATGTGTCCAGCAGGGCACAATCTTCACCCGCACCTGGACCGTGGGCGCGGGCAGCCCGGCGGCGCTGCAGGTGGTCGTGTCGTTTGCGGCCCCCTCAGGTCGCCAGCATGGGGTGGTGCTTCATGGCCTACGATGATCGCGAAGCGCTAAGCGCCGCGGTGATCGATCGCGAAGCGCGAAGCGCCGCGGTGATCCATCGTTTCGCCCGTCGCGAGAGCGGCATGACTCTGATCGAGATCCTCATCTCGCTCGGGCTTTGCGGGTTGCTGCTGACTGCGGCCCTGGCGCTGTCCCAGACCATGGCCCAGGTCAACACCGATCAGGGGCAGATCGAGGTCATCACCGAGAACCTGCGCGGCGCCATGGCCAAGCTGACCCGGGACGTGAGGCTGGCCGGCGCGGGTTTCGCCTCGGGGGTGGCGACCAACGCCGTATCGGCCGCGCCGGCACTTGTGCCCGCCGCGTCCATCGCCAACACCAACCCCGACTCCATCGACCTGCTTCTGGCTGTGGGCACCGCGCCCGCGACGGCCCTGTCCCCGGTGTTTCCCTCAGACGTTCAGCTTGTCGTCGATGCGCTCCAGGGGACGCAGTTCTTCGCCGGTGACTACATGTTGCTCAGCGACTTCACCAACGGCATCCTCTACCAGGCCGGCAACCCGTCGGCGCAGGTGGTGGGTTCCGTGCCGGCGGTGGCGCTGCCGGTCTCGCCCCCGGCGATGTTTCCGGTGTCGCGGTTCGCCGCGGGCAGCGTGGTCCTGCGGGCATCATCGGTGCGGTATGCCGTGCAAAAGGGGGATGGAAGCGCCCTGCCGAATAGCTGGTTTCTCATGGAACTAGACGGCGCGCCCCTGGGGGGTTTGGCACAGGCCCCGCTGGCGGAAAACATCTTTGACTTTCAGATCGCCGTGGGGATCGATGGACTGGCCGGGCTGCCCCTGGATGGGATGCTTCAGGAGATCGGCAGAGTGGCCGGCGATGATGAGTGGGTGTTCAACATGCCGGGGGAGGCCCTTCCGGCGCCCCCTTTCACGGTTCGCGCGTTGCGGATCACCCTGGTGGGCCGGACCTCGCTGCCCGGCAGCCAACTGGGGCCGGGGCGTCCCGCAGTGGAGGATCGCGCCGCCGGGCCTCCCGATCGATATCGCTGGCGCGTGCTGAGCGAGACGGTGATGCTGCGCAACCTGGTACTGCGCTAGTGCAAGGAGCATTCAGACCATGAAGATTCGTAGCATCCGAGCCATGGGCGACCGGGGGATGGCGGTGGCGATGATGATGACCCTCCTTGGGGCGATGCTGCTGATGGGGGTGGTCAGCCTGGGCCTGATGATGGCCAGCCTGCGCACTGCCGGCAGCCACCGGCAGGCGGCGCGGGCGCACTTCTGTGCCGAGGCAGGGCTGGTTGCCGGGCGGACCTTCTTCGCGGGCCACGTTGGTACCTGGAATACTTTTCTCCAGTGCAACGTCAACCCGGGGGCTGGGTGTGCCGGCTATCCTCTTACCGGCAGCGCCGCGCCGGACGGCAGCGCCGCGTATTCGGTCAGCATCCTCGACAATTACGACGAGTTGCCGCCAATCTCCAACGATCCCACCACTGACAGCGACATGACGGTGGTGCTGGTGTCGAGCTGCGTGGACCCGGCGCTTTCCGGCAAGATGCTACAGGAATATTTCACCTTCGACGTGACGCAGATGCCCGACTACCGGTCCCAGTCGGGGTTTGGCCGAGCCAACACCGGCAACCAGAACTAAAAGCCCAGCCCGCGCCGTGCCATCCCACTCTTCGACCCCTCGTCTATACAGGGTCACGTCAGTCGATGAAGAGCCAGTTGATGAAGAGCCAGTTGATGAAGAGCCAGTTGATAAAGAGCCAGTTGATAAAGAGCCAGTTGATAAAGAGCCAGTTGATAAAGAGCCAGTTGATAAAGAGCCAG
>JBBRLA010000162.1:0-13727 GCA_038231615.1 Polyangia bacterium | reverse complement strand
CAGCGGAAAAACTTGTCACCTATCTTCTGCTTCGTCACCATAAGGGCCTCCGGTCGTTGACACCCGGAGACAAGCCCCCTTGGACGACTTGATCAAGTTTTCTGAGGGGGCTTTTTCGTTCTCCCTCATTTCCCGCGATCGCCAGCAGCTCCGCTGCCATCGATCTTCATGACCGTGCTCACCCAGGCGGCCGGCGGCCCCGTCTTCATCAGGGGCCGTGGCGAAAAGCGGGACCATCTCAGGGCATGTCGCTGACAGAGGCGCGTGCATGGATAGACTCCTCCTGTTCCCGGCGAGTAAGCTTTCCCACGCCCATCCGCTGCAGCGGCGATCCGGGCCGCACGGCATAGAGCAAGAACCCGTCAGGCTTGCCATTCGCGACGCGCGGTACTAGGCGGACCTGGCCGATGACGCTCGTTGGATCGATCCACAGGTCGCGCGCTGCGCAGACCCCGAGCGCGCAGCCGGTGCGATCGCAGCGGACATCATCGTGGCCAAGGCCCGTCGGCAAGTTCGCCACGGACGCGGCGCCGGTGAGTTCCAGCAGACCGGTAAACATCAGCAGGAGCAAGTGATGCATGACTTTATCATAGCCTCTAGATCCACCGGCGCCAGCAGGTTCGGCGATGCCTCGCGCCACGAAAGGATGCTCGCGAGGGCCTGAGGGTCGTGATCGCTGGGCTGCCAGGTCAGGTGGGCAGCCGCGGGGCCAGGTACATCGCATGCTCGCCCGACCCGCTGGCGATCTCCAGCACCAGGGCGGCGCGGTCGGACGGCGGCAGCACCCGCCGCAGCACCTCCAGGATGGGGTCGCGGTTCCGTTGGGTGGCGGGGGCGTGGAGTCGGGTGGTCATTTGCAATGCATCTTAGCCGCGGGCGCGGGCGATGGCCCATTCGTAAAGCTGCTGGTACCCCTGGGCCGACGTGGTCCACGAGGTGTCGGCGGTCATGCCGTGGTGCTGGATGGCCCGCCAGCTCTTCTGGTCCACCCGGTAGATGTGGATCGCCTGCTGCAGCGCGTGCCACAGGGCATCGGCGCTGTAGTCGCTGAATGTGAAGCCGGTGACCCCTTCGCGCACGGTGTCGGCCAGTCCGCCGGTGACCCGCACCACGGGCACCGACCCGTAACGCATGGCGATCAGCTGTCCCAGGCCGCAGGGCTCGAAGAGCGAAGGCATCAGGAACATGTCGCTCCCGCCGTAGATGAGCGGCGCCAGCCCGGCGTCGTAGGAGAGCACCGCGGCCATCTTGTCCGGGTGGTAGCCGGACAAGTGCCGCAGCATTTCCTCGTAGGGTGCCGCCCCCGCGCCCAGGACCACGAACTGCACCTCCCCAGCGTGGTGGTTCATCAGGCGATGGATGACGTGGCCGGTGATGTCCAGCCCCTTCTGCCGGTCCAGGCGGGAGACCATGGCCAAAAGGGGCACGTCGGCGCGCTGTGGCAGGCCGAGGCGGGCCTGGAGGGCGCGCTTGTTCTCGCCGCGGCAGGGAAGGGAGTCGGCGTCGAAGGTGCGGGACAGGTCCCGGTCGATGGAGGGGTTGAAGACCTCTCCATCCAGCCCGTTCAGGATGCCGTGCAGGTCCAAGTGCCGCTCTTGCAGGAGCCCGGAGAGCCCGGCACCGCCCTCGGGGGTCAGGATCTCCCTGGCGTAGGTCGGGCTGACGGTGTTGATCTGGGTGGCGTGGTGGATCGCCCGCGCCATGAAGTTGACCTCCCCATGGCCCTCCTCGCGCAGGGCGTCGGCACTCACCCCCAGGTACTCCAGCACGTGCCACGGCGCGTGGCCCTGGTGCTGGATGTTGTGGATCGTGAAGAGGCTGGGGATGCCGCGGTAGCGATCGTCCAGTTGGCCGGCGGTGGCCAGCCACAGGATGCCCGGCGCGGCGTGCCAGTCGTGGGCGTGAACGATGTCGGGGCGCCACCCATCCGCCGCCACGGTCAGGTCCAGGGCCGCGCGACTGAAAAAGGCGAAGCGGTAGGGATCGTCCCAATAGCCGTAGAGCAGGGGCCGCGAAAAGAGATGCCGTTCGGCAATGAAGGACACCGGCACCCGCGTCCCGGGGAGCAGCGCCCGCAGCACGCCGGCCTCGATGGGGCCTGTGCCCATCGGCACCCGCAGGCGCAGGTCCAGCGCCCGCAGGCCGAAGCTGCCCATGTGCAGCGCGGCCTCGATCGATCCGTAGGCCGGCATGACCACGCGCACATCGTGGCCCAGAGCGGAGAGCGCCTTGGGCAGGGCACCGCACACATCGGCCAGCCCGCCGGTCTTGGCGAACGGGGCCACCTCGGATGACAGGAAGAGCACCTTGAGGGGCGATGACATGAGGGCGCCCACCTTATCCGCCCGTCCAGCGTCCGTAAAGGCGGTGCCGGTCAAAGGGTCAACTCGGGCTGAAGCGGAGGGGGTAGCGGGCGGTGACCGCGCTGCGGGGCGGCGGGAAGCGCCAGCGCAGCGCCTTCTGCCGCATGCATTCGCCGGCCTTTTGCAGGTTCGGCGAGGCTTTCTCCACCACCACGCCCAGCATCGAGCCGTCGCCGCTGATGGAGAAGACCAGGACGATGTCCCCGTAGGGGTTCTCGGCCCCCTCGGTGCAGGCGTCCAGCTCGGAGTTGTGCGACTCGACCACCTGGTCCACCATGGCCTGGCTCTGGCCGGCGCCGACGGGCGCGACGCTCATCCGTCGGACGCGCTGACCCTTTTTCTGGCGCGGTGGGCGGATCGCCAGGGGGTCCTTCTGTGCCGGCGGGTCCTTCTGTACCGGCCGCTCGAAGCAGAGTGGCGGAAAGGTCCCCCGGGCCACTGTCTGCGGGACGTCCTTGGCCGGGGTCTCCGCCCCCGGAAGCGACACGGTGACCTCGATCTCGGGGCCTTCTCCCTTGCCGCCCTCGACGGAGACGACCAGCAGGCCGGCGCTTTCCGCGATGAAGGTCTTGCCCGCGCCGATCGGCACCTGCGAAAGCCCCACCTGGGCCACCAAACGGGCCTTGGATGCCTTGTCGGCGAGTGCCACCTCCACCGTCTCGCCCACCGCCACCGGCAGGAGCGGACATGTGGCGGCGGCCTTGCAGTGAGCCTTTCTCGGCGGCCCAGCGGGCAGCAGTTCCACCTGGTAGGTCACCTCGCCGCCGCCCTTCAGCTTCAGTTTCCTTTTGCCTGGGCGCAGCAGATCGGCCACCTTGACTTTTTTGCCGCCCAGCAGACGGTCTTCGCCCTCTTCGCCTGCTGACGGCGGCGCGTGGTGATCAAAAAGGACAAAATTGGCGTATTTCGCATTCTTGAGAAAGATTTTCTCGAAAATAACGCCATATTCCCAGACCGGTGTAAGGCTGCCGGGAATGGAGTGGGTGGCAAACACGCGGTCGCCGACCTCCACCCGCAAAAGCGGGTCCACTGGCGCGGATGCCCCGACGGGCTCCTCGCCGCAGGCCGGGTTCGCCGTGCCCAGGCCCGGCAGGGACGCGCAGGCCAGGGCGGAGAGGCGCTGCGGAGGAGGGTGGTCGTGGGCGGAGAGCGTAACGCGCCGGAGCTGCCCGGACACAAGGGTCAGACGGACCCCATCCCCCACGGCGGGCCGCGGAAGAAGAGCGCAGAGCAGGAGCACTAGGGCCAACGCCAAAAGGCGGCGCCGGCGACGCCCAGGGCCAGGGCCAAGGCCAAGGCCAGAGGACGACAAGCTGCGTGCAGACATGGGCAAGCAGCATTATTTTAACACAACGCCTCTCGCTTATAGGCAGTTCTCCGGGGGCCTTTTCGCTACGTCATAAAAGCCTGTCAAATTATCAAGACTTGGGACGCGGCAGGACCCGCGCGGTCGGAGCATCCGGAGCGCCACGAGCGCTGTCGGCTGATGCCGACACCGCTGGCGACGACGAGAAATCGTCGGTCTCGCCAGCCTGCGGCAGCAGCGCCAGCATCACGCCCGCGGCGTCAAACTGCGCCAGCAGCGCCTCGAACGTCTTGCGCTCGCCGCGCAGGGGCACTGGACACCGCGCCCGCAGCACCTCCGCGGACAGTTCCCCCAGGGCCCGGTGCCAGTCCGCCCGCAGTTCCTGAAGCTGCGACAGGACCTTGTCCAACGTCTGATGCAGCGAGGCATCGGTACCCAGCCCCACCTCCGCGTCGGCGAAGGCCCGCTCCCGATCCAAGAGCGCCTCGCGGAGCGAGTGTTCTTCGCTTTCCGCCAGCAGCGCCTCCAGTTGCAGGCGTTCGCTGAGATCGATGATCTGATGACGCAGCTCTTCCCGGCGCTTTTGCACCTGCTGCCGGCCCTCCTGGATCTGATCCTTCAGCAGGGCCTGCATCACCCCCAGGCGCCCCTCGGCCTCGCCGATCTCGTCGAGTTTCTTCTTCAGCGCCACCGCCGCCACCGGCCACCCCGCCGGCCACAGCCGCTCCGCCAGTTCCCGCCCCCGCAGGAGCAGCGACTCGGAGATCCGCTCGAGCCGGGCCTCGGCGTTGTCGATCTCCTGCAGCATCTGGGGCAGCATCTGGGGCAGCATCTGAGGCCGCACCACCGTGGCCTTCTGCTGCATCAGCACCGTGGCCTTCTGTGAAGACGCTGGGGGCCGCCCGCCGGCCCGGCTGATGTCGCCAGGGCCCGGGGCGCCCGCGGCCCGGTCCCGCAGGAAGAGCATCGTCCGCTGTTGCAGAAAAAGCCGCCCGGGGTTCCCTTCTGGCAGGATCATCGTCTGGGCGACCAAAAGGCTGCGCAGCGAACGCGGAGGGAGCTGCGTGCGGATGTGCTCAAGCAGGGTCACCGCCTCGGCCGCCGTGGGCCGCTGCGACGGATCTTTGTCCAGAAGCCGCATCACCAGGCGGTCCAGATCGCCGGGGATGAGCAGGTCCAGGCAGCGGTGGGCCAGCCGCTGTGGCACAACCGAAAGCTGGCTGCGCAGCACTTCCCGCAGTTCCCCGGTGAAGGGCGGCGAGCCGGCGATGATGTCGTGGAGCATGATGCCCAGGGAGTACAGGTCCGCCGGCGCCCCTACTTCGGCGGCGTCGCTCAGCATTTCGGGCGCCATGAACTCCGGCGTGCCGGCCAGGCCGCCTTCGTCGCTGTAGCTGAAGCTCCCCGGGCCGAAGCTCCCCTGGCCGAACATCTTGGCCAGGCCGAAATCCAGCACCTTGACCCATTCGGGCAGGCCGTCGCGGTGGGTCAAAAGGACGTTCTCGGGCTTGATGTCCCGGTGCACCACCCCGCGCTCATGGGCATGACGCAGCGCCCGGGTCACCTGGATGGCGATGTCCAGCGCCTGGGTAAGCGGCAGCCCGTGCCGCTCCTTGGTCCCGGGCCCCTCCAGCGTGTCCCCGTACATCGCCCGGTACAGGGAGATCCCCTCGACGTGCTCCATCACCAGATAGGGCTCGCCTTCTCCGGTCTGACCGTAGTCATAGATGCTGACGATGTTGGGGTGGTCCACCACGCTGGCGGCCTTGGCCTCGCGCAGGAAGCGCAGGAGGGCCCGCTTGTCGTGGATGTATTCGCGGCGCAGGAACTTGATGGCGTAGCGCCGCTCCAGCACCCGGTGCACCGCCAGGTACACCACGCCCATGCCGCCACGGCCCAGGCGCTGCTTCAGGACGAAGCGCCCGGCGATGACCCGCCCCTCATAGGGATCGTGCAGCCGGCTGGCCGGAAGATCCAGCCCTTCGGCGACGACGGACAACGGCGGACCCAGGGCGGCCCCGTCCTGGGTGCAATACTCCTCCCCTTGCAAGTAGCTGGCCCGGCAGAGCGGGCATTCGCGAGGATTGGGCATCAAGAAATACGACGGCTTAAGAGGCCGCTGAAAGCTTAGCAGGGATCTTGGCCCCTGTCGCCGACAAATCCACCACGACGCTGATTTCCTCACCCGCACCCGATGCTCGCGGTCTCGCTCGCTCTGGGTGAAGAATCACGGGTTCTTGGTGAAGAATCACGGGTTCTTGGTGAAGAATCACAGGCGAAAATCACTCGACTGATTTAATAAATCACTTGGTTGATTTAATAAATCACTCGGTTGATTTAATAAATCACTCGGCCGATTTAATAAATCACTCGGCCGATTTAATAAATCACCCGACCGATTTACGCTTCGTGCCGCTTCACGTAGCCCCCGTGCCGCTTCGCGTAGAACGCGTATTTCTTCGACCAGTTCCCGTCGTCCTGGTTCGACCGATGCCATGCCATGCCATCAATCTATACCTTTCGTTTGGCGGTCATATGTCGCTCAAGCCCCGACCTGCGCCGCGCGGCGAGAATTCTCCGTGGGCGAAGCGGGCCCGCCGTGGTACGCTGGACTGAAGGCCGGTGCGCGCAACAGGCGCGGCCGTCCCACAGGGCACCACGGTTCGGCAGGACGTCCGCGGGGTAAGGCGTCACGGAGGACTTCATGGCAGGATCGAACGAGAAACCAGGCTCCCCATCTCAGGAGGGTTCCTCGATCCACGACCACATCGCCGCCCTGCGGCCCCCGCCGGACCCTCCCTTGGGTTTGGCTTTGGCCCCGGTGTCCGTGGGCCTGCCTCAGCCTCCCGCCCCGCCGCCGCTGCCCGCCGGGGCCACCCCCTCCCGCAGCATCCCCCGTGCGGGCGAACACGGCCCGGGGCCGGCACCTCAGCACGACCCGGGCAGCACCACCTCGCCCCTGACCCTCTTGCGGGCGAGCTTCGCGGACGCGCCGCCCCTGCTTCTTTCGGAGGTCGCCCCCGCGGCGACGTTCAACATCCCGCCCCGTTCCCCGCGCGAAGCCCTGCATGAGCTGCGCGCCGAGGTGTCCGATCTGCGCGACCTGCTCTGCAAGATCACCGCCGGCCAGGCGCACCTCTCGGCCTATGCCGAATACGTCCAGAAGGCCCACCGGGACATCGGCACCCTCATGCGCACCATCGACGCCCCAGGCGAAGGGCAGCGCCACCTGCAGAACCTGTGGGAGCGCATGGTGGCGTGTCCCCTTTTGCGCAGTCCCGGCACCGAAGTCGATGCCCAGCAGCAGCTTCACGATCTGGCCATCCTCGACGAGGCATGCGGCAAAATGGTGCTCCAGATCTGCCTGCTCACCATACCCCAGCAGGTCAACGAGTGGCTGCAAAATGCCCCCGCGGGCTATTGCATCCCCTTTCACCGGGTCTTCGCCGAAGAACTGCCCGAAAAGGAGGACCGCCAGCGGGTGCTGTGCTACCTGGCCACCGAACCCCACCTGCTGAAGTGCGGCATCGCCGACACCGCCAGCGGCTTGATCTATCGCTACGCGCCGAGCGCCCTCATGCGCGCCGCCAGCCTGCTGCTGCTGGGCTTCACGCTGTGCGCCTCCACCGCCGTCCTTTTCCTGGTCTGCCAGGTGCCCATTGCCCGCTGGCCGCTTCAGCCGGGGGATGTCTCCGCCGTGCTGGTAAGCTGGTTCGCCCTGCTGATCGGCCTTTTGGTGCACGTCGGCGTGGACATGACCAAGTGGAACCAGACCCAGGGGCGGCCGGCGATCTCGACGCTCTCCGACTCGATGCACTGGGTGAATGCCCGCATCGGCGGGGCGCTCTTCAAGATCGCCCTGGCGCTCTTTGGCACTCTGGCCCTGTTCTTCCTGGGCGGGCCCGAGAAGGCCACGGCGCTGAATGCGTTCCTGGTCGGCTACAGCCTGGACAGCTTTGTCGGCCTCTTCGGCGCCAGCATCGAGCAGCGCGCCGCGGCGCAGATCGCCGTGCTGACCCGGGGCCGCGCCATCGCGCCTGGCGGGTAGCGCGCGGGCCGGGGATCTGACACTCTCCCTCCATGAGCAGCAAGAGCATTGACCTGACCCCGCAGCTTCACCAGTATCTGGTCGATCACCGCAGCGAGCGCGACCCGGTTTTGGCCGAACTGCGCCAGGTGACCCTGACCCTGGGCGGGCGGAGCATCATGCAGGTGGGCCCGGAGCAGGGCGCATTCATGACCCTCCTGACCGCGGCGATTGGCGCCCGCACGGCGATCGAGGTGGGGACCTTCACCGGGTACAGCGGCCTGTGCATCGCCCGCGGCCTTCCCGAGAGCGGGCGGCTGATCACCTGCGACATCGACCAGGAGACCACGGCCATTGCCAGGCGCTTCTGGGAGCGGGCCGGTGTGGCGCACAAGATCGACCTGCGCCTGGGCCCGGCGGTGGCCACCTTGCAGGCCCTGCCCGAGGGGACGGTCTTCGACCTGGCCTTCATCGATGCCGACAAGCCCAACTACCGGGCCTATTATGATGAGATCCTGCCGCGGATGCGGACCGGGGGGCTGATCCTGATTGACAACGTGCTGTGGTCGGGAAAGGTGATCGACCCGACGCAGGACGATGCCAACACCCAGGCCATCCGGGCGCTGAACGACTACCTGGTCACCGACCCCCGGATCGAGTCGGTGATGCTGCCCATTGCCGATGGCCTGACCCTCGCCAGAAAGCTCTAAACAGAAGCACCTGGCCGGGCAGCTTTTGGCGTACCTCCTCGCTCCTTCGGTCACGTACAGTAGTACGCTCCCTCGGTCGCTGCGGGGGTGCGCCAAAATCTGCTCCGGCCAGGTGCTTCTTACTGACTTTTCGTCGACTTGACCTTGTATGGCTTGGGCTGGAGCACTTTCGATCTAGGGATGGGGTTTGGGGGGGACGGACTGAAGAGGGCTGGATGGGTGGGGCGGCTGGTCAGGGTTGGCCGGCCGGGGACCGCCGGGGACGCTGCTGGCAGCAGGCTGGCCATCACCGCCGGGTACGACTGCGCCGGGTCCGCCGGACGGGGCCCCAGGCGCTCGGCCATCTCGGCCAATAGCTGCGCCATGTCGCCATCGGCAGAGGCCTCCTTGCTCAGGGTCCGTTGCAGCGCCGCCCGTTCCGACACCGCCTCGCGGGAGGTGGTCGCTCTATCGCTGGTGGCCCGGTAGCGCAGCGTCGTCACAGCCAGGCGGTGGATGCGCCGCAGCACCCCCTGGAGCTGTGACTGGGTCTCCCCGTCCAGGGCGTTGGTCTCGTAGGGCTTCAGGCCCCGCTCGTTGCCGAAGAGTATCGGCCCCAGTGCGCCAAAAGCCCCGGCAACGGGCTGGTCCCCCAGGATCAGCAGCCGCCGATCGTCCAGGGGAAAGCGCCGCGAGAACACCTCAAAGATCAGACGGCCGGCGCCACGCCGCACCGCCACCGGCAGCGGCCCCAGGGACAGGTAGGGCAGAAAAGACGTCTGAGAGAGCGCCAGCTCGAAGGCGGCCCGTTCTTCCGGCCCCGGTCCCGGCTCGGCCACCTGCTGCCCCCGGGCAGGGCGCTTCAGCGTCACCATCAGGTCGCGGAGCTGGTCGATGCCGATGACCGCGTTCAGGGCCGCGCCCCGGGTGTAGGTGGCGTGGAACATCCCGACCAACTCGTACTCGCCGGTGCGCTTGCTGACCGCCAGCACCGGGCTGCCAGAGTTTCCCTGGGACAGGGGCGCGTCAATGATGAAGTCGATGTGGTCCCAATCCTTGAACTCGTCGTGATCGTAGGGGTTGACCACCTTGCCGGTGTTCACCGCCTGGAACGCCCCCAGAGGGAAGCCGCTGATCGTCACCACGTTCCCCGACTGCAAGAGCGCCGATCGGCCGATGCGATAGGGCAGGAGCCGCAGCCGGGCCTTGGCCTTGACCACGGCCACGTCCAGGATGTCATCCACCAGCACCCGGGAAAGGGGGATGTCGTCGCCGCCATAGTCGTCGTCCTCGTTGTCCACGATCTTGAGCTGATCGCTGACCCGCTTGCAGCCGGCGGGCACATCGTCCACCCTGTGCGCGCTGTCGGTGACCTGCGGCCAGTCGGTGACGTGCTGGTTGGTCAGAAGCAGCGTCTCGCCGTTCTGCTCCCGGTAGGCGAAGCCAGTCCCGTGGGACGATACCCGGCTGCGCTGCCGCCGCACCGACCCGTCGCTGCCGTAGCTCAGGCACTCGTAGACGGCGGTGGTGCGGATGCAGTAGGTGTAGCGGTTCTGGGGGTCGCGCTCGTAGTCGCGCACCGCGGTCTTTACCGGAGTGAAGTTGTCGGCGTAGTCGTCGCGATCGGCCATCGGCTGCTCGATTCCCGGCCCTGGCCCCGGCCGCGGCCCCGGCCCCGGCCCCGGGATCTGGCCGCCCGGCGGACGCGCCTTCGGCATGTCGGCGCGGGCGCCGCGGGCCCCCGCGCAAAAAAAGAGCATCAGCCAAAAAAACGAAGCGAGCAGCGCACGCCGACCACGCAAGAAGACTTCCTTTCCATCGCCCGGCACCGGCATTTCATTCCGGCCCTATTTTATTATGGCAGGGGGGGAAGCCTGGCGCACGTACTATGGGCAGGAAAGCAAGGCGAAGCCGATCAACTTGTAGAGCAGGCGGGCGCCGACGTTGCCGTCCCACTCGTCTTGCGGATCCGGACCCGGCGCCACTTCGGTCAGGTCGAAACCCACCAGCGTCCGGCCCGAGCGCACCACCGCATTAAGGAGGGCCGTCGCCTCGGGGAAGCCCAGCCCGCCGGGCACCGGCGTGCCGGTGTGCGGACAGAGCGCCGGGTCCAGGCCGTCGATGTCGAAGCTGACGTAAACCTGCTGCGGCAGGTCCGCGACGATCCGGTCGCAGATCCGCGCCCAGGGTTCCCCGTCGAAGCGGGCGCCCCACAGGGCGGCGTCGGGATGCATCACGATGCGCCCCAGGCTGTCCCGGGCCCGCGCCAGCTCTTCCTCGCAGGCGTCGCGAATGCCCACTTGCACCAGACGGGCCACCCCGGGCACCTGCTCCATCACGTTGTCCATGATGGACGCGTGGGAATGCACAAAACCCTCGTAGGCCCGGCGCAGGTCGGCATGGGCATCCACGTGCAGGACGCCCATCCCCGGGTAGCGCCTGCCGTGGGCGGCGATGGTCCCCAGCGACACCGAGTGATCGCCCCCGATCAAGCCGACGATCTTCGGCGTCGGGCCGGCAGCGTCCAGGTGGTGCCAGGCGAGTTCTTCGATGGATCGGGTGACCCGTTCTCCCATCTCGTTCACCAGGGCCAGCCGCTGAAGAAGGTCCGGGCTCTCGGACAGGTCCCCACCGGCGGCGATCACCGGGTCGGCGGCGGCCCGCGCCAGCTCGTTCCACTCGGGCATTCCTTTCACGCCCGGCAAAAGATGAATGCCGGCCAGGTAGGGATCGCCGGTGTCGAAGTCGTGCAGGTCCACCTGGTGGCTGGCGCGGAGGATCGCCTCGGGGCCGTGGGCCGTCCCCCGGCGGTACGAGGTGGTGGCGTCGAAGGGGGCCGGGATCAGGATTACGCGGGCCTCGGCGGCGCTTGACGAAAGCCCGAAGATGCCGGCGCCCGTCCGAGCGGGTGCGTTGGGGTCAAAGTCACTCATCAGCTAGATACTTTAGCACACTTGACCGCTGGCGGAAGAAAGCCTGCGCAGGGCCTGCACGCCCCGCTGCGCAGGCCCTGCACACCTCGGTCCCGCTTCCAGATTAAATACCGGGAAAAAAACTTTCCGGTAGTTGGGCCTTGGATGCAAGAAATTTTCGCGATAACCCAGTTTGCTATTGTGCCCCGGCGAAGCATGTGGGATTGGTTTCTCGCACGCGATGCTGACGAACGACAAAGCCAACAACCATCAATCGCGGAACGGCCGGTAGGTCCTTGGGCCCGGGTTCCCCGCCCCTCCTTTGCCGCATTGCCGCCTGGGGCCTGACCGGGACGCTGGCTTGCGCCATCCTTTCACTGACCACCGACATTCCCCTTTTAGGGTCCTTTCACGCCCCCGTGCGCACCCTTCTGGCCGGCGGCGTGGCCGGACTTTCCCTGGGCCTGCTCCTCAGCCTGGGTGCCGCGCCAATGGCGGTGCTCCTTTGCCGGCTCTCGCGCGACCTCCTGCTCCTTCCTCCCCCGTGGTGCCGCCTGTTCCCCCTGCCGGTCGCCGCCACCGCCGGCATGGCCGCCCTCATCGCCACCAGTTCTCCAGAGCCCCCGCCGCCCCTCTTGCGCGTGGCCCTGGTCAGCGCCTGCGTTCTTTCGATGGGCGCCATCACGCACCTCTCGCAGTGGCGGCGCCGTGATCTGGCCGACGCCGCGGCCGTGGCCCTGGCCCTTTTCGCGCTGGCGCTGGACGTGGACATGTCGCGGTCCCTGTACCGGGAGGTGCACGATCTTCTGGGTGTCATCTCGCTGACCGGCATCCTTTTGCTCCTTTCGCCGGTGCGGTGGCGCATCGTCCGCGTGGCACCGCCGATCTTGGCGACCGTGTGCCTGGGTGCCGTGGCACTGAGCCTGACCGCGCTTTACTGGGTGGACGATCTGGCCCCGGGCTGGCGCATGGCCTTCACCCAGCAGGCTCGCTTGGGACCACGCCTGGCCCGGGCCGCCCGCGCCCTGATCGACCTGGACGGCGATGGCTTCTCGCCGGTCGCCTGGGGCGGCGACTGCGACGATCTGGACGCGGCGAAGAACCCGATGTCCCTGGAGCGCCCCGGCGGCGGCGATGCCAACTGCAACGGGGCGTCCCTGCCCGAGGTCCCGGGCCCGGCGGACCACGGGCTGTCCCCCGCCACCGGCAGCCCGGACCTTGTGCCCGATGCCGTCGATCTGGTGGTTCTCTTGACGGTGGACTGCATGCGCGCCGAGGCCTTCCAGCCCGAGGTCATGCCGCGAATGTGGGCCCTCTCGCGGCAGGGCTTGCGTCTGGAACGGATGTACGCGGCGGCCACCAGCACCCGCATCGCCACGCGGGTGATGCAACGCGGGCCGGGCGACGCGCCGCCCCTGTCTCGGCGCCTGCAAGCAGCGGGGGTCAGCAGCACCGCGGTGATCGGCCTGGGCAACGAACTTTTCGACGGGCCCACCGACGGATTTTCCGAGGTGCTCCATCCTCCCCCCGGGGTCGAGGCGAGCTGGGATGCCGAGGAGGTGACCCGCCAGGGCCTGGCGTCGCTGCGATCGGGGCGCGCGGGCCGGCGCTACCTGTGGCTGCATTACTTCGACGCCCACGTCCCCTACCGCACACAGCGCGGGCTGAACATCCCGCCGCCCCTGCCGCGGCTGGCAGCCTCCTATGGGCAGTATCTGGCGGAGCTGACCTTCATCGACGCGGCCATCGGCACGCTGCTCGACGGGCTGCGCCGGGATGGGAGAATGGGCAAGACCCTGCTGCTGTTTACCGGGGACCATGGAGAGGGCTTCGGCGAGCATGAGGTGATGTATCACCATGTCTCGGGGTACGAAGCGGTGACCCACATTCCCGGGGTGCTGGTGGCACCCGGGCTCTCGCCGGGGCAGTACGGCGGGCTGGTGACGCAGCTCGACCTTCCCGCCACGGTGCTGGGGGGGTTGGCGCTTTCAGCCGGCAACGCCGACGTGGAGGAGTTCGGGCGAAGCTGGCTGCGCCTGTTGCGGACGCCAGCCGTACCGCTGCACCGGTTCGTGGCCATCCGCACCGGCCGGGCCGTCAGTGGGGAGCGGTCGCTTTCGCCGATGTTCGTGATCGTGGACGGCCGGTACAAGCTGATCCGCAGCCTGGAAGACGATCTGGTGGAACTTTACGATGTGCTGGAAGATCCCGATGAACTGCACAACCTGACGGCGGAGCGTCCCAGCAAGGTCAGCGAGATCCGCATCGAAGGGGCCATCTACCGAGATTTGGATCGCTGGCCCCGGGCGGTGCTGCATAGTGAATGACAATGGCGTACGCGCGGCAACCATGGCACCGATGAGTCCGATGGGCTGGCGATGGCCGGTGACTGCGTGGAGATGATGGACGCGGCATAGGACCCTCCGACTT
>JBBRLA010000161.1:0-13820 GCA_038231615.1 Polyangia bacterium | reverse complement strand
CGTGCCGATCAGGATTGCCGGGTCCTTGTCGCCGGGGAGGATCTCGTAGGGGATCAGGGCCATCTTCTGGGTCGCTCCTTGGTTTGGCCCTTACGGGCTCGATGTGGCGTGCGCGGCCTGACCGGTCTGACCGACGGGCGCAGCCGACCCGGCCTTGCCCGCTTGGCCGGCCTTTCCGGCTTGCTCTATCAAGGCCTCGACCAGCGGGATGCGCCGCGAGAGCGCACAGGCCTGGGCCACCTCCAGCGCCACCGCCTCGTCCCCGGTCGCCGGGAACTCCTGCCGCCCGGGCAGATGCCGCGCCCGCTCGACCTGGTAGATCGCCGCCAGTTCGCCGTAGGCCCGTTCCAGGTCGTCGTTCAGCACCAGGTAATGGTACGAGTTGTAGTGCAAAAGCTCCTCGCCGGCCTTGCGCAGGCGCTGCTCGATGACCTCTTCGCTATCTGTGCCGCGGGCGCGCAGGCGGCGCTCGAGCACCTCCATCGAGGGCGGCAGGATGTACGCCAGCCGGGCCTCGGCGGGGAACTGAGAGAGCAGTTGCTCGGCCCCTTGGTAGTCCACGTCGAAGAGCACCTGCCCCGCCCGGTCCAGCGCGTCGCGCACCGTCTTCACCGCCGTGCCGTAGCGCCGGCCATGGACGTGGGCCCACTCGGCGAAGCCCCCGCGGAAGATCATCGCGTCGAACTCTTCCTCGCTGACGAAGTGATAGTCGACGCCCTCCTGCTCGCCCACCCTGGGCGCTCGGGTGGTGAACGACACCGAGAAGGACAGGCCCCGATGCTCGCGGACCAGCCGGCGACACAGGGTGGTCTTGCCCGCACCCGACGGGGACGACACCACCAGGAGCAGTCCGCCCGGACGGCCCTCCTGCGCCACGGTCGCCCCGGAGGATCGCGAAACGCGGAGCGTCGAGGCGTCTGACCGGGGCTTCATGCCCGGCCCTTGTCGGTGGTCCCCGCGGTCTCGTCTTCGCCCCCCTCCTCGCCGCCCCCCTCCTCGCTGCTGCGCAGGTCCTCCCCGCCGTCCCCTTCCGGCTCTTCTTCGTCGGCGGCGTAGGGCGGCTCGATCGGCTCTTGCGGATCGATCGACTCTGGCGACTCTGGCGGATCTTGCGGGTCGATCGGATCCGGCAGGTCCGACTCCGGGGGCTCGGCGGCCTCTGCCCGTTCGGCGGCCTCCATGCGATCCTCGATCGGGACCGGGTGGATCGACACGGGGTGGCTTTGGGCGGGGCCGCTGGTGTTGCGCTCCAGCCGTTCGCCCACCGTCTCGGTTTGCAGCGCCGAGAGCACCACGTGATGCGAATCGGTGACGAGGATCGATCGCGTGCGGCGCCCCTGGGTGCCGTCGATCAGCCTGCCGGCCTTGCGGGCCTCATCCTTGAAACGCTTCATCGGCGCTGACTCGGGGCTGATGACCGCCACGATTCGCTCCGCCACCACGACATTGCCATATCCGATGTTTACCAGACGCACATGCACACCTTACTCGATCGTCTGTGTGACCTCACTCGACATTTTGAATCTGCTCGCGCAATCGCTCCAGTTCGGCCTTCATGGCCACGATCCGGGCGGCCACCTCGGCGGACTGCGACTTGGACCCGATGGTGTTGATCTCCCGGTTGATTTCCTGGGTCAGGAAGTCCAGCCGCCGACCGGCCAGCGCCTCGCCGCGACACAGCCGGGTGAATTCGGCCAGGTGGGCGTGCAGGCGAGTGACCTCCTCGGTGACGTCCAGGCGATCGGCCAGCAGGGCCACCTCCTGCGCCAGGCGCTGCGGGTCGATCGGGGAACCGCTGTCCACCAGGCGCAAAAGGCGCTCCTCCAGCCGCCGGCGGTGCTGCTCCGGCGCCCCCTCCGTCAGGCGGGTCACCTCCAAAAGAAGCGCGGCCAGGATGGACAGGCGCAAAAGGAGATCGTTCGCCAGGGCCTCCCCCTCTCGCAGGCGACATTCGAGCAGCGCCGACAGGGCCTGCTCGACCACCGGCTCCAGCAGTTGGAAGCGCGCCTCCGGGTCAAGGGTCGCCTCACCGCTCAGCAGCACCCCCGGCTGCGCCGCCACCAGGGAAAAGATCGGCGCCATCCGTTCGGGCGAGAGGCCCAAAAGGGGGTGATCGTCTGAGGCCGTGTGTTCGGTCCCCCCCAACGCATGATCCAGCTCCCGCAGGGCCTTGCCGTAGGCCCGCGCCAGCCCCGCGTCGATCCGCACCACGGGATCGGCGGCACTGAAGCCCTCCTCGCGGACGACCAGCACCACGCTGCCCCGGTCCAGCCGGCGGCGAACGGTCTGCTGCAGGAGCTGCTCGATGACCGGGTCCAGCCAGGGGGAAGGAAGGCGCAGCTTGAGGTCGAGAAACCGGTGGTTGACGCTGCGCACCTCGACCACGCAGCGACGCCCGAAGACCTCGCCGGTGGCCCTGCCGAACCCGGTCATGCTGCGCAAGAGAGGCGGGCGTGGCCCGGAAGAATCGCTCTCCTTGTCGGTCTTATGTTTGTTCACGGTACCAGGCTACCGTGCGCCGCAGCCCTTCGGCAAACTTGATCTTCCCGCTGTAGCCCAGGATGTGTCGGGCCTTGCCAATGTCCGCCAGGGACTGGCGCACGTCACCCGCCCGGGGGGCCAGGTGCCGGGGCGGGATCTTCTTGCCGAAGAGGTCGGCCAAAATGTCGAGCACGCCCAGCAGGGTGATCGATTCGCCGCAGGCGATGTTGATGACCTGGCCGGCGGCCTGCTCGACGGGGGCGGTGCACGAAAGGAGGTTGGCCTCGATGACGTTCTCGATGAAGCAGAAGTCCCGGGACTGGAGCCCGTCGCCGAAGAGGGTAGCGGGCTGGCCCTTGATGTAGGCAGCGACGAAGTTGGGGATTGCGGCGGCGTACTGCGAGGTGGGGTCCTGCCGGGGCCCGAAGACGTTGAAGTAGCGCAGGGCCACGCAGGGGACGCCGTAGACCTTGCTGTAGACCGCGCAGTAGGACTCGCCGGTCAGCTTGGTGACGGCGTAGGGCGACAGGGGGGCGGGGATCATGGTCTCGACCTTGGCCAGGTCGGGGGCCTTCTCGCCGTAGATCGACGAGGAGGTGGCGAAGACCACGCGCTTGATGTGGCCCTGATGACGAGCGGCCTCGAGCACCAGCAGGGTGCCGTAGGCGTTGATGCGCTCGCTGTCCAGGGGCCGCTCGATCGACCGGGGCACCGACGGCAGAGCGGCCTGATGCAGGACATAGTCCACGCCGGCCATGGCGCGCATCAGGGTGTCGGGGTCGGTGATGTCGCCGCGCACGAATTCGATCTGGGTCTTGTACTTGGGGTCCTCCAGGAGGGGGCGGATGTTGATTTCCCGCCCGGTCGATAGGTTGTCGAGGATCCGCACTCGCTCGCCTCGGGAGAGAAGCGCGTGTGAGAGGTTGGATCCGATGAAGCCGCTGCCGCCAGTTACCAGGTAATGCGCCATGATGCGGGAGGTATAGCAGGCACCAGCGACGAGGGTCAAGGCGATCTTAACACCCTTGGCCGTGGCCCGCGTGTTCTTTTTGCACGGGGTCCCCAACGGGCGGGCAGATTTTTTACGGGAGGACGGGTGGGACCCTGGACTGGTGGGTCTACCGGGCCGGCAGCGGGTCTACCGGGCGGCGGCGGGTGTGAAGGGATGGTCACGGCCGGGGTGTGAACCGGCGGTCACGCAGGCGGCCTGTGCGGCGCGCGCACCACGATCACCGACACGGTCGCGGAGATGCAGAGGGTTGAAACGATGGCATAGGTATGGCATCCCTATAGACAGAAGAAATCTCTACGCGCAGCAAGGAGGACAAATGCGGTCCTTTATCTCGACTACCCGCTCGGGTCTTTTGGCCATCACAACTGCGGTGCTTAGCGCTTCGCGGGCCCCACTCGCCCTGGGTGTGTTCGGCGTCTTGGTCACGGGGGGCATGACCGGCGCCTCGGCGGAGGAATTGCAGGCCCTGCCGATACCCCCGACGGTGGATGCCCGCGCGCAGGCCCCGGCGTCCAGCACCACCACGGTGATCACGACGACCCAGGCGGCGCCTGCCGCCCCCGCCGCGCTGCCCCTGCCGCCGCTGTATCCGGCGGCCCCGGCTCAAGCAGCGGCGCCCGCGGGCGTCCCGCGGGGAGCGATCTACTACAACGGGCCGGTGTGGGTCATCCCCGCACAGGGCGCTCCTGTGGAGCAGGCCCTGCCGCCGCCGCCGCTCTACACCGCGCCGCCGCCGCTGTGGGCGGTCCCGCCGCGGCTCTCGCCATGCTGCAGCAGCATGGTGACCCCCTTTGTCCCGCCCAGGGGGCCGGTGTTCTCCATCGGCCTGCGGTTCACCACCATGGGCATCAGCCAGAAGGTGTTCGGCAACGATCTGAACCTGATCGGCGGTGGGGTTCAGCTCCGCTTCCGCACCCGGGGACACTGGGGCTTCGAGACGGCGTTCGACGTGCTTGAGGGGAGCGTGAACAACGGCGCGTTCCAGCGCAATTCGTACCCGTTCACTGCGTCGGTGATGCTGTACCTGTTCCGCAACCGGCCGGAGAACCACTTCAACATCTACGGCATCGCCGGCGTGGGCCTTTCGGCGGACAGCATCACCCTGTACAACGGCACGTCGGAGCAGCGGAACCAGCAGTTCCTGGAGCTTTTGGGCGAGGCCGGCGGCGGCGTCGAGTTGCGCTTCCACCGGCTGGCGCTCTCGGCGGACATCCGGGCCATCGGTCTGACGCTGGACCAGAGCAGCCCGGGAGGCAGCTACTACACCAGCGTTGACGGCGGGCCGATCCCCAACAGCAGCATCGGGTACAAGGCCAACTTCGGCGCCCTGATCTGGTTCTAGGATGAGCGCCGCGGCCGCCGAAAAGCGGAAGTGGACCGCCGAAGAATATCTGGCGATGGAGCGCGACTCCCCGGAGAAGCACGAGTTCTTCGACGGGGAGATCTTCGCGATGGCCGGGGCCAGCTACACGCACAACGTCATTGTGAGCAACCTGATCGTCGCGCTGGGCAAGGTCCTTCAGGACCAGTGCTTCGTCCTCACCTCGGACATGAAGATTTTCATCCCGGCAAAGAACGGCTACGTCTACCCCGACGCCAGCATCTTGTGCGGCAAACCCGATTTCCCCGACGACAAGCAAGACGTCATCACCAACCCCGATGTCATCTTCGAGGTGCTCTCGAAGAGCACGGAGAAGTTCGACCGGGGCGACAAGTTCGGCTACTACCGCTCGGTGCCCTCGCTTTCGGATTACGTGCTCGTATCCCAGAGCAAGGTTCTCGTCGAGCACTTCACCCGGCAGCCTGACGGCACGTGGAACATGCGCGAGCTTGGCGCCGGGCAAAGCCTGCGTCTGCCCTGTGGCGAGTTCCCGGTGAGTCATCTGTATCTCCGAGTCCTTCCTCCCGGCTGAACGGCGCATGCGGTGACTGCCCGGGAGCATGAAACGCTGGTTTATCGTATAATGTAGTTTGATGTCCGCCAGCGCCGACAAGAGAGACCCCCACAGCTCGGCCCCAAGGGGCCGAAGATTCACCCTCGACTTCGAAGGGCAACCGGTTGCGGCCCACGAGGGGGAGCCCGTCGCCGTGGCGCTCTTCGCCTCGGGCATCAACCTGCTCAGCCGGTCGATCAAGTTCCACCGGCCCCGGGGCTTCTTCTGTCTGACCGGGGACTGCGGCGCCTGCCTCATGCGCATCGATGGGCGGCCCAACATGAAGGCGTGCCTGCACCCGGTGCATGAGGGCCTCCGCTGCGAACGCCAGAACGCCTGGCCCTCCGCCGGCGCCGACCTCTTCGCCGCCGCCGACCTCTTGTTCCCCGAGGGCATGGACCACCACACCCTGTTCACCAAGCCGCGCCTGCTCAACGAGGCGATGCAGAAGGTGGTGCGGCAGCTTGGCGGCCTGGGGCGCCTGCCCGATGCCGCGGTCACGCCGGCCTTCGCCGACCTCCCGGCCTCGGTGTCACACCACCACCCGGTGGTGGTGGTCGGCGGCGGGCCGGCGGGCCTGGCGGCGGCGATGGAGGTGGCCCGCGCCCTGCCCCCGGAATCGGTGCTGCTGGTCGATGCGGGGCTGCGCCCAGGCGGCAGCTACCTTTCCCATCCTGAATTTGGTCCCCAGGCGGCGGCCCGGGCCTTGGCGCAAGCCCGAGAGGCCGGCGTCGAGGTCCTGGCCCCGGCGCAAGCCATCGGCTGGTACCCGGAAGATTGCCACGGCGATCGTGACGGCGGGCACGGGTCAAAAGGGCTGCTGGCCGTCGTCACCGCCACCGGGCTGCACAAGCTCACCGCCGACCGCACCCTCTACGCCACCGGGGGTTACGCCACCAACGCCCTGTTCACCGACAATGACCGCCCCGGCGTCATCGCCGGCCGCGCCTGCGGCCTTTTGCTCATCGGCCATGGGGTGCTGCCCGGGGAACGCCCGGCAGTGCTGGGACAGGGCCCATACGCCGACGCCCTTTGCGCCGCCCTGGCCGCTGCCGGGGCCGCGGTCGAACGGATCGACGGGGTCCGCGAACAGGTGGTGCGGGCCCACGGCGGCGCGTGGATCACCGGGGTCGACGTGGCCGACGAGCGAGGCGGCGTGCACACGGTACCCTGCGACCTGCTGGCGGTGGCCACCCCGGCGGCCCCGGCCTCCGAACTGCCCCGGCAGCACGGTGCGCAGGTGGACTTCTCGCGTAACGGCGGCTTCGGCGTGGTCGTGGACCAGGACGGGGCCACGCAAGTCCCCGGGGTCTACGCCGCCGGGGATGTTACCGGCTACCAGGGGGTCGCCGAGGCCCGCGCCCACGGGGAACGCGTCGGCCGGGCGCTGGCCGAAGACCTTTTCTCGCGGCCGGGACACGCCTGATGTCGCGAAAAACCATCGTCTGCCGCTGCGAGGACGTGACCCTCGCCGATCTGCTCCACGCGGTGTCCCTGGGCTACCTGGACATCGAGGAGGTCAAACGCTACACCGGCCTGGGGACGGGCCCGTGTCAGGGCAAGGAATGCCTGGTGCCAGTATGCCAGGTGCTGGCCGCCGAGCGGCTGAAGCACCCCGAGCGGGCCCTGGAACAACCGGAGGCGCCGCCGGGAGACCACCCCTTCACTGTGCGTCCGCCGATCTACCCGGTGGCCCTGGGCATGCTGGCCGGAAGCCGGCGCTCCTCGGGAAAGACCCCATGACCGCGGCGCCGAACCCCTTTTCCGGCACCGCGGCCGGTGCCCTTGCCAGCACCGTCGCCGGCGCCCCGGCTGGCGCCCTTTCCAGCACCTCGGCTGGCGCCCTTTCCGGCACCTGCGCCTCGCTGCCCGCCGAGACCGAGACCCTTATCATCGGCGGCGGCATCATGGGGCTGGGCATCGCCTACCACCTGGCGGCGCGGGGGCGCAGCGACGTCACCGTGATCGAGCGCAGCTACCTGTCGGGCGGCGCCTCGGGGCGCAACGGCGGCGGCGTGCGCATGCAGTGGTCGACGGAGATGAACATCCGCCTGATGCAAGAATCGATCGAGCTGTGCCGGCACTTCGCCGGGGAGATCGGCGTCAACATCTGGCTGCGGCAGGGGGGCTATCTGTTCATTGCCCGCACCGAGGCGGAACGCGCCCGCATGGAGAAAAACGTCGCCCTTCAGAGGCGCCTGGGTGTGCCCGTCCGGATGCTCTCGCCGGGCGACATCTGCAAGGTGGTCCCCGAGCTGTCCACCGACGGGGTGATCGCCGCCTGCTACAACCCGAAGGACGGGGTGGTCTTCCCCTGGCCCTTCCTGTGGGGCTACGCCGCCCGCGCACAGGCCCTGGGGGCCACCCTGCACACCTTCACCGCGGTACGCGGTATCGACCTTTTGGCCGATGGCAGCTACCGGGTACATACCAGCAAGGGCCCGATCCGCGCCCTGCGCATCGTCAACGCCGCCGGGGCCTGGTCTCCCGAGGTGGCCCGCATGGTGGGCGTGGAACTGCCCAACCACCCACACCGCCACGAGATCCTCTCGACGGAGCCGCTGAAGCCCTTTCTGCGGCCGATGGTCAGCGTGATCGGCTCCGGGCTCTACTTTTCCCAGTCGATGCGCGGCGAGATCGTCGCGGGCGTCACCGTGCCCGACGATTCGCCTGGCGTTAACCTGGGCTCGCGGCTGCTCTTTCTGGAGATGCTGGCGGCGGAGATCGTGCGCATCCTGCCACAGGCCGCCGGGGTCAAGGTGCTGCGGCAGTGGGCCGGGCCCTACGACATTTCCCCCGACGGCAACGCCATCCTCGGCGAGCCCCCCGGCCGCCCCGGCTTCTACCTGGCCTGCGGCTTCGTCGGCCACGGCTTTATGATGGCACCGGTGATCAGCAAGTATTATGGCGAATGGCTTGCTGGCGGGGACCGGCACCCGGTCTTCGACCGCTGCAACCTCGCCCGCTTCAGCGGCGGGCCGCTGGAGCCAGAGGAAATGATCATCGGGTGAAGCCCCCGCAGCTACCTTGGACCCAGGTGCAGGGCCAGAAGGGCCATCCCCGTAGGCCCCGTGGTCGAGATGATCACAACCCCATCCGGAGTCGCTTTCACGGGCCGGATCCGGCCCAGGCTCCACAGGTGCGGGAACACCTCGCTGCGATAGCGCTCCTCATCATCGATGGCGATGGACGCACTCAACTGGGAGCCTTCATACCATGCAGCGCGGTCCAGTCCATAGGCCAGCATCCTGTCCCCTTTGACAGCTACCACGCTGAACGGGCCGAGTGTCCGCGCTTCCGCTGGCAGGTGGCGCGGACTCAATCTATAAAAGCGAAGCTCATTCTCGGCATCTAAGTACGGCGCGGAGAATGTCTCTCGGGTATCCTCTTTAGTATATGATTCGCTGCTATCTCTTGGTCATGCTGGCCCTTCTGCTATGCTTCCCGGCCCGTGGGGCCGCGGCGCAGGCTCATGGGGGCAAGAGCCCTTATGACGAGGACGTCGCCGCCCGCCGCGAGCGGTTCGAACGGGAGGTCCGCTCCCCGGCGGCCGTGGTGCCCCTGCTCGGCCTCGGGGAACTCTACGATCTGGTGGACGATCGGGCGGCCCTTTACGCTCTGGTCGAGGCGGCGGAGAAGCACCCCGCGGCCTCGCCAGACGTGCGGGCCCATGCCCGGGCGCTCCTGCGCGATCTCTCGCGCCACCGGCAGAACAGCGCCGCCGTCGACGGCGCACTGACCCGCGGGCTGGGGATCGTCGGCAGCTTTTCACTGATCGGCCCCTTCGACAACGAGGGCCGCCGGGGCCACGGGACCGCCTACCCGCCCGAGAAAGAACAGGTCGTCCCGCCGCCGGACACGGCCTACGAGGGCAAGAGCCGCGCCGCCCCCCCGCGCTGGCGCCCGGCCCCCTCGGATGCCATCGGCCGCGACGGCAGCCTGGCCTTCGACTCGTTCCTCCGCCCGGAGACCGCCGCCACCGCCTACGCCGCGTGCTACGTGCGCAACGAGCGCCCGGCGCCCATCCGGGTGGCACTGCGGGCGGGGTCGAGCGGCGCCATCAAGGTCTGGGTCAACCGGGGCGCCCCGGTCATCGATCACGACGTGTACCACCCCCTGCGGCAAGACCAGGAGATCGCCGGGGCCACGCTGCTCCCCGGCTGGAACCGGGTGCTGGTCAAGGTCTCCGGCGCCGAGGGGCCGTGGGCCTTCGTGCTGCGCCTGACCGCCCCGGATGGGAAACCCCTCGCGCTGCCGGTCAGCGGCGAGCCCCCGGGCCCGGGGTGGGCCATCCCCGCTGCTCCCGCCGGCCAGGCAACCCGGCCGCCGCTTTCCAGCAATCTGCTGCGCGATCTGCGCGCCGCGGTCGTCGGCAAGAAGGGCGCCGCGCGGGCACAGGCGCTTTCGGACCTGGGCCTCTTCATCCACTACCAGGTCCCCGGCGACCCAGACGAGCGCGAGGCTGAGACCCTGCTGTCCCAGGCGGTGGACGCGGCGCCGGCGTCGGCGTCCTTGGGCCGGGCCTACCGCATTCTTTCCCTGGGTACCGCCGACAGCAACGAGAAGCGCAAGGCGCTGGAGGCGGGGCTGGCCCTGCCGGCGGCCAAGGACGGCCAGAACTCCACGGATGTCACCGACGCCACCCATCGAGAACGGGCGCGGCTGCTGCTGGAACTGGGGCGTCTTTATGAAGAAGGGCACCGCGAACGGCAGGCGGAGCAGGCCTTCAAGGATGCCGCGCGCCTGTCCCCGGGCCTCTACACTGCGACCCTGCAACTTGGGCAGCTTGCCTCCAATCGTGGTCTGACCGCGGAGGCCGAGGGCATCGTCGGCCCGGTGGCCCGGGAGCACGCGGCCTTGCGGGCGCAGCGGACCTGGGGGGCGCTTTTGGCACAGCGCGGCAGGCAGGCCGACGCCGACCTGGTCTATGAGCAACTTCTGGCCCAAAGCCATGACGACAGCGAGGCCCTGCGGCATTTCCTGGACGGCAGGCGGTCCCGGGGCGACCTGGACGGGGCGCTGGTCTGGCTGGCTCGGTTGAAGGCGGCGCGGCCGGAGGCGTCGTGGCTTTCCCGGGAGCGGGCGGAGCTTCTTCTGGGGGCCGGTCGCGATGTCGATGCGCTCTCCGTCATCGACGAGGCCCTGGCCCGCCTGCCCGCCGAGCCGGAGTTGCACCAGCTACGGGGGCGGCTGCTCTTGCGCCTCGGGCGCACCGATCAGGCGCTTTTGGCGTACCACCGGGCGCTGGAACTGCGCCCGCAGAACCCCGAGTTGCGGGCCTATGTCGCGCACCTGGATCCCCAGGCCCACGCCGGCGACGACCTGGCGCGGACCTATCGGGTCGACGTGAAGTCGGTACTGGGCCAGCCCGCGGCGAAGCGCAGCGGGGACCCGGCGCGGGTACTTTTGGACCAGCAGGTGACGCTTTTACACGACAATGGGCTTTCCGAGGTCTTCACCCAGCGGGTGGTCGAGGTCCTCGACGAGCGCGGCGCCCGGGAGAATGGCGACTTCGAGGTCCGCTACACTCCGGACACGCAGTCGGTGCAGATCAAGGCGGCGCGGGTACACAAGCCGAACGGCGAGGTGCAGGAGATCGCCTCGCAGGGCGAGCGGGACGTGTCCGAACCGTGGTATGGCCTGTACTACGACGTGCGCGCCCAGACCCTGCGCTTCGACGGTCTGGCCCCGGGGGACGTGATCGACGTGGAGTACGTGGTCGCCGACGTGGGCCGGCGCAACCTGCTCTCCGAATACTTCGGCGACATGCACTTCTTCCAGGAGGACATCCCGCGCCTGTCCAGCCGCTACCTGCTGGTGGTGCCTCCCAGGAACGATAAGGGAAAAGACCCGGCGCAACGGCCGCTCTACTTCAATACTTCCAAGGCCGTCGGCTTCACCATCACCCACAGCGAATGGGTCGACGACAAGGGGCAGCATCTGTATCAATATCAGGCGACCCACGTACCGAAGATCGAGTCCGAGCCGGGGATGCCCGGCTACAGCGAGGTGGCGGCCTACCTGCACGTCTCGACGTACAAGAGCTGGCAGGACGTGGCCGCCTGGTACACCGGCCTGGTCATGGAGCAGCTTCAGCCGAGCCCGGAGATCACCCGCGCCGCCCGCGCCGCGGTGGCCGGCATCCGCGACGAACGAGAGAAGATCCGCGCGATCTACGACCTGGTGGTGAAACGCACCCGCTACGTGGGCCTGGAGTTCGGCATCCACGGGTACAAGCCCTACAAGGTGGCGCAGATCTTCAACCGCAAGTTCGGCGACTGCAAGGACAAGGCGGCGCTCCTGAAGGTGATGTTGCACGAAGCGGGCATCGAATCGTCGATGGTGCTGGCGCGCACCCGGAGAAACGGCGACCTGTTGCCCGAGCCGGCATCGCTATCGGCCTTCGACCACGCCATCGTCTTTGTGCCCAAGTACGACCTGTTTCTGGATGGCACGGCGGAGTTCTCCGGGTCCGATGAGCTGCCCGCCGAGGACCAGGACATCCCGGTGCTGGTGGTGTCGGACCCGCGGCCCCCGTGGTTGGGCAAGGGGCACCTCATGCGCACGCCGGTGCTGCCGGCTGAAAAGAACAGCGTGGCGCGGCAGATCGACGTGCAGCTTCGCCCGGACGGCGGCGCCAAGGTGCGCGATCAGATGCACATCAGCGGGCAGGTGGCCGAGAAGTGGCGCGAGCACTACCAGTCCCCGGGGACGCAAAAGGAGCGTTATGAGAAGGCCTGGAACGAACTGTCCCCCGGCGCCAAGGTGAGCAAGGTGGAGCTGCCCGGGATCAACGATCTGGAGAAGCCGGTGACGCTGCGCGGCGAGCTGGAGGTGCCGGCGTGGGGGCGGCCGGTGGACTCGCAGAGGGGCCAGGAGGAAGGGCCGGGGAAGGAGGGACGGGACCTGGTGCTGGGGCGGGACCTGGTGCTGCGCCCGCTGGGCAGGGACCCGGACCTTTTGCGCAACTTCGCACGGCTTTCGGCGCGGAAGCATGATCTGATCCTTGGGTTTTCCTGGCGCAACCTGGAGAAGGTCAGCCTGCGGCTGCCGCCGGGGACCCAGGCGCGGCGCCTGCCGGAGTCGCGGAAGCTGGAGTCGCCCTTCGGGCATTTCAACTTCCAGGTCGACCGGCATGGGCAAGACATCGTCGTCCAGTCGGAGCTGGAGGTGGACCGCCACCGCATCTCCAGCGGCGAGTATCCCGCGTTCCGCCGCTTCTGCGCTGAGGTGGACGCCGTGGTGGGGCAAGATCTGGTGGTGGGCCATGAGTAGGTCGGGTTGGATGATGAAGCCGTCCACGGCCCTGCCGCTGGGCACGAGCGGGGACCGGGCACGAAGCATGATCCGGTGGGTCGGAATGATGAAGCTGGGCGCCCATCGCCTGGGGTCGCCGCGGGTCACAGTTGTTCCTTGGGTTGTTCACCGGGTCATGACTTATGGGGTGCTTTGGGTCATGCTGGCGGTCAGCGCCTCGTGCGGGGGACCGGCCTTCAGCGACCTGAAAGCGGAGCGGGCGGCGCTGTCTCGACGCATCGAGCGGCTGGGCACGGGGGCGACCCCCGCGACGCGGCGGGACTATGGCTTTACCCTGGCCCTGCTGGGAGAAGCGACGGCCGGTGAGAAGGAGCTTTTCCGGGCCCGCGCCGCCGGCCTGAAGGACGCGCGGACGCTGATGGGGCTGGCCCTGCGGGCGCAGGACACGCTGCGCAGTGCCGAGGCCCGAGATCTATGGACCGCGGTGCTGGAGACCGCGGTGCTGGAGGCCGCGCGGGGTCGCGATCCGTGGGCACCGGCCATCGCCGAGATGGCGGCCCATCGCCTGTTGAACATCGGCGCCGATGCGCAGGAAAGCGTGGCGGGGGAGCGGGCGTATGGGGATCGGCTCTTCCGCTTGTGGCACAAGAGCGCCGGGCTGCCTCCCGAGGCGCGGCAGGAACTGGCTGCCTTCACCGGGCAGGTGCTGCGCCTTTTTGGCCGGGAAAAAGACGCTCAGGCGGTGGATGCGGCCCGGGGCTGCCCAAAGGTGTTCTACATCAGCGGTCCCCAGGGTCGCCTGTCCCGTCTGGACCAGGCGACGGCCTTTCCTCCCGACGACCCGGCTCGTGATCCCGGTCGCGCCGGCTACCGCCGTCAGGCGATGCGCGGCTGCGAGGTGGCGCTGGACGGGTCCGCCGGGCCTACGCGGGCGGGGGTGATGTACGCGGTCACCTGGGTCTCGTTCCCGTGGGACGTCACCGTGCCCTTGACAGTCGAGAGCGGCGGGGAACTCTTCTCCCTGTACGTGGACGGCGTGCTGCGCTACCGCGAGGAAGAGCCGGTGCGCCGCCGTCTGCTCTCGCTGTCCTTCGACGCCGGCTGGCACGCGGTGGCGGTGAAGGTGTCGGTGCCCG
>JBBRLA010000160.1:0-13825 GCA_038231615.1 Polyangia bacterium | reverse complement strand
GGTGCGCCAAAATCTGCTCCGGCCATGTGCTTCTTCCTTTTTCCTTATTCCTTCTTCTTGAGATGACTCTTCGGCAACTGAGGCTTCTTGAGATGACTCTTCAGCAACTGAGGCTTCTTGAGATGACTCTTCGGCAACTTGAGGTGGTTGGTTATCTCAGGCCATCTACGGGGCGCAGGCGGGCGGCGGTCCAGGCTGGGTACAGGGTCGCCAGGAGCGTCAGCAACAGGGACGCCACCAGCACCGCCGCGATTTCGGTCGGGTTCATGTTCACCGGCAGCTTGGTGATGTAGTAAACGTCGGTGTTCATGGGGAAGCCGTAGCGGTCCAATAACAGGCAGGCCGCGACCCCGGTGGCAATGCCGGCGCTGGTGCCCACCGTCCCCATGAACAGGCCGAGCAGCACGAACACCCGTAGCACCGCCCCATCGCTGGCGCCCATCGACTTGAGGATCGCCATCTCCTTGCCCTTCTCCATCACCAGCATGATCCCGTTCGAGATGATCGAGAAGGCCGCCACCAGGATGATGAAACACAGGGTGATGAACATCGCGATCTTCTCCAGCTTCAGCGCCGCGAAGAGGCTGTGGTTCATCTGCTTCCAGTCCTCCACCTCGTAGCCCTTGCCGTCAGGCCCACGGCCCAGCGCTTGCTGCACCGCCGCCATCACCTCCTCGGTGCGCTCGGGGTCCAAAAGCTTCAGTTCCAGCCCGGTCACCTCGTCACCCACCCCAAGGAACTTCTGCCCCGCGGGCAGCGCCATATAGACGTACTTGCTGTCGTATTCGTACATGCCCGAAAAGAAGATCGCCGCGACCCGGAAAGGCTTGGCCTTGGGGATCGGCCCGCTCGGCCCGATGCCCCCAAGAGGCGACACTACGTTCACGTCATCCCCCAGGTACAGGCGCAGGTTCTTCGCCAGCTCGCGTCCCACCACCACCCCGGGCAAGAGTCGCCGCAGCCTGGTCCGGGCCACTTCTTGGTCGTCCTTCTGGGCATCTTCTTTCCCAGCGCCGTAAAGCTTTCCGGGGCCCTCAGGCAGGGCCGGCTTGTGGGCACTGGGCTTCCCGACAAGCTCGGGCTTCCCCGGGGCCTTCGGCATGTCTAGCACCAAGTTCCCCGGGATCGGTTGTCCGGCAAGGCCCCCGGTGCCCAGGGTGCGCAGCCGCTCCGGGTGCTGCAAGTTCTCCAGGCTGCCCACGTCGGTGTTCTTTACCAGGTCGGTGACCCGCCCGATGGTCTCGGGGTCGACCGCCTTGATGATCACCCCGCTCAGGTTCGACGGGCTGGCCAGCATCACCTCGTTGGTCAGATAGGGCGTCCCCGCCTCCACCCCGGGCAGCTTCTCCACCCGGCTCAGCACCTCCCGATAGTCGGTGAAGGGCCGGTCCGGCGTGGTGATGACCATGTGCGCGTGGGTGCCCAGAATTTTGTGCTTCAGATCGGTCTCGAACCCCGACATCACCGAGAGCACCGTCACCAGCGCCCCGGTGCCCAAAAACAACCCGAAGGTCGAGATGGTGGTGAAGATCGTCAGCTTGCGGATCAGCTCGACGAAGACCCCGGCCAGCACCAGCACAAGCGCCGCGATGTACTTGGCGTAGCGCAGGACCGGCGAGATGGAATAGAGCCGCGCGTCGAAATGCACTTGCAGCCGCGTCTCCAGCGCCCAGTGCCCCACGTACAGCACCAGCGTCAGCGCGGCGATCCCCAGCGTCAGGTAGCGCCATTCGGGAAACTTCTTTGGGTCGCGCTTCGCCCGCAGATAGCGGGTGGCCACCAGGAGTTCGAAACCCAGGCTCACTTCCGCTCCGTCCGGTCGTCCTTCGGGCCATCCCCCGGCCCCGCCGCCGCTTCCGGGCGCATCAAGGGGAAGGGGATGACGTCGCGGATCGAGGCCTGGTTGCACAACAACATCACCAGCCGGTCGATGCCGATGCCCTCTCCTGCTGTCGGCGGCATGCCGTATTCCAGGGCACGGCAGAAGTCCTCATCGTAGTCCATCGCCTCCTCATCGCCCTTCTGCTTGCCTTCCACCTGAGACAGAAATCGCTGCCGCTGGTCCTGCGGATCGTTCAGCTCGGAGAATGCGTTGCACAGCTCCTTGCCGACGACATACAGCTCGAAGCGATCGACGAAGCGCGGGTCCTTCTCGTTCTTGCGCGAAAGGGGCGACACCTCCACCGGGAACTCGGTGACGAAGGTCGGCTGGATCAGCGTCGGCTCGACGAATTGCTCGAAGAGTTCCACCAGCAAATGCCCGAAGCTGGCGGTCTCCGCCTTGTGGCCCAAAAACACCGCCAGCTTGCGCGCTTCGTCATCCGCCATGCCCAAATGCTGCTTGCCCCAACGCACCCCCTCCGACGCCACCACCACCCGCAGCGCACCCTCCTTGGAAGGGTCCGAGAGCGCGTGGTCGATGTCCACCGGCAGTTCCAGCCGCTCCTGCACCAGCTTCTTCATCGTCGCCCGCCTGTAGGGTGGCAAGAAGTTCAGGCCCACGTGCTGCTGGTAGTCTAGGGTGGTCTGGCCCTGGTTCACTTCGGCGCAGACCGTGCTGATCAGATCTTCGGTCAGCGTCATCAGGTCTTCGTAGGTCGCGTACGCCTGATAAAACTCGATGGTGGTGAACTCCGGGTTGTGGAAGCGCGAGAGCCCCTCGTTGCGGAAGATGCGCCCGATCTCGTACACCCGATCCAGGCCCCCCACCACCAGCCGCTTCAGGTCCAGTTCCGTGGCGATGCGCAGGAAAAGGGGCATGTCCAGGGTGTTGTGGTGGGTGCGGAAGGGCCGCGCCGCCGCCCCGCCGTTGGTGGTGACCAGCATGCGCGTGTCGCACTCGACGTAGCCCCGGGCGTCAAAAAAGCGGCGCACCCCCGAGACGATCTGTGCCCGCTTGCGGAACACGTCGGCCACCTCCGGGTGGGTGATCATGTCCAGGTAGCGTTGCCGGTAGCGTTCTTCCACGTCGGCAAGTTCGTGGCCCTCTTGCAGGGCCTTGCCCGGCAGCGGGCGCACCGCCTTGGTCAAAAGGCGCAGGCCCTCGACCTTCAGCGCCCGCTTGTCTTTGCGGGTGCGAAAGAGCGGCCCGCTGGCGCCGACGATGTCGCCCAGCTGAAGCTCCTTGCTCAGGGCAAAGGCCGCGGCGCTGTCCGCCTTCAGGTAAAGCTGCACCATCGCCCCCCGGTCCCCGCGCAGAAACAGGAACTTGGCCTTACCCATTTCGTTGACCTGGAGCAGCCTGCCAGCGACCGAGAAGCGCGGCGCCCCTTCCGGAATGTCGACTTCCCCGGGCAGCAGCTTCACTTCTTCTTCGCTTGCCGCGGGGAGCGCGGTGATGGCGTGGCTCACCCGGAAGTCGTTGGCGAAGGGGTTGGTGCCTTGCTCCCGCAGGTGCTCGATGCGGCGCAGTCGGTCGCGCATCTGCCCCAAAAGATCGCCGGCATCCTTCACCGGAGCGCCGGAGGACCCATCCGATCCAGGGCCGGAAGATGAAGTCAGCTTCTTACCAGAACTTTTTGCGTTATCCATACTTTCTTTATCCACGCCGTGCAGTTACAAGGCCATCTTAATGAAAAGTCATCATCAGCAAGTCACCAAGAAGCACCCGGCCGGAGCAGATTTGGGCGCACGCCCGGAGCGACCGAGGGAGCGTACTACTGTACGTGACCGAGGAAGCGAGGACGTACGCCCAAAGCTGCCCGGTCCAGGTGCTTCTGTTAGCGGGGGCCTCCACGGCTGTTTTGGATCAGGTAGGCCTTGATGCAGGCATCGAGATCGCCGTCGAGGACCGCATCCACGTTGCCGATTTTCAGGTCGGTGCGGTGGTCAGTGACCATGCGGTAGGGGGCCAGCACGTAAGAGCGGATCTGGCTGCCCCATTCGATGGCTTTCTTCTGGCCGTGGACCTCGTCCATCTTGGCCTCCTGCTCCATGAGGATCTTGTTGTAGATCATGGCGCGGAGCATCTTCATCGCCGTGGCCTTGTTCTTGTGCTGCGACCGTTCCGACTGGCACTTGGCGACCAGGCCCGTAGGCCGGTGGATCAGGCGCACCGCGGACTCCGTCTTGTTGACGTGCTGTCCGCCGGCCCCGCCGGAGCGCATGGTCTGGGTCTCGATGTCCTCCTCGCGCAGGTCGACCTCGATGGAGTCGTCGATCTCGGGGTAGACGAAGACCGAGGCGAAGGCCGTGTGGCGCCGGGCGTTCGAGTCGAAGGGCGAAATGCGCACCAGGCGGTGGACGCCGTTCTCCGCCCGCAGGTAGCCATAGGCCCATTCCCCCTTGACGGTGAAAGTGGACGATTTGATGCCCGCCTCTTCACCGTCTTGCAGGTCGAGTTCCTCCAGGGCGTAGCCGTGGCGTTCGCAGTACCGCAGGTACATGCGGCGCAGCATGTCGGCCCAGTCCTGTGCATCGACCCCGCCGGCGCCGGCATTGATTGACACCAGCGCGTCGGCGCGGTCCTGTGGGCCAGCCAGCATGCGGGAGAATTCGATCTCCTCGACGGCGGTCTTGACTTTCTGGGTCAGGTCCGCGGCCTCGGTGGCGGAGGCCTGATCGTCGACCTCGATGGCCAGGTCCAGCAGCACCTTGGCGTCGGAGAGCGCGCGGTTCTGCTGTTCCCAGCGATCGACGGTGGACTTGAGGACCGCCTGCTCCTTGAGGAGGGTCTGGGCGGCCATCTGGTCGTTCCAGAAGGTGGGTGCGCCGGCAAGGACGTCGACCTCGGCGATGCGCAGCTTGCTTTTTTCTACGTCAAAGATGCCCCCGGAGAGCGGCAAGCTTCTCTCCGAGGGACTCAAGGAGGTCACGGGTCTCGCGGGTTTCGATGGACATGTGCAGGAGACTATCTAGCACAGAATCCACGGGACTGCGAGACAGCAGTGCGAAAGGACCGGTCCTGACCAGAAAGCTCCCTGCAGGACCAGGCAGCGCCTTCTTGGACCAGAAGGTTCATGGCCGCAGCCAGGCAACGTCCTTGTTCGAAGAAGGAGGACGTCTTTCACCACAGGGACGTTCCTTGCGGGAACAATGAAGTTCGCTGCCAAAACGACAACGTTCGCTGCCAAAACGAGGACGTTCATTGCCGGAACAATGAAGTTCCTTGTCAAAAGGGCGTTGAATCTACATTTTCACGGGAATATTGCTGTGAAGAGTACAAAGTCTACTGTGTGTGGCGGGAGATTCAGTGTGGATCACGGGAAGTTCATTGCTGGGACAAGGAAGCTCATTGCATTTGGAAAGAGAAGGGTCAGGAAACTTGACCAAAATCTACATTTTGGCCAGCCCGGTCTGTGTTTATGCACCCGATGCCCCAATCGGCGCACCCGCCGCCGCGTTTTTCAGGGAACGTGATCGCCGCGGTCCTTTTGTGCTTCAAGTTTCAGAAACCGCCCAGCCGCAGAAGGTGGCCCGTAGGAGTTCGTTCTGCTACCCTCACCTTTCTTGGACCTCAAGGCCGTCTACTCGCTGATGCTGGTCTCGGCATCTACCCCTCTTTCCTGAATGACGGCTCCGTGCTACTTGGATCATGTGATCCAGAAGCTTGTCGTCAGCAACTATCGCAGCCTGGGCGAGGGCGTAGAAATCCCGCTGGGGCAGATGAGCGCCTTGGTTGGCATCAACGCCGCCGGCAAGAGCACCGTGCTGGACGTGCTGCGGTTCACGTCGGAGTGCCTGCGTGACGGCCTGGCCCCGGCGCTGATGAAACGGAACGGGCTGGGGGCGCTGCGGAGGCGAAGCGAGGACAAGAATCTGCCCGTCACGATCCGGGTGGAGATCGGCCTGCATTTGCAGACCGTGTCCTGGGAATTCAGCCTGCGGGACGATGAGCGCGGAGACTTTTATGTAAGTCATGAGCAAGGGAACTCGGTCGTGGACTGGCCCGCGGCCCGAGAGTTCTACCTGAAAGAGGTCCGCCGAGAACTGGCGCTACTTGACCTAGAACGCCGCGATTGGTATGAAAAAATGCTCGCCGAACTCGAAGGGGGCAAGGTTCCGAAGGATATGGATCGTTTTCTGGAGGATAGCCACTTCCGCATTGAAGATGGGCGGACGATAGACGGTGCACACGCATATGGTGCACCGGAATCAGCCAGCAAGATCGCGCTGGCGCTTCAGGGCGCCGGAACGGCTCATGCCAATCCCTGGCTTGGCGAGACCCGAGCTCCTCGACTCGGTCCTGTCTATACCCAGATCGCCGACACCCTCCGCAACCTCGCCTGCTACGCCATCTTCCCGGATCAGCTGCGGCCGCCGCAGAAGCCGGACGCGGTGCGGCGCCCGATGGATGAGCATGGCGCCAACTGGACCTCGGCGCTGCGGCGGCTCAAGAAGGAGGAGGCCGGACAGGAGCTGCTGGCGGCCCTGGGTCGCATCACCGGCGACATCACCGACTACCGCGTCACCCCGGTCGGCGGCTATCTGGTGGCCGAGTTCCGCCACGGGCAGAGACAGTGGCTGGATGCTTCCCAGGAATCCGACGGGACGCTGCGCATCGCCGGCCTGCTCACCGCCCTGCTCCAGGACCCGCCCCTTTCGCTGGTCGGCATTGAGGAGCCAGAGCTGACCGTGCACCCCGGCGCGCTACCGGTGCTCTTCGACTTCCTCCGCGAGGCCGGCAAACGCAGCCAGATCCTGCTGAGCACCCACAGCCCCGACCTGCTCGATCTGCTGGACGTCGACGACATCCTGATCGTTTCTCGCGGGGAGACCACCACCGTGGCCCCCATCGCCAATGAACAGCGGGAGAGCGTGCGGCGCCATCTGTTCTCGACCAGCGATCTGCTGCGGGCCGAAGGGCTGCGTTCCGAGATCGACGGGCCCCAAGGTGGGTAAGCTGTACCTGGTGGTCGAGGGCCACGGCGAGGTCCGGGCGGCGCTGAACCTCATCACCAGGCTGTGGCAGGACCTGGCGCTGCCCGTCCTTGTCGCCGCTGACCCGCCCATCCGCGGTCTGGCGCTTCACACCCGGGCCGGGGTAAAGAAGAGCTGCGAGATCCTGCGCACCAGGCGAGATTGCGACCGGGCCCTTCTCTTGCGCGACGAAGACGATGGCTGCCCCGCCACGCGCGGGCCGGAGGCGGCGGCCTGGGTCCGGGAAGCCGGCCTCCCGTTCCCCGTGGCCGTGGTGCTGGCCCATCGAGAGTATGAGGCCTGGTTCCTCCCGTGCATCCAGACCATGGCCGGGCATCGGCTGGTGGATGCGAACGGCCTTTCGCGCCCCGGACTGCTCCCGGGGACCGCCTTCACCGGCGACCCCGAAGCGGTACGCGGTGTCAAGGAATGGCTCTCGCGGCACTTCCCGCCGGGGAAAAGCTACAAGCCAACGCTGGATCAGCTCCCCTTTACCCGGCTTCTGGACCTGCCCACCCTGCGCAAGGCGCAACTGGCCAGCTTCGGCACCCTGGAACGGGCCCTGCGCTTCCTGGCCATCGCCGAGGGCCGGGCCGTCTATCCGCCCTGATGACGGCCGAGACGAAAGGCAAGCCAGACCAGACAGCCGCAACGAAGGCGAGGGTGTCGCGGAGCAAAACGGCAGGGCCCGGGTTTGACCCGCGTCCGCGGCCATCGGCGGCCCGGCTGGGTCCGCAGGCGGTGGACCGGCCTTTTCGGGAGAGGGGCCGGAGAGGTTTTTGTCGGTAGCTGTTGACAGGGGCGGCCCAATCGAAAAAACTACCGCCAAGTAAAAGAAGAGAAGAGAACCGGAGATACGATGAGCCTGGCTACTCAGAGGAAGAAAGACATCATCACCAAGTTCGCCAAGCACGACGGCGACACTGGCTCGCCCGAGGTGCAGATCGCCATCCTCAGCGAGCGGATCACCTACCTCACCGAGCACTTCAAGACCCACGCGAAGGACCACCACTCCCGCCGCGGCCTGCTGAAGCTGGTCGGCCAGCGCCGCCGCATGCTGGAATACCTCCGCGGCAAAAGCGTGGACCGGTACCGCGTGCTGGTCCAGACCCTGGGCCTGCGCAAGTAGCAAAAGCAAAGAGGCGGGTCGCGGGTGGGCCCATGCGGACTCGCGAATGCAAGTCCGTGGGGAATGCTCCCACGCTCCCCGGCTGTCGGCACGGTCCTATGATCTAGCAGACAGGCAGGTCGGTGGCCGGGAGCGCCAAAACCGGCTCTCGCCTCTGGGTCTTTTGCGCTGGTAGGTCTGATACAGGGCCTTATATAGGCAGGTATGTAGCAATCGCTCGCGCGGCTCGCTTTGTTCCATCAGTCGTGTCGCTGTGTCCGGAGTTTCAGCCCGGCACGACGGTCAGTTGGCCAACTCACAGCCACAGGATTGACGGATCAAGACAGCCGGCGGGCCAACCCGAACCCGCGGTTCGTGGGTCTCCTCTTGCGGCGCAGGTGCGCCGGGACGGGCCCATGGAGCTGCTCTGGAGTCCATCCATGTACATCAAAGAATCGGTGATGCTCGGCGACAAGGAGTTGTCGATCGAGACCGGAAAAATGGCCAAGCAGGCCGATGGCGCGGTGATCATCCGCTATGGCGACAGCATGGTGCTGGTCACGGCGGTGGCCAACAAGACCACCCGGGACGGCCTCGACTTCCTGCCCCTGACGGTGGAATACATCGAGAAGACCTACGGAGGCGGCAAGATCCCCGGCGGCTACTTCAAGCGGGAAGGCCGCCCGACGGAGTCGGACATCCTGACGGCACGCCTCATCGACCGGCCGTGCCGGCCGCTTTTCCCCAAGGGCTGGCGCTTCGATTCGCAGATCATCGCGATGAGCATCAGCTACGACAAGGAGAACCCGACGGACGTGCTGGCCATGACCGGCGCGTCGGCGGCGCTGCACATCTCGAACATTCCCTGGGCCGGGCCCTACGTCGGCGTCCGCGTGGGGCGCATCGAGGGACAGTACATCGTCAACCCGACGTTCGCCCAGCGGGAGGTCTCGGAGTTGGACGTGGTGGTCGCCGCCAGCCGGGACGCCATCGTCATGGTCGAGGGTGGGGCGGACCAGATCTCGGAAGAGGTGCTGGTCGAGGCGCTGCTTTTCGCGCACCAGTCGGTGCAGCCGGTGCTGGACCTGATCGAGAAGATCCGCGCCGCGGTGGGCAAGGAGAAGCGGGTGTTCATCCCGACGGTCAAGGACGAGACCCTCGCCCAGCGGGTCAAGGAGCTGGCCGCCGATCGCCTGCGCACCGCGGTCACCGTCCGCGAGAAGCACAAGCGCCACGACGCCGAGATGGAGGTGGAGAAGTCGATCCTCACGGAGCTGTGCCTGGTCGAAGGCGCCCCCTACAAGGGCCGCGACAAGGACGTGGTCGAGGCAGTGCATGGGCTGCACAAGAAGATCGTGCGCAACCTGATTTTGGACGAGAAGGTGCGCATCGACGGGCGCAAGACCACCGAGATCCGGGGAATCGCATGCGAGGCGGGCCTGATCCCGCGGACCCACGGATCCGGGCTCTTCACCCGGGGCGAGACGCAAGCGCTGGTGCTGATCACCTTGGGGACGAACGCCGACGAGCAGCGCATCGATTCGCTCTTGGGCGACGTGACCAAGCGGTTCATGCTGCACTATAACTTCCCGCCGTTCTCGACGGGCGAGTCGAAGATGATGCGCGGGCAGTCGCGCCGGGAGGTGGGCCATGGGGCCCTGGCCGAACGGGCGCTTTTGCGCGTGATGCCGAAGGAAAAGGATTTTCCCTACGTCGTGCGGGTGGTGTCGGAAGTGCTGGAGTCAAACGGCAGCTCGTCGATGGCCAGCGTGTGCGGCGGGACGCTCGGGCTGATGGACGCGGGGGTGCCGATCACGGCGCCGGTCAGCGGCATCGCCATGGGCCTCATCCACGAGCGCAAGGAGGACGGGACGGAGCGAGTGGCCATCCTCAGCGACATTTTGGGCGACGAGGACCACCTGGGGGACATGGACTTCAAGGTGTGCGGGACGCGCAAGGGCATCACCGCGGTGCAGATGGACATCAAGATCCAGGGGCTTTCGCGCGACGTGTTGCAGCAGGCGCTGTTTCAGGCGCGGGACGGACGGCTGCACATTTTGGACAAGATGGCGCAGTGCCTGACGGCGCCGCGGGCGGATTTGTCGAAGTTCGCGCCGCGGATCTACACCATGATGGTCAAGCCGGACCGGATACGGGACATCATCGGCCCAGGGGGCAAGATGATCCGCGCGATCATCGAGCAGACCGGGGTGGCCATCGACGTGGAGGACGACGGGAAGGTGTCGATCGCTTCGCCAGATGGACCGTCGGCGCAGAAGGCGATGGACATCATCAAGGGGCTGACGGCAGAGCCGGAGATCGGGAGCTTCTACCAGGGGGTGGTGCGCCGGGTGGTGGATTTCGGGGCCTTCGTGGAGATCCTGCCCGGGACGGACGGCCTGATCCACATCAGCGAGCTGGCCAACGAACGGGTGAACAACGTCACGGACGTGGTCCGCGAGGGGGACGAGGTGCTGGTGAAGGTCATCGCCATCGACCGGATGGGGAAGATCCGGCTCTCGCGGAAAGAGGCGCTGGGCGCGGACCCGGAAGTCATCCACAACAAGCACTAACCACAGACGCATCAATCGATTGCTTGATTGATTGATGGGTCGCGCGCCAATTTGACACCGCGACGGCCCTACCCTCGCTGGCTTGGCTCAGGGGGCCCCGCCTCGCCTGCTCACACAACCCGCACTGAACTGAATCCACTTCGAAATCCAGGGTACTCTCCTGGGACCCCTGGTTCTCGAAGTGGACCGAGTGAGACGAAACGGGCGAGAGTATGGCCGCCCTTCAGGTCGGGGCAGCCGAAAGGCGCCCGCTCAGGATGCCGTATGTCACTTGACGGGCACTGTATAGATGACATCGGCGGGCATCCACGCTAGGATTTCAAGGGACACCGATCGATATATGGTGATCATGGCGACCGCGGCGCTTCGCGATACCTGAGGACCGCGGCGCTTGCGGCACTTACCTAGGACCGCGGCGCCTCGTAATGTAATCTCGGAGACAGGTTCACTCGCTGGCTGCTACCTTGGAACTCCAGAGGCACCCTACCATCTCCGTCTCGTGTCTTCGCCTGCGACCCCAGGCGACGCTGCCCGCTTACCAAAGTGCCGACGCGGCGGGGATGGACCTGCAGGCGTGGCCGGATGCTCCGGTAAAGCTGGAGCCGGGGACGCGGGCGCTGCTGCCGACGGGCATTGCGCTGGCCATCCCGCGAGGGTTCGAGGGACAGGTGCGGCCTCGTTCGGGCTGGGCGCTGCGGCATGGGATCACCGTACTCAACAGCCCGGGGACCGTAGACAGCGACTACCGGGGCGAGGTGATGGTGCTGCTGATCAACCTGGGGCAGGAGGCGGTGACGGTGCGGCCGGGGGATCGCATCGCGCAGCTCGTGCTGTCCCCGGTGACGCGGGGGCTGGTGCAGGAGGTGGCGCTGCTGGACGAGACGCAGCGCGGCGGCGGCGGGTATGGTCATACGGGAGGGCAGCCGTGAGCCTGCATCGCGGGGAGCTGGTGCTGGGAAGGTACCAGGCGCTGGAGCAGGCCGGGGAGACGGCGCTGTGGCTGGGTTTTCTGGGGCGCGACGTGCAGTCGCAGCCGGAGGCGCCGGGGCGGGACCCGGACGTGCTGATGAAGGTGGTGCGGCCGGAACTGGCCCACGACGAGCCGTCGCGGACCTACGTGGTGCGTGAGATGCAGCGGCTGCGGTCGCTGTCCCACCCGGGGCTGGCGCGGCCGATCGACGTGCAGGTGCTGGACGCCAAGCGGGGGGTGCTGATCATCGAGCCGACGCAGTCGGGACTGAGCCAGGGGCTTCTGCTCTCGCGGATGGTGACCTTTCGCAAGGACGAGGGCGAGCCGTTCACGGTGGCAGAGGTGCGCAAGATCGGGGTGCAACTGGCGTCGATCCTGGGGCACCTGCACGGGCAGGGGCTGAGTCACGGGGACCTGCGGCTGGAATCGGTGCTGCTGCGGCCGGACGGGCTGCGGCTCTGCGACGCGGGGCTGGGGCGGGCGCTGCCCCGGGGGCCGTATCTGGACGCGGTGACGCGGCGGGGGGAGGGGCACCTGCTGGCGCCGGAGGTGCGGGCGGGGCGACCGCCGGAGATCCGCGCGGACGTGTTCGGGCTGGCGGCGCTGTACCGGCACCTGATCTCCCTGGGGGAGGAGGCGCAGTGGGACAAGTTCAAGGCGCAGAACGGGGCGCTGGCGGCGGTGCTGGAGCGTGCCCTGCGGGAGGACCCGGAGCTGCGCTACCCATCGGTGGAGGCGCTGGTGGCGGACGTGGAGGCGGTGGCGCTGACCGGCGGCATGCCGCTGCGGCGGCGGCATGCGCCGACCCCGCTGGCGATGGCGGTGGCCGCCGGGCGGTTGCCGATGGAAGAGCTGGACCGCCCGCTGGAGGATCTGGTCCCCGAAGGGCGCCGCCGCCGCAACAGCACCAGCTTCGAGGTCGAGATGGGGGCGGTGCTGGCGCCGCTTTCGGGGTCGCCCTCGGCGCGCATGTCGCTGGGGACGCTGCCGCCGCTGTCCCAGAAGGGGGACAAGCCGGAGAGCGGGAAGACCGGGGACACGCCGGGGAAGCTGTCGCGGGCGCCGTCGGGGCCGTCGGTAGTGGCGGTGGACGCGGAGGGGGGGCAGGAGGGGTCGGTGCCGGTATCGCGGCCGTCGTCGTCGCCGCGCCGGGGCTCGCGGGCGCCGCTGGCCGGCAGATCAAAGGAGCCGTCGGGGCGGGTGGAGAGCTTGAAGGCCCCGGAGCTGTCGGGGCGGGTGGGGGAAGGGCCCAAGGCGGAGCGATCGGGGCGGGCCGAGACGGGGCTGAAGGCGGAACTGTCGGGGCGGGTGGGGGAGGGGCCGAAGGCGGAGCGATCGGGGCGGGTGGGGGAGGGGGCAAAGGCGGAGCGATCGGGGCGGGCGGGGGAGGGGCGGCAGAGCGTACCGGCAGCGGAGGCGCCGAAGGTGGAGTCGGCCTCGGGCAGGAGCGACGACGACATCGGCGCCCAGTTCACGTTGCCTTTTGACCGGCTGGACCCGGAGTTGCTGGAGCCGGGGCAGGCGGGGGCAGCGCAGGGGGCCGCTCCGTCCACGGCGACTGCGCCGCTTTTCCGGGCGGAGCTGCCGATGCCGGCACACCGGCCGCCGCTGAGCGATCCTTCGGGCGGGCTGCTGGACCATACAGTGGAGCAGATGCGCCTGGACCCGGCGCTGCTGGAGCAGGCGGGGCAGGAACTGCCGATGCCCACCAGGCCACCCCGGGCGGAGATCGGTGGGCGGGCTCGTCTGAGCACGCCGCTTGACCCGGGGGACATGCCGACCAACGCGGTGGACCTGCTGTCGGAGAGCGAGATCGACGAGACGCCCCTGCGTCTGCCGGCCTCGGCGATCCCGGGGCGGCAGAAGGGCGGGCCGGGCAAGCCGGGCATGATCGAGAATCGTGCCCCCGCGGGGCCGCTGGAGTTCCACCCGTTGCCGCCGCTCGAGCCGGCAGCGCCGATCCCGGTGGACCTCTGGGCGCCGCCTCCGCCCCTGGGTGGGCCGATGGAGGTGTCGCCGGAGTCCGCGGGGACGCCGAGGTCCGAGTCCGCGCAGCAGCATTCTTTGGGGCCGGCGGAGCGGCACGGCACGCCTTCGGGGGCAGCATCGAGGCCGGCGTTCTCGGGGCCGGTGAGCGTCACCGGCAAGCTGCCGCGCTCGGCGCCGACGCCGACCCGGCCGATGCGCCAGAACTCGATGCGCAGCGGTGGACATCGCCGGCACGCGGCGCCGACGAATCGGCTGGCCGTTGTCGGGGCGCTGCTGGTGGCGGCGGCGGTGGGGGCGATCACGGCGGTGGTGGTGGTCTCGCTGCTG
>JBBRLA010000159.1:0-13876 GCA_038231615.1 Polyangia bacterium | reverse complement strand
CACATCGGGCGCTGCGACATGCAGCCCCTGGGTCACCCGCGCGCCCACCTTCATGGAGAACGGCGCCACGGCCGGGGCCTGCTGTCCCTGGCTGGTGTGCACCGCAGCCTCCACGCCCCCTCCACGGCCCCGGACGAACGCGGCGGGGACCGCTCCATGCTGGTCCCGGTCGTCCCACAGCCCCCCGACCTTGCCCCCTCGGGCAGGGTCGCCGCGCGCTTCGTCGCTCCCCTTCTTCGGGGTCACCCAACCCGCATCGACCGTCCCCCGCGGGCCTAGCTTCCACCGACATTCCCGTCCCTTGGCCTGCGGCCCAAAGCGGCGCCTCTTGCCAAGGGCCCGGCCTCCCTTGCGCCCGCGCAATAGTATAGATAGATCGATCGACCGATAGAAACAACGAGAGGTTCTCTTATGTCCAACACGTCCCAGCACCCCGAGCCAGAGGGCTCATCGTCAGTCAACTTCACCACCGTCGTGGCCCTGATCATCGGGCTTTCCGGCGGCTATTTCCTGGGCAATTACACCGGCCATAACGGGTCGCCCTTTGGCTCAGTTAGCGGCAGCAAGGAGGGCGCGGCCCCCGTCGCCGCCGCCGCTCCGGATTCGGCCGTCGAGCGCTTCAAGGTCCCGGTGGGATCGGCCGCAGTCAACGGCCCCGCCACCGCCAAGGTCACCATCATCGAGTTCTCCGACTACCAGTGCCCCTTCTGCGGCAGGGTCGAGCCCACCATCGACCAGATCAAGCGGGAATACGGCAAGGAGGTGCGCATCGCCTTCAAGCACAACCCGCTCCCCTTCCATCCCAACGCCAAGCCCGCCGCCGTCGCCGCCCTCTCCGCTCGCGAGCAGGGCGAGGACAAGTTCTGGCAGCTTCATGAAAAGCTGTTCAAGAACCAGACCGCCCTCGACGAGGCCCACTACATCCAGTATGCCGGCGAGGTGGGCCTGAACGTCGAACGGTTCAAGCAGGACATGGTGCAAAACAAGGCCAAGTACGAGGGCCAGATCCAGTCCGACCAGGCCGAGGCGTCCAAGTACGGCGCCAACGGCACCCCGGCCTTCTTCATCAACGGCCGCTTCCTCTCGGGCGCCCAGCCCTTCGAGGCCTTCAAGAAGATCATCGACGAGGAGCTGGTCACCGCCGACAAAGCCCTGAAGGCCGGGGCCTCCCGCGACCGCCTTTACGCGACGCTTATCCAGAACGGCAAGGAAGGCACCGCCGGAGGGGCTGGGGCCGGGGCCAAGCCTGCCCCAGCCGCCGCCAACGACAACACCGTCTACCGCGTCCCCGTCGGCAACGCCCCGGTCAAGGGCCCCGAGGCCGCCAAGGTCACCATCGTCGAGTATTCCGACTTCCAGTGCCCCTTCTGCAGCAAGGTCGAGCCGACCATCGACAAGGTGGTCGAGACCTACGGCAAGGACGTGCGCGTCGCCTTCAAGGAAAACCCGCTGCCCTTCCACAACAACGCCCAGATCGCCGCCGAGGCGGCCATGGCGGCCAACGAGCAGGGCAAGTTCTGGGAGATGCACAAGAAGCTCTTCGCCAACCAGACCGCGCTGGAGCGCCCCAGTTTGGAGAAGTACGCCGATGAGCTGGGCCTGAACGTGGCCAAGTTCAAGGCGGCGCTGGATTCGGGCAAGTTCAAGCAGGCCATAAAGGACGACACCGCCGAGGCGGCCAAGTTCGGCGCCCGCGGCACCCCCAGCTTCTTCATCAATGGCAAGCCCTTCCGCGGCGCCCAGCCCTTCGAGAACTTCAAGACCGCCATCGACAAGGAGCTGGAGGCAGCCAACGCCAAGCTCAAGTCCGGCGTGTCCCTGGCCGCGCTTTACGGCGAGATCACCAAGGGCGGGGCGGACAAGGCCGAGGCGCCCGCCGCGGCCCCTGCACGGCCGGCGGAGGCCAGCGACACCTCGACCTACAAGGCCCTTCTGGGCGACGCGCCGGTGCAGGGCCCCAAGGATGCCAGGGTCACCATCGTGACCTTCTCCGACTTCCAGTGCCCCTTCTGCGGCAGGGTCGAGCCGACCCTGAAGCAGGTGCGCGACACCTACCCCCGCGACGTGCGCATCGCCTTCAAGCAGCTCCCGCTGCCCTTCCACAACAACGCCCAGCTTGCCGCCGAGGCGTCCCTGGCCGCCAAGGAGCAGGGCAAGTTCTGGGACATGCACGACAAGCTCTTCGCCAACCAGACGGCGCTCGAGCGGCCCAGCCTGGAGAAGTACGCCGGGGAGATTGGCCTGAACATGGACAAGTTCAAGGCGGCGCTCGACTCGGGCAAGTTCAAGGAGCAGGTCAAGGCCGAGCTGGCCGAGGGCAACAAGATCGGCGCCCGCGGCACCCCCAGCTTCTTCGTCAACGGCAAGAGCCTGGTGGGGGCGCAGCCCTTCGAGCAGTTCAAGACCAAGATTGACGAGGCGCTGAAGGAAGCGACGGCGCTGATGAAACAGAAGCGCATCCCGGCGACCAAGGTCTACGACGAGCTGATGAAGGACGCCAAGACCGAGGTGGCGGCGGCGCCCGCAGCGGCCGGCGGCGGCGAGGAGGCCGAGGACAAGACGGTGTACAAGGTCGAGGCGGGCACCGGCCCTTCGTGGGGGGACCGCTCGGCGCCGGTGACCATCGTGGAGTTTTCCGACTTCCAGTGCCCCTTCTGCTCGCGGGTGCTGCCGGCGGTGAAGCAGATCAAGGAGAAGTACGCGGGCAAGGTGCGCATCGTGTGGCGCAACTACCCCCTGCCGTTCCACGACAAGGCGGCGCTGGCGGCACAGGCGGCGCTGGCGGCCAACGATCAGGGCAAGTTCTGGGACATGCACGACAAGATGTTCGGCAACCAGGGCGCGCTGGATCGGTCGGCGCTTGAGAAGTACGCCGCCGAGATCGGGCTGGATGTGGCCAAGTTCAAGGCCGACCTGGACAGCGGGAAGTGGAAGTCGGCGGTGGACAGCGACGTGCAGTACGGCAACGGCCTGCCCGGCGGGGGCCTGGGGACGCCGACGTTCTTCATCAACGGCAGGAAGCTCGCCGGGGCCTACCCGTTCGAGGACTTCGACAAGCTCATCCAGGCCGCGCTGAACAAGAAGGGGTAAAAGATCCCCACCCGGCTCCTTCGTGCAGGGGCCGGGTGGGCTTTCGGGCTCCAAGACCAGGAAGGGTGTATCATCCCTCCGTGATGACGAAAGGGTCGGTTGCTCTGCGTGCGGCTCTCGCGCTCATGGCGGGCTCGCTATCGGCTGCCGCCGCTCCTGAGTGCCCGCCGGGATCGCCTGCCCGGTCGGAGGCCGAGCAGACCTTCCGCGGCCTCGATTCGCGCATCCGTTCGCTGCGTGAGAGCAAGGACCTAGAGGGGGCCCAGCTCCAGATCGTCTCGCTTCTGGGCCGGCCCTGTTTTTCGCTCGCCGCGGAGAACCGGCGGCTCCCCCGGGCCGACAACGTGGTGGCGCTGAAGACGTGGTGGCTCGATGGGGGGGCGCTCTGGGTCCATTCCTACTTGCTGGCGCCGAGCGAAGCGGGGCGGGTGGTGGTCCCCCCGGACTTGCGCCGTTCCTTGTCACGTTCCGAGCAGCCGCACCACCCGCTGGCCTTCCTTCTTTGTACCACGGATGATCCCGATTGCGGAGCGGAGACCCGGGGATGGCTGCGCCGTGCATCCGAGGGGCTTCGCGCGCAACCGCTGTGCGAGATCGGGACGCCTCCGTCCCTGCCGCCTGCCGACGTGGCCTGCGCCTCTGTCCTGAAAGGAAAGGCGCCGACCTACCGAGCCTGGCGTGAGTGCCTGGAGGAGCACCGGAACGTGGTGCCAGCGTTGCCTCTGGGTTCGTTCCGCTCACCCCGGGTGGGCTGGCTGGTCCTTCGAGGTCGTCGCGGCCATTACCAGTCTTGCGATGAGCTGCGCGCTTACGATCTGGCCACGGGGGCCGCCTACCTGGCACAGCGCTGCGCTGGCACGGCCGCCCCGGCCATCCAGGTAAGGCAGGGGCGATTGTCGCTGGACAACCTGCGCGAGGCGGCCCTCCTGCTGCTCCTCGGAACAGAGGTGGAGAGGGTGCAAACCATGGCGGAGTCCTATGATCTGCCCCGCACTCTGGTGCGGACCTGGCCTGAAACGTCGACCTTGCACACCTCGGGCAGTGGCTGCGGCTTCGCCAGCAGCGAGCAGACATTGCTAACATGGGTGTTGACGGACTCCGCAGGCACAAAGACACTGCTCACGGGCAGTCTGCCCTGGCCCTCATCCGATCAACCCGGTCTCAGTTTCGCCGCGGCCCTGCTGGCCGTCGCGGAGGATGGCATGACCCAAGGGGCCCCACCGGCCCCGCTTCCCGGGGCCGCCCGGCAAGCCGGGTACGAGCTATTTTTTGATGCAATGAGATCGCATGGGCGATTACACTGAATGTACAGACTGAAGCGAGGGCCCCATGCGTGACCTGGATGATCATTCCTCGGAGCCGGAGCGCAAGGAACAGGCCCCCCAGATGGCCCACGGTCCACCATCGGGGTCGATGCTCTCGGCGAGCGGCCTGAGTCCGGCCGCCATGAAGCGGAAGATCGGCAGGCGAGCGGCGAAAAAGGCCGCCAGGGACCCGGCCGAGACCAAGGGGTCCCTTTGTTCGGGCAAGGGGTGCTCTTGCGAGAACTGCGCCGGGGGCAAGGAGACCAAGGGGACGACCACCGTGTTCGGCAGCGGGAGCACCAAGACCCTGGGGGTCCATGGCGAGACGAAGGCGAGTTACAAGGACAACTATGAGATCACCGATCAGAAGAAGGAACCCAGCAAGGAATGTGATAAGGGTTGCCCGAAAGGCCAGTGCGTCCATGTGACAGGCAACCTCAAGTCCACCTTCACGGTTACGACCCAGATCAAGCTGCCCAGCGTCTCCCAGTACCCGGGCCTGACGGAATGTCAGAAAAAAGCGGTCCAGACATTCATCAACACGACGCTCAAGGAGCACGAGCAGAAGCACGCCGCCGCATTCGCCCAGTACAACGGCGAAGAGCTGGAGCCAGTGGACGAGACGGGCTGCATCAGTCAATTGGACCCGAAGTTCCAGGCCAGGCACACGGCCAAGGAGACCCAACGGAAGGCGGCGGCCGACCTCGCGAGCCGCAGTCTCGATCCCTATGATGTAGATATCCCGGGGTTCGATTGCGGGGACAAACAGAGCGCCGATCAGCAGGGCGCAGGAGATGAAGACGGTTCGGCCTATGCCGCCACCGAGCCGGCCCCGGCGCCTGACCAGGATGACCCGCATGGTTCGCCCGACCCAACGGAGGAGGAAGCCGCATAGGCGCCCCCCCTGGGGAGGGCCCCGTGAACCTACCTTCCTACCTCCTTTTTGTGCGGTTGGCGCTGAAGGACTGGCACGGCGAGGCGGCCCCTGCTATCCATGCGAGGGTGTCATCGCCTTCAGGATGCTCCCCTTGATCGACCGCGACGCCTCCGGCGCTTCGCGACCGATCGTGACGGTCTCGCTGGCCTCGCTGGCGGCTTTGGGGGAGGCCGTCGGTCGCCTGCCCGAGGGGCGGGTGGTCTTCGTCCCCGGCGGCGCACCGGGTGACCTGGCGGAGGTGGAACTGGTCGAGCAACGCAAGGGCTATGCCCGCGGGCGGCTCCTGCGGGTGATCTCGCCGGGCCCGGGGCGGGTGACGCCGGCATGCCCGCTGAGTTCTGGGCGCTGTGGCGGCTGCCCGTGGATGCATGTCGACCGGCAGGGGCAGCTCGCCGCCAAGGAGGAACTGGTGCGCGGGGCCCTGCGCCACACGGGGGCGGAGGTGCTGCCGATCCTGGCGCCCACGCCAGACCTGCATTTTCGCATCCGGGCGCGGCTGGTGCTTCGTGGAGGGCGGCTGGGGTTTCAGGCGGCGCGCTCCCACGATGTGCTGGACCTTGTCGATTGCCCGGCGATGGTCCCAGCGCTCGCGTCGGCCCTCTCGCTGGCGGCGGCAAGGCTGCGCCAGTGCCTGGGGGAGGAAGGGACGCTCTCCGGGGTGGTCGGGGCAGGCGATGCGGTCCATCTGGCCGCGGCGGTGGGGAGAGGAGGGGACCGGGCGGGGACAGAGGCGGCCCTGCGGGCGCTGGTGGACGAAGGCCATGGGATGGTCGTCGGCGCGTCCCTCTCTGGGTGGCATCCTGGGGCGGGCCGCGCGTCCCTCTCTGGGTGGCATCACGGGGCGGCGGCGGTGGACGTGGGCGGGGCGGCAGGGACCCTGTGGGCCTCGGGCGACTCCTTCGCCCAGGCCAGCGAGGCGGGGCACGGCGAGCTGTTGACCCAGGTGCAGCGGGCGCTCGGCTCGCCTGGCGAGGGGGTTTGGCCGCGGGTGCTGGAACTGTATGCCGGCGCGGGCAACCTGACCCGGGCGATCCGCTCGCGGGCTGGGGGGGTGGTGGCGGTGGAGTCGGACCCGGTGGCCGCGGCGCGGCTGGGGGCGCTTTCGGGGGTGAAGGTGCTCTCCCGGCAGGCGGAGCAGGCGGTGCTTTCTTTGCGCGACGCGGGGGAGCGATTCGATGCTGCCGTGCTCGACCCGCCGCGCACCGGGGCGGCGGCGGTGATGGGGCTGCTTTCCGCGCTGGGCGTCAGGCGGGTGGTCTACGTCTCCTGCGACCCGATGACCCTGGGCCGGGACCTGACCGCCCTGCGCGGGCACGGCTTTGCTGTCCGCTGGGCGCAGCCAATCGACCTTTTGCCCCACAGCGCCCACGTCGAGATTGTCGCCCTGGCCGAAGCCCAGACCCCCCCCTGAACCGAGGAAAGGCCAAACCAGCCCCTTCTTTGTGGCATACTTTGCAAGTGCAGTCGATCGGATGCCTCCGTATTCGATTCCTCTCCCTTTGCTTGCTTGTCTCCACCGCCTGTGTCGGTCCGGCCATGCTCACCGATGGCACCAGCATCTCCGTCGGCAGCTTCAACGACGGCTTGCTCCGCCACGGCAAGCGCCTGCCCCCGCAGGGGCCCGGTTACCTGGTGCCGCGTTTGTGGCGAGAGCGCGATGCCAGCTTCACCACCGATGAGTTTGCCCTGGCCCTGAAGCGCGTCGCAGAGCGGGTCAACCACGAATACCGCGGCAGCGTCCTGGGCATCGCCGACCTCTCCCGGCGCGGCGGCGGCGACAGCCTCCTGCATCGCTCCCACGAGAACGGCCGCGACGCCGACCTGATCTACTACGCCCTTTCCGCCGACGGACGTCCTGCCCTGCCGACGGACTCCATGCCGCGCTACGACTTTCGCTTCCAGGCCCGCCCCCCGCGAGACACCCCCGGCGTGGTCTTCGGCCCGTTCACCCCCAGGCGCTTCGACGTTCCGCGGAATTGGGCGCTGGTGCGGGCCCTCTTGCAGGACCCAAACATCGAGATCCAGTACCTCTTCTGTCACAACCGGCTGCGGCGGGCCCTGTTGGAACACGCACAACAGATCGGCGAGCCGGACGAACTCATCGATCGGGCGGAGGCCCTGCTGCGGCAACCGGGCGATTCGCTGCCCCATGACGATCACCTGCACGTCCGCGTATTCTGCGCCCCATCGGACCGGCAGTTCGGCTGTCGCGACCAGGGTCCGGTGCGCTGGTGGAAGAAGCGCTACAAGTACATGCCCCCCGTCGCCGGCCTGGAACAAGAAGACCAGGCCGTCTCGCGCCTCCTGGCCAGCCGCTACTTCCACCTGCCGTCCATCCTCCACTGATCGCGAAGCGAAAGTCACAGCCCCCAGCGTACCGTCACCCGGGGGCCCACCGTCAGGTAGAGCGGTACCCGGGTGATGTCGGTCAAAAAAGCATAATAGCGCACCGCCAGCCCCACCGCCCACCGCCGGGTGACCAGATAATCCGCCCCCAGCCCCAGCGTGGCCGCGAAAGTGACCAGCGCCGAGCCGGTCCCCGCATCGCCCACCACCTGTGCCCCCCCAAGGCCAATGCCGGCCTCGAAGAACGGCACGATCCGCACCACGTCCAGCGAGTACACGATCCCCGCCGTGGCCGCGAAGGTGGCCAGCGTCGACCCGCCCAGCAGGCGACCGTCCACCGTCACCGGCCCCGCATAGGGATGCCCCGTCGCCACCCCGGTCAATTGCAGTGCCAGCGAATCCGTCAGCCCATACGCCAGTTGCACCGCCCCGCCGCCCCCCGAATGCGTCCCCGCATCGATGTAGGTCAACCCGTAAAGCCCCTCCACCGCAAGCTGGATCTCCCGCTCCTCCGCCGCCCCCGCCCGCGACAAGAGCGATAGCCATACCAGCCAGAGCCGAAAGATCACAAAGGCGACCGGGCGCACACCCTCTTTTACCACGGGGCCACGGCGGCACGCAATCCGCCCCGCGGGCGGGGGTGGTGTGGGTGGATCTGGGAGTTCCCGGGGTGGCGCCCGGACCTGGTTGGCGCTCTTGGGTCAGGCAATTGTTTGCGCACAAGCATAAGGGATAGCATCGCGGCTGACCCGTTTTGACTGACCCGGTCACCGGGGGTCCCTTGCGCATCGTGGCGCCCCTGGGGTTCGCCGAGGGCGCTTCCCAGGGGGGGATGATGATGTCATATTGCAGGAGCCATGGACCCACGAGACCAGCGCCTCTACTACAATCGTTGCCGCCCCGACGAACCGCTCAAGCCGGAGGACAGCCGCAACGTGGACCTGGACTCCTTCGAGGTCCGCGGGCGGAGCTGGGCCGAGACGCTGGCGAAGCGCATCGAGTTTTCCATTGCGGACGACGCAGTGGAAAGCCCGGCGTGCGAGTTCTTCACCGGGTTGCCGGGGTCGGGCAAGTCCACCGAGATTCTGCGGCTGGCCAAGCTCTTGAAGGACAAGGCCAACCTCCTGGTGGTGCGGGTCGACGCCCAGGAGGTACTGGACCTGACCGAGCGCATCGATGTTTCCGACATCCGCGTCGCGATCTGGCACCAGGCAGAGCGGGCCGTCCTTTTGGCCGAGGGCCGCCTCGCGGACGAGGCTTTCAAGGAGGGCGCGCTGGACCGGCTCGGGCAGCTCTTGAGCAATCTAAGTCCCGGGGGCAAGGCCGAACTGGGCGTCCCGGGCGCCAAGCTGGCACTGGAGATGAAGTTGCAGCCGAGCCTGCGCCAGGAGGTGCGGCAGCGCGTCGCCAAGCAACTGGCGACCTTTTTGCGGGAGGCGAACAACGAACTCGTGCTTTTGAAGGCCCGCGCCCGGGCCTGCGGCTACGCTGGGCTGGTGGTGCTCTTCGATTCGCTGGAGAAGCTACGCGGCATTTCGAGCAACTTCGAGGAGGTACTCGAGAGCGCGGAGCGGCTCTTTTCCGGGGGGGCACCCTATCTGCAACTGCCGGTGCATTCGCTTTATACGCTGCCGCCGGCCTTGATCCTGCGGCTGCGGGTGCCGGTGTATTTTATGCCTATGATCAAGCTTGCGCAGAAGGATGGGACGCCCTTTCCCCAGGGAGTGACCGCTGCCCGTGAACTCATCATGCGGCGCGTCCCCGAGCCGATTCTGGCCCAGTTCTTCGGCGCGGAGAACAACGAGGTGCTGGAGGACCGGCTGCGGCGGCTGATCCAGTGGTCCGCGGGATACCCGCGGGAACTGGTGCGGCTCCTGCAGAATGCCATCCTCGACGCGCCGCTGAACGAGGCCACGTTCCGGCGACTCCTGGGACAGGCTGGCGACGACTACCGGCGCGTGGTAGCGGCCAGCGACCTTGAACTGCTGGCCCGGGTGGCAGAGCACCGGGCACTGACGCCGCAGAGCGACGCCGAGCGGCTGGTGGCGGACCGACTGCTGACGAGCAACGTGGTCCTGTGCTACCAGAACGACACTCAGTGGTTTGGCCTGCACCCGGCAGTGCAAGAACTGCCCGGTTTGCAGGAGGCGATCGAGCGGCTGCGCCGCCCTCCCCAGCCGGTGCCCGCGGGGCCATGAGGGCGGTGCCGCTGCGGGGAGCGAGGCGCGCGGGACTGCGCGCGGACCCTGGCGTCGACCGGCTCCTGCGCGCACTGGCATTGTGCGAGGGTTTTGGGTTCTACGTGCTGCTTTGCCCATCGCCTGAGGAGGCAGCGGAACTGTTCGTTTTCTTGCCGACGGAACTGGCCGCGCTGCGGGGTGGGGCGGTACATCTGGTAAGGATCGATCCCTACGAATCCGTGGCGGTGCCCCTCGCAATCGAGCGGCTGCGCGAGGTGGCGCTGCGGCGGCTGCTGGAACCGGCGCCGGGGGAGTTCGGTGACGGAGCGGTGTGGGCCCTGGACGCATCGGGCGCGGTGCCGCGAGACGAGGAGGCATGGGCGTGGCTGCTGACTCGCCTCAACGAGCGGCGCAACGAGATCATGCACGGGCTGACCTGCCCGCTGGTGCTTTGCCTGCCGGTCGCCATGGAGACACTTTTACCCAGGTACGCGCCAGACCTTTGGTCCGTGCGCAGCGCGACCTTTCATGTAACGACGAGGGTGGTACGGGAACCGCTGGGGCCATGGTGGGGAGTGGTTGCGGACATGCTGCGCCTCCTGCAGCCGGAAGAGGCTCCAGGGCTGGCGATGTCCGATTACGGGGACGTGTCGAAGGAGGTGGCAGCGGCACGACAAAGGGCAGCGGCAGCCCCCGAGGACAGCGATGCGCGGCTTGCGCTCCTGATCTGGCTAGCGCGCCAGGCGGCCTATGAGGAACAGCGTGGCAACAGCGCCGCAGCGCAGGAGATCGCCGACGAGGTGGTCGCCTATGCGCACGAGATCTCTGGCCGCGTCATCCGACCGGAGGAGCACCTTATCTTGGCAAGTTCCCTGAGCATGATTGGCCGAGTCTTTCTTCTCTGGGGCGATTTGCAGAGAGCGAAGCACTGCCTGCTGGAGTCTCAGCGACTGGCCATGGGTCTTCCACTCCAGCTTCCCAATCGGTCCGAGGGCCTGAACATCTCTTTCCACACCTTCTCGGCGCTGGGTTTGCTCTCACGAAAGCGCGGTGACTGGCTTGACGCGGCAAGGTACCTGGACCAAGCGTGTGAGGTGGCCCAGTCGCTGGCCCTTCTGGAACCTGAGCCGGAAAAGCAGGAGCGCATCATCTCGGCGTATCGAGAGGCCGGGTCAGCGTATCGATTCGTATATCATTTTGGACTAGGCGGTCGACTCATGGCGCAGCAGCGGCTGGAAGCTGCCTGCGAGACGGCGCGAGCGCTGCATGAGGCGCACCCGAGCAGCCCGAGCTATCTCCGCATCTATCTGCAGTCCCTGGCCGAATTCGTCAGGGACCCTGGAATCATCGATCCGGTCCATGCCGATGCGGTCTTGGAAATCGCGGTCAGGCTGCTGCGGCAGGTGCCCCTATCCCATTGGAGCAGCCCGGATTGGGCAGTTGTCATGTTCCTGGTGTACCTGGAGACCGCTCTTAGACCGAAGAGTGGGGCGCTCGGAATTATGTATGCGAAAGAGGCAGAAGCCGGACTGTCCGACGCGTTGCGCCGCGCACCGGCAGACCAAGCGAAGTATTTCTCCCTGCTATTAGCCCTCACGCGTCTGACTTTGCTCGTTTTGCTCTTGCGAGAGCGGCGTTTGGCCGATGCCATTTCTTGTCTACGTCAGCACCGACGATTCCTCCATGCAGGACTTGGAGGAATGTTCCGCGCGGCCAGAAGTGCCGGGCTCCCTGGCGGCCTCCTCCCATCACTCGGACGATTCATGGCCATGTCGTCGGACCTAGCGGCCACCGCGCTCCAGCGGGAAGCCCAGAAGACGGGCTCTTCCGCCAGGACGCGCTGGGCCGCCGCCGCCGCCGTGCTGGTCCAGCGGCTGCGCCACCCTCCGTGGTCGACGCCGCGCACGCCCCTCTGGACCAGGATTGCCGCGATTCTCCGACCGGCTGGCCCCGTCAGGGGCTAAGCGATCTGCTGCAAGTCACGCAATGGACGGGGCCCCATTGTTCACGCGTGAACATATTTGCTCTCACTCCTCCCCTTCGTCCCATTGCCACCCCGGTCAGTTGCAGTGCCAGCGAATCCGTCAGCCCATACGCCAGTTGCACCGCCCCGCCGCCCCCCGAATGCGTCCCCGCATCGATGTAGGTCAACCCGTAAAGCCCCTCCACCGCAAACTGGATCTCCCGCTCCTCCACCGCCCCCGCCCGCGACAAGAGCGATAGCCATACCAGCCAGAGCCGAAAGATCACAAAGGCGACCCGGCGCACGCCCTCTTTTACCACGGGGCCACGGCGGCACGCAATCCGCCCCGCGGCCGGGCAAAGATTTGCTTGGTCCTGATCCCCCAGCGATCGTTGAACATGTCGGCCCGCAGGACCGACATGCCGGCGGACCCCGGTGGGGACCGGCGCATCCCCGGCAACTTAATCGAGAGCCCATGCCGGTCCACCATCCGTTTCGGTCAGCGCGCCGTCAGGGTCTCTCCTCCGGCCCTCATCAGGGTCGGCCGGGTGTGGATGAGGGTCCATCAAGAACGCCGCGAAGATGGGGTCCTTCAAGAGCTTGGCCAGCTCGTCGATGAAAAACCACCGGAACCACTCGGGCATCCCGGCCAGCGCCCGCGACAGCGCGTTGATCAGCGCCGCCTGCAAAGGCAGCGCGAAGTCCGACGACAGGTAGCGGCTGCGCAGGATCACAAAGAGGTTGGTCGGTTGGGTCAGGTTGGCCAGAATGGTCCCGCTCTCGCACCACATCGGCCGCAGCATGTTCACGCAGCGCATCAGCAGGCCCTTGCTACGCGCGTCCAGTTTTGACTTTTCGATCTCCCTTTGCATCAGGGCCGGGGTCAGCCGGTCGCCGTACTGGGACGAGAGGGACTTGACAAAACCCAGGTACATCGGCTGGTGCTGCCCGGCCACCCCGCCCAGGGCCGAGGAGAAGATGATCTCCAGACCGAAGCCGGCCAGGTCCTCGGGGCCGACCAGAAGCGGCGCCAGTTCCAGCCCGCGCTCGAAGCAGGGTCCAAGCGCCGGGTCTTTCTTCATCGCCGCCAGTTCCTGGGGGTGTACCAGCGCCCGGCCGCTGCGGTAGGCGGCGTTGCTGGGGGTGATGCCGTACTCCTGGCGCAGGCGGCGCAGGTCGGCGGACTTGTAGTTGGCGAAAAAGCCCTGGAACATCTCGTAGCGCCCCTGGCCGCGGCGCACGTCGGTCTCGAAGACGACGTTGCGCTGGGGGCCGCTCATGTGGCACAGGCCGGGGGGGTTGTTGGCCAAATTTTCCTGGTCCACCCGGCTCTGGTGGGTCTTGCCGTAGCCGCGCCCGCCGACGTAGAGGTTGAAGAGCGGCCGGTCGTAGGGCATGACGCCGGTGCGGCCGTCTGCAAACTTGCCGATGACGCCCCAGGCGTTGGGCAGCTCGGGGGTGCCCAGGCTGACCTGTCTGGGGAGCCCCTTTGGCAGGGCGGCCTCGTCGGCGGCGCGGTCGGCCTGTTCCTCGGCTTCTTCCTGGGCGGCGATCATGGCGCCGTCGTAGAAGTTGCACTTGAGGCCGTAGGCGCTCAGCGAGAAGTTATCCAAAAGGGGCCGCATCTGCTCCATCAGGCCGCGGGACAGGACGCTTTCCTGGGTGTGCTGGTTGTTGACGGCGATGAAGGCGTCCACGGCGGCCTCGTAGAGGTCGAGCAGGCCCAGAAGGCGCCACAAAAAGGGTTCGGGCTGGGAGTAGTCGTCGGCGTCGAAGGGGTCGGCGCAGCCAAAGAGCAGCCACTCCATGGGGCAGGTTTCGGCCCGTTGGGGGTCCAGATCGAGGAAGGGCAAGAGGTCGGCGGGAGAGATGGGGGTGTCCAGAGTCAGGGCCGCGGCCAGATCGTCGGCGTACTGGTAGGCCATCATGAGCTTTTCGTGGACTTCGAGCTGGAGGCAGTAAAGGACGGGGTGGTAGTTTTCGCGGAGCTGCAGCACCTGCTCGATGAGGGGGGTGCAGGCGGTCATGATGGCGGCCAGGCGGCACAGGTTGTGCT
>JBBRLA010000158.1:0-13945 GCA_038231615.1 Polyangia bacterium | reverse complement strand
CGGGAAGAACGACTCTCGTATCTGCGCAAGCTCGGCGCCGAGGACCGTCCCGCGCCCCCCGCGCCAGGCACCGAGGCGGCTACCGAGCCCACCGCGGAAGCTCGCGCCAAGCGGCAGCCGATGGGCCGCGCCGTACCGCGCCCGGCCTTCATTCAAACCGCTGGGCACCGCTACCGGCTGCGCTACACCAAGCTGGGCCGGGCCTCGTTCATCTCCCACCTGGACACCATGCGCCTGCTCCAACGGATGCTCCGCCGCGCCGAGGTCGAGATGATCTACTCCAAGGGCTTTCACCCCAAGCCCGACATGAGCTTCGGCCCGGCCCTGGGCCTCGGCATCGCCAGCCTTGGCGAGATCTGCGACCTGCGCTTGGAGTCCCGCGACGGCTTGCCTGTGCCCGCCGACGAACTGAAGGAGCGCCTCCGTTCCGCCGCCCCCGAGGGCTTCCGCGTCGAGGATTTGGTCTTCGTCCCCGAAGGCGACCCCAGCGTCACCCGGGTCATCGCCTTTTCCGACCTGGCCCTGGGCGTGCCGCTGCACCTTTCGGCCAACCCGGAGCGCGGCGAGTGGGTGGCCGACTTCTCGATGGTCGGTTCCTTTGGTGAACGGCCGCTCCTGGTCCGCCGGGTACACAAGGGCCAGGTCCGCACCATCGACGTCGCCAGATACCTTGTCGCGGCGCAGGTGGCCTCGGTCGAAGAGGCGGCCCGGCTGCGGCGCCTGCTGGAGTGGCCCGACGACGTGGCGGTGCTGACCGCCCGAGTGCACGTGATGGGCGATGGCGGCACCAAGCCCGCCGAGGTGGTCGAGGCCCTCCTGTGCCAGTCCCCTCCCGCCGGCACCCGCTACGCCCGGCTCGGCCTTTACGCCAGCGGCGGCGTCGATCTCTGCGACCTCGCGCGCCTGCGCCTGGCGCCCCCCGTGCCCACGCCCACGCCAGACGCTCAGAATGTGATGCGCGAGTAGGCCAGGTAGATCCCCTCGAAGATCCCCGCCAGCTCGACCGCGTGGTCGATCATTCCGCCGATTTCTCCCGCCGTCCAGGGTACCGATGGGCTGACCGTCGCCTCCCGCCGATGGGCCGCCCCCAAAAGATGCCCCACCATGCGCGCCACCGCCTCGATCTCTGCCGCCGAGGTCAGGGAGGACAGGTCCAGCTTGTCCTCCTGCGGGCGCAGCTTCCTGCCCAGGAACGACAGTCCCACTGGGGAATGGGCAATCGAGGCCAGGAGCCGCGGGACGCTGGGCAACATTGCCGTGGCCGCGGCCACCACCCGATCCGAGGGGATCTTGGTGTTGTCCCCGGTCGCCGGAATTAGCGCGTGCAGCGACGCCGGCCCGGCCTGCTTGAAGTCCAGGAGCCGCTCGTCCCCCGATCGGGTGCGCACCAGCACTGCCATCCGCACCCCGCCCAGACTGCCGGTCCCCGCCACCCGAAACGCCGCGTCCTCGACCTGCCAGTCCTTGGCGTGGGAGGGCGCCCGGTCCCCCAGCCCCTTGATGTATTCCTTCAGCAGCTCCGGCGCCGCCGCCAGCATCTCCGGCGACAGGTCATGGTAGCGATCGCCCCGCAAGAGGTGCCGCTTGCCGTGGTGCTCCGGGGCGCGGCTGTCGAGCATCTCCTTCATCGATCGCTTGCCGACCGCCTCGATCAGCCGGGTCACCGCCGCCGGGGTCGCCGGCCCGGCAATGGCCTCCTTGGCGCAGGCGGTGGCGGCATAGCCCTCCAAAAGCGCGCCCAGCACATGCAGCGCCTCGGGGCCGGGGGCCACGCCCGGGGCGCGAAAGCCCCGAGACGCCAGGAGCACGCTGGTGGACAGCCGCAGCACATCCAGCCGCCAGGGCGCCACCGCCGCGTCGTCGAAGTCGTTGAGGTCGAAGACCACCTCCTCCTTGTCGTTGCGGTAGGCCCCCACGTTCTCCAGGTGCATGTCGCCGACGATCCAGCCTTCCCCAGAAGGCCCCGCCCACAGGTCCGGGCGATCCGCCAGGATCTGGTAGAAGAGCGGCGCACTCCCCCGCAACAGAGCGTGAGGGGACGCCAGCATGCGGTCGCGCTTGCGCAGGAACAGGTCGGGGAAGAGGGCAGTGGCTGCCCGATCAAGCTCCACCTGCCTTTTGGCCAGATCAAAGGGACGCATTGGTTCCATCCCTCAAGCCTACCGGGCCCAGCCCTTTGGCGCCAATGTCTTTGTCGGTTGGATCTACCCGCAGGTCTCCAGCCGCAACCACTGCGCCCGGGTGGCCGCGCTCATCGATACGTAAAGGCCCCACTTCAGGTCCGCCCCGTTCCGGCAGGGGCCCATCTGCGTGCCGCTGATCAGGTCCACCAGCTTGTACGACGTCCCATCCCGGATCAGCATCGCATTGCCCAGCTCCGGGCTGATGAAGTAGGTCTGCGCCACGTCATTTACCCACAGATTGTGGAACACCAGCACGACATTGCCGTCCTGGGCCCACTTCGCCTGGGCGAAGATCCGCCCATCCACGCCGCCCCCGTCCTGCCTGCGCAAAAAGGCATAGTTCGCCGCGACCAGCGCCGTGGCCCCCGCGTCCAGCCGCTTCCCGATGAGCGTCTTGTAGAACGCCGAAAGCGCGTCCCCCGCGGGGTTGTAGTTGCCGCTGCCGACGAAGCGCCCGCGCAGAAAATCTGAGCGGCGGAAGCCAAGCTGCCACGGCTCGCCGAACTCCTGCCCCATCAGCAGCATCGGCGTCGAGCGCGTCGTGGCCCCGATCCCGAAGAAGCCGGCCCCGGTGAAGATGTCGAAGCCTGTCCCGTCCACAAGTCGCCGCTCGTCGTGGGTCTCCAGGGCGGCCATGACAAAGGCGTGGCCGCCAAAGCGGTCCATGTTGCTGACCACGCCCTCGACGTGCCCGGTGTCCTTGGTGGTGCCGCCGCGCCCGTTCATGTCGCCGACGTAGCCCTCGGTCATCGAGTCGACCACCTTGTTCATCCCCAGCTGGTCACCGAACTCCTCCGCCAGGAACACCGGCCGGGCCTGCCCGCGGCGGAAGGCGTAGTAATCGACCTTGGACGTCAGATATTTCCACTCGTCGGGGTTCATGCCGCTGTTCGGGTCGGTGGTGTGGTCCAGGCGGAAACCGTCTACCCCCCGGGAGGTCCAGTGGTTGAGCACCCGGAACAAGTATTCCCGCTGGCGGATGAACTCCCATTGATGGGCCACGTTGTCGCCATGGTGAAAGAGGAACTTCACGTCCGCCCAGTTGTTGGTGAAATTATCCCCCAGCCTCTGCGAGGGGTTGAAACTGTCCTTTCCCAGGTAGAAGCCCGGATCGGCCAGCTCCAGGTAGGCCGCGGCCGGGTCGCAGGGAAACTTCGCCCGTTCTCCATCGAGCGCGTCGCGCCACATATTATAGCTGCGCAAAAGCGCATCCCCGGACAGACCGGGGCAGCGCGCCGAAAGCGCCGCCAGGTTCTGCCGGTGAAAACTGCTCGCCCCGGCCAGGGTGGCAAGCTTGGCCGGCGTGTCCAGCACGTCCGGGTGCAAGAGGTTCGCCTCGAAGGTCCCGGCGAAGTCCCACAGGCGGCCCAGGTCCTCCCCGGCGGCGATGCGTTCGCGCACCGGGGTGTGGTCGGCGCCGTCGTACATCAGGTAGTTGTGGCCCAGGTGGTTGAAGGCGACGTCCAGCATCACCTTCATCCCGCGGGCGTGCGCCTGGGCGATCACGGCATCAAGCGATCCGCCGCCCCAGCAGGGAGTGGATGCATATTCGTCCCGTCCGGCCTGGATGCAGCTTCGGGACAGGGTGCCGCTGATGTGGAAGTAGTCGCGCACCGCGTAGGGCGAGCCCAGGTTGTCACAGGCGTCGGGCAGGTTCCATGTGTCGTTGTTGGGGAACATCGGCATCAGCCACAGGGTATTGGCGCCGACGCGCTCGTTGACGTAGCGCACGGTGATGCCTCTGCGGTAGTTGGCGCTGTCCTCCAGCAGGTCGTCCAGGGTGCCCATCCGGATTTTATGCAAGTCGTTGATGACGTTGCATGTCATTCCCTGGGCCCGGTAAGGGATGGTGGGGGCGATCTTGGTCTGACACGCCAGGCGCTGCCCGGCGTCACCGACATCTGGGTGGCAGGCATTGGCCGAGCGGGCCTGGACCTCGTAAAGGACCAGGGTCCCGGCGGCCAGGTTCAGATCATTGTAGTCAGTGGCTTCGTGGAGCACCTCGCCCGTGGCGCTGACCGCGGCGTCGAGCTGCTCGCCGCACCCGCTGAATGCCGCCGTGGACAGGGCCCAGAGAGCAACCCGAAGACCGACAAGAAAGCAGGAAGAGGCCGGGGTCAGGGGAGGTGGATTCATGGGACTCCGGGGGACTCAAGAGGGCCGAGACACTGCCGGCTGAGCCGACCGTGCGGGTCGAATCGGGCTCGACCGCGGCGCGCATGATACCTCATCTCGCCCGGCAGGTGAACGTCTCCTCGCCCTGATCCCCCTGATCATCTCGAATCCCCGCCCCTCCTTTCCCTTGTCATTGCTTTTACCCGGCTTACATCACCATCTGCCCTCTAAAGATCCGGCGGCCCCGCTGCCGATGGGCCTCTTGGTCCAGGCAAGGAGATGACCATGTCACGCCCCCTCATCCCATTTTTGTTGCTTCTCCTCTTCGCCTTGGCCTGCGGTGCGCCTGACACCGCATCCGGCCCGCCCGGGCCCTTCCCGGCGTTCACCCCCGTCGTGCCCCGCTTTGGCAAGTTCGAACTGTCCTTTCCCTTGCGCGCGCAGTACCGCGACCCCTATGACCCCGCCGAGGTCAGCGTCACCACCGTCTTCTCCCTGCCCGACGGCGGCGCCGTGGCCGTCCCGGGCTTCTTCGCGGTTGACCTGGCACAGGCCGCCCGCGGCACCGCCGTCTTCCCCGTCGGCCCCGACGCCATCGCCGCCCCCGCTCCCGACGTCCCCACGCCCCCCGTCGTTCCCGCGAAAAGCCCAGCCGTCACCCCGGTCTGGCGCGTCCGCTTCACCCCCGAACAGATCGGCACCTACGCCTACGTCGTCACCCTGACCGACCCGGCCGGCACCGCCACCCTGGGCAGCGGCGTCTTCGCCGTCGCCGCCATGCCGTTCATCGACGGTCCCGCCCCTAGCTTCGTCCACTCCGCCGGCCGCCGCCTGCTTCGCGCCGACGGCTTGCCCCTCTCGCTCATCGGTCTTTCCACCCCCTGGCCCGCCTCCTCCGGCGGCCTCGACGGCGCCTTCAAGGCCCTGGCGGCCAGCGGCGCCAACCTGCTGCGCGTCCGCACCTGCTCCGTCTCTTCTCAGGGTGCCAGCGCCAGCGAGGCTACCCCCGATCCCGATGTCTGGTGCGGCGGCGCCATCAGCCAGTCGGGCAGCCAGGACCTCGATCGCCTCTTCTCCCTGGCCGAGCAGGTTGGCCTCTACCTCTCGTTGACCCTCAAGCAGCGCGACCTTTCCGCTTACACCGTCCCCGACCAGCGATTCCTCCGCTACGCCATCGCCCGCTGGGGCAGCTCGCCCAGCCTGCTTGCCTGGGAATTGTGCCGCGGCTGCGCTGACCCCGCGACCCTGGATGCCATCGCCAGGGACGTCCAGGCCCAGGACCCCTACCACCACTTGCGCACCACGGACCTTGGCACCCCCGAGGACGGTGTGGACCTGGCCAGCGACGCCATCTGGGCCAACCCGCGCCTGGACCTCATCGAGCTGCGCGACGACGCTTGGGACTGCCGCCTGGGACAGGATGGCTACCCCGGCTTCGACGGCACCAGCGCCGATCCGGCGTTGCACCTCCTGCTCCAACTCCCCGCTTGGCCGAACAAGCCGGTGATGATGGCACAAACCGCCCTGCACCGCTGCGGCAGCTCCCCCGGTGCCACCCACGAGGCCGCGCCCAGCATCTTTTATGCTCAGGACGACCGGCAGCACCTGATCGTCCACGGCCAGCTCATGGGGGCCTTTCTGGCGACGGGGCAGGGGGTTGCGCCCCAGCAGCGGCCGGGGGTGCTGGCGGTGCTTGCCGATCAGGTGAACGGGTTCCCCGGCCTGCGCCTGCTCGCCGCCGCCGTGGGCCAGGTCCCCGACAACGCGCGCCTCTTCACCAGCTTTCAGGACGACACGGACGCGGTGGCCGACCCCGGCCTGTGGGCGATGGGGCGCAAGGGCCACGCCTTCGCCCTTGTGCGGGTGAAAAACGCGGCGCAGACCTGGGCCAATCTGTATCAGGACAAGAAGCCCGCGCGAAGGGTGCGCGGTACCGTGCGCCTTTTGGGGCTGGACGTGGGCGACTATGGCGTGAGCTGGCTTGACGCGCGCACTGGCAAGGCCCTGGCGCCGCTGGTGAAGGCGAGCGCCGACGACAAAGGCCTCGTACTGAGGCTGCCCGGGTGGTTGTCGGACGACGTCGTGGCGATCGTCCGATAGCCCTCGACAGGTGGCGTCCAGTGAGCAAACATTGCACCTATGATGATCGACTCGTCCCGCCCCGGGGACCACGACGCGCTGGTGCTCCAGGGCGGCGGCGGGCGCTGCTTTTTCACCCTGGGCTTCCTGGAAGAGGCGGCCACGCGCCTGCAAGGGGTGCGGCAGGTGGCCGCGGTCAGCGCCTCGTGTGCCATGGCCGTCGCCCATCTGTTGGGCGAGCATCGCAGCGCGATGGAACGCTTCGCTCTTCTGGTCAGCAAGAACCCGCGCAACTTCTACCCACTGCGTCTGCTCGTGGGGCGACGGCCGATGCCGCACCACGACATCTATCATGGGGTGCTGATGGACACCATCTGCCCAAAACGCTTCGAGCGGCTGCGCACGGGGCCAGTGCGCCTGCGCCTGCTTTTGGGCACGGGGCCGGGGCGGTCGCGGGCACTGGCGGTGGGGCTGGCAGTGCTGGCGGTGGTCCGCGGGCAGACGCGCTTTTTGGGCAGCCAGGTCATCGACGTGGGGACGCTCTCGCGACGGGAGGATCTGGTGGATGCGATTCTGGCGTCGTCGGCGTTTCCGCCTTTCACCAGGGTGCCGATGGACCCGCAGCGAGGGGTGGCGATCATCGATGGCGGGGCGGTGGAGCCGGTGCCGCTTTCGGCGCTGTGTCAGGAGCGGCCGGTGCGGTCGCCGCTGATCATCCTGACGCGCCCCTCACCGCCGCGCCCGCTGCCGCCTGCGTGGCTGCGTCTGGCCACGGTGATTGCGCCGTTGCGGCCGCTTTCGATCTCGACGTGGGACTACGCGGACCAGGGGGCCGTGCGCCGGGTCTACGACGAGGGGCGCCGGGCCGGCGAGCGTTTCCTGCGGGCGGGTGGGTGAGCAATGACGATCACGGAGACGACGATTGCGGCGGCGGCGCTTTCGCAGGAGGAGTGGGACGCGCTTTCGCGGCGGAACTGCCCCGGGTGTGGGCGGGCGCATCTGGTGGTGCATGCTCTTTTGCAGGGGATGCTGGGGGTCATGAGCGGGGAGCCGGTGTCGTCGCTGCGCTGGGCCTACGATCGGGAGGTGGTGGCGGAGCGGGTGTACCGGGTGGAGTGCGGGGAGTGCGGGCAGGTGCTCTTTTCGCGGGAGGCGTGTCCGGTGTGTGGGGCGGCGGGGGGTTTGGCGCGGGTGCTCTCGGCGAGGCACGGGGTGGCGGTGCCGCCTCGCTGCCCGCTTTGCGAGTACGAGGAGCTGACGCTGACGGCGGTGGTGCCGGCGCAGCTTTTGTATACGGCGGGGACCCTCTCCCGGCGGGTGTGCGGGGCGGAGGCCCACGAGGCGGGGTTCCACGTGGCGCAGGTGGACTGCCCATGCTGCGAGGAGACGGTGGGCAAGAAGGGGCTCGGCTGCGTGGCCTGTGGCCGGTCGAGCTTGATGAAGATGATGCGCTGAGAGTCGCGGCAGAAAACCCCGCGGCGGCTACAATGCAGCAACATGAATACGAGCGAACACGAGGCGGACCTGGGCGGACCGGTCCATTATCTGGAGTTTCACGCCAGTGCCCAGACGGGCACATCGCCGGCAGGAATAAACGGCCAAGCTTCGGCGCGAGGGCCGGCGAAGGGGCAGGGGCTACCGCCAACAGCGACCCCCCCCATCGTGCTGGTCCATGGGCTGGGCGGTTCGGTGGTGAACTGGCTCTCGGTGGGGTCGCTTCTGGCGACGCGGACGCGGGTGTTTGCGCTGGATCTGGTCGGGTTCGGGCGCACGCCGATGGCCGGGCGATCCGCGACCCTGCCCTCCAATATGGCGCTGGTGTCGCGCTTCATCCGCGAAGTGGCGGGGTGTCCGGCGATCGTCATGGGCAACTCGATGGGCGGGGCGATCTCGGTGCTGCTCTCGGCGGAGCAGCCGGAACTGGTGTCGCGGCTGGTGCTGGTGAATTCGGCGCTACCGCGGCCGTTTCGCGCGCCGGTGGACCCGCTGGTGGCGGCGGTGTTCTCGGCGTACATGATTCCCGGAGTAGGCGAACTGGTGTTGCGTCTGCGCATGTCCATGGGCCCGGAGCGCTTCGTGCGGGACACGCTGCGCCTGTGCGGGGTGGACAGAAAGCAGATGGATCAGTCCGTGTACCGGGCGCTGGTGGAAGTGGCGACGGCGCGGCGGGGGATGCCCTGGGCGAACGGGGCGTTCCTTGCTGCGGCGCGCTCGCTGATGCGGACGCTGGCCGCGCGAGATCGGTTCCACCAGCGGTTGATGCAGGTGCGGGCGCCGACCCTCATGATCCAGGGCTCGGCGGATCGGCTGGTGCCGGTGGCAGCGGCGCAGGCGGCGGCGCGGATGCGTCCCGACTTCGCGCTTTCGATCCTGGACGGAGTCGGGCACACGCCGATGCTGGAGGTACCGGAACGCTTCGTGGAGACGGTACTGGGCTGGATGGATCGGGGCGGTTAAGAACCGGGCCCCGGGGAGAGACAGGGCGGGCCGATTCGGGCTGCCGCGGAATCGCGGGACGTGGTCTATGGCATCGGGCCGACTGTGGCGGTGGCCACGGTGTCTTGGCCCGTGGGCGGCTTCTTGGGCTTGCCCTTCCCGCCCTTGGCCACGCCGCTGCCGACGACCACGCAGCCGCCTGCCGTGTTGGACCATTCCTTCTGCACGGTGTAGTCGGTGCCGGGGATCTTGCCCTGCTGGGCGTTGCAGATGTCCCCGATCTCCCCATTCTTGTCGTCGTACCATCCGAGCGGCGGTCCGGAGCCCGTCGCCAGGCCGACCGCCGGATCGGTGACCGCCTCGATCATCTCGTGGGATGCCACCGAGGTCTGGTTGTTGAACGAATCCGAGTCGCCGCCGCAGCCGCTGGCGCAAGCGCTGCCGGCGCCGACGTCGGGCATGACGCCGTAATAGACATTCTTGCCGTCTCGCTGCATGGTGTTGTGGTAGGCGCAGAACTCCTGGCACGACTTGGACCCGTCCAGGTCGATCTGCACCGCGGGGGGGAAGTGGATCATGTACAGGGTGTTGGCGTCGGGTTTGGGCAGATTGCCAGCGTCGATCTGGCGGTTGATCTCGGCCTGGATGTCCTTGTTGGTGATGCTGTCTCCCGAGGTCGGGTGGATGGTCACGTCCCCGCCGTAGGTGCCGCGGCCGATGTGCTGGTCGGTGCCGGGGCTCCCGTCGGACCCCTTGATGTGGGTGTCGTATTCGGAGAGCCAGTCCATGTAGGGGCTGTCCACCGCGGCCTTGTAGAAGCCGCCGATCTTGTCCTTGACCGTCTGGTTGACGGTGTTCTTTCCGTTCTCCCAGAAGACAGTGACGATCTTGACGTTGGCGATGACCGGGCCGCCGCGGTACACGAGGTTCGGGGTGCCCGAGGCAGGGCCGCCGGCCCCCTTGCGGAAGCCGGGGTCGTCGGGATCGAGGCCGGTCTTGCCCAGCATGCTCGGGTGCTGGACCTCCCCGGCGCTCATCGGGTTGACCGCGCGCTGCCATTGGGGCGACGTCTTCCCCTGTTCGAAGAGCGCGGTGCGGGCGTCGGTGGCGGCCTGCCGGCTGCCGCCGCTGACCAGGTACCCGGTCAGGGTGATGATGGCCAGGCCGGCACAGATGAGCAGGGCCTTCTCGGCGCCGGAGAAGCCCTGGGGATCGCGAAGGAAGGGGGGCGTCGGGCTGACAGGAGAGGTCGTTGTATCCATGGGTATGCTCCCTGCCCACCGACACCTTCAAGAATAGTGCCAGCGATGAAGGCCAGGCGCTCCGCCGGGTTGCGCGGATTTTTCGGCGAATTGAGGGCAGGGGGCCGCAACCTGATTGGGAGAGGCCGCACGCACCGCGGGGAGGAGTCCCATGGATTTGCTGGCTGAATACGAGGCCCTTGTGGCCAAGGTGGACGCGCTGGCCGGTGGCATCACGACACGGCGGCGGGAGGACCTGGCCTGCCGGGCGGGATGCTCGGCGTGCTGCCAGGTGTCGCTCTCGGTGAGCCCGGTGGAGGCGGCGGCGGTGGCGCGGCTTTTTGCGACGCTGCCGCGGGAGGCGCGGGAGCGGGCACGGGCGCGGGCACTGGTGCCGATAGAGGCCGTGCCGGTCGTCCCTTTGGCGGAGCGCTGCGTCATGCTGGAGGAAGACGGGACCTGCGCGGTGTACGCGGCCCGGCCGCTTGTGTGCCGCACGCAAGGGCTGCCGCTGCGATACCCCGCGGGGCTGGTGCCGGCGGCGGCGGTGCGGGCGCGGGCGGTGGCGCGGGGGCCGATAAAGGAGGCCATTCGCGGCGGCGTGCCATCGAGCGGCAGCATCGCTGCTCCCTCACCCTGCCTCCCCGCGGACTCGCATTCGCGAGGCCGCGTGGGCCCACTCTCGCAAGCGGGAGAGGGTACGGTCGTCCTGGATAGCGGATGCTCATCGATGAAGAAGGCGGCGGGGGAACTGACCTGGTGCCCGCTGAACTTCACCGGGCGGGCACCTGACGGGGAGGACGTGGTGGATGCCGGCCGGGTGGATGAGATCCTGGCGGTGGTGAACCGGCGCTTCGTGGCCCATCGGGACGGCCCGGCGGGCGACCCTCTTTCGCGAACGCCGCTTTCGGTCCTGGCCGCGGGGGGAGTCTCCCCATGAGCGCCGCGCATTGCATCGCACGAGATGATCGCGAAGCGCGAGGCGCCGCGGTGGCAAGGATCGCTCAGCCGTGGGTTATCAACACTTCGGCAAGGCGGTCGCGGGGTCCTGCACGCTCTTCAGTGGCAAGGGTCAATCAGCCGTGGGTCATCAGCACCATATAGAACTCGTCGTCCTCGGTGATGTACAGTTCGTGGCAGAGCACGTCGCGCACCGCGGCGGCGGCCTCGGACATGGCGCGCTCCAGCTTGGTGAAGTCGGTGTTGGTGTCGATCTTCCCGATGCGGGTACAGTGGATCTTGATCGGTAGCCGGGCTGGTCGTCGCGGTAGCCCAGGGTCATCACCAGCCGCTTGGTGTGCTCCAGGTACTCGACGCCGATGCTCTTGCCGGCGACCTTCTCCCGGTGGGCGAAGTTCTCGATGTCCCGAGCCAGGCCGCCGATGGTCTTGTCAGCGGAGAGCGGGCCAGTGAAGACCTTGAATTTGGTGTGGATCTGGTCCATGGGGGGATCTCCTTGATGAGCGCCCATGGTAGCCCAGGCGCGGGGCCAAGGTGGATGCAACTTGTCCTCGGTGGCGTTCCGGATAGGCGGGCGGCTGGTGTGCCGGGGGTCTCGTCGGGACCGCCGTGCCCGTCGGGTGGCCGCGGAGGGGGCAGGGACTTAGGTTGTGTTCGGATGCCGCGACCGCGCGGCCCGGGAGCACGTTATGAAGCCGTCGCCGCCGATCTCGTCGAATTCAATAGGAGTCTCGGCGGGTGCCTCGGATGGATCGTCGTGCCTGTCATGGCTGATGTTGCAGCGAGTGCTGATCTGGACGGCGGCGTGCATGGGCATTGGGTTTGCCCTGCTGCTGGTGGCGGTCTCGGCGATCAACCTGAGTGGGGTGGTGGGCCGCGGGGTGCTGCGCACGCTGCCCCAGGTGGAGGCGCAGCTGGGCCGGGGGGTGTTCATCGGGGCCGTCCGGCTGCGGCTTCTACCGACGATGGGGGCGGAGGTGCGGCAGGTGGTGGTCGCCGCCCGCGACAGCACGCGGCCGGGGGTGACGAGCGAGCCGCTGCTCAAGCTGCGATCGGTCTCGGCGGGGGTGGCGCTGTGGCCGCTCGTGCGTTCGTTGGGGCGCGACGTACGGGTGCGCTACCTCATCGTAGACGGGCTGGAGGTGACGGCAGTGCGGGACGCTGAGGGCCGCTGGTCCTATCAGGACGTGCTCGACCGGCTGGTCAGCGAGCAAGTGCCGAGCTTCGGCCTCTCGAAAGGGGCGGGGCAGGTGCTCTTTCGGCAGGCGTTGTTGTACGTCTCGCTGACGGGAATCCGACTGCACCTTTACGATGTGGACGCGGCGGGAGCGCCGACTAAAGCCATTGCGCTGGATCCGCTGGAGATCCACGCCACCGACGTGCAGCTCGGGAACGCCTTCCCGCTGACGGTGGACGCGGCGCTGCAAGGGGTGGCCCTGGACCTGCATCTTGGGGCGACAGTGGGCCCATTCCCGCGGGACATGATCATCCGGGAGCCCACGGCGCTCCTGCGCCGGGTCGAAGTGGTGCTGAAGCCGGTGCAGATCGAGTCGCTCCTGCGCTTCGTCCGACCGACTCCGGGGCCGGATGCCAACCCGGATGCTAAGTCGGGCGCAAAACCGAGGGCAAAGATCGAGATGGATCGGGGCCTGCTTTCGGCGGACTTCACGGTGGAACGCCTGACCCGGGAGGGGCGGCTGCGGGTGCGCGGGGCGGCGGGCCTGCGGGGCTTGGTGCTGCGGCGTTTACCTGGCGGTGGCGAGGAGCAGACGCTGGGGGTGCCGGTGGACCTTTTGCTGCGGGCCGATGTGGAGGTGGACCCGGATGCCGGCGACTTGGCGGTGCGAAGTCTGCACGTGGCCCTGAAGGACATGGCGATCGAGGGCAGCGCCGATCTGCGGGGGCTCTTCACGACCTCGCCGGTGGTGTATGGGCTAAAGCTTCAATCCTGGGGGCTCTTGCTGGAGCGTATGGCGGCGCTTCTGCCCAAGGGGGTGTTGCCCGATGAAGCGGTGCTGCGGGGCCCGGTGAATGTATTTGGATCGAGCAAAGGATTGCCCAGCGAGGCGATGATGGACGTGGCGCTGGACTTAGAAGCCGCGGAGGTTTTGCTGCCCTATTTTTCCAAGCCTGCGGGGACGGCGGCGGCGGCGCGTTTCCGCGGGCAGTTGCGCGGTGGTGGCATCGACGTGGAGCAACTTGGGGCCTTTCTGGGGCCCTTCGCGCTGCTCTTGCGCGGGCGGGTGCGCTCTCGGGCGGAAGGGGAGCTGCTGCTGGACACCGGGCAGGTGGACCTGCCAAGGATGCTGCGGCTGGTGCCGCCGATCGAGCAGGCGGTAAGGCGGAAGGCGGACCTGCTGGGGGCGATGCAGGTAACCGGGCGGGTGAGCTGGAAGGACGGGGCGATGGACGCGGGGATGCGGGTGGCGGTGCGGCGGGCGCGGGTGGTGATGCCGCACCGGTTCTCCTTTACCGATGCGGCGTCGGCATCGCTGGTGGTGCGCACCGGGGCTGCGCCCACCGGGGTGGCGCCCACCGCGGCGCTTGGCGCTTCGCGAGCAATATCGGTCGAGGGGTCCTTCGACCTGAGCGGGGCGGGGCTGCGGGTGCCCGGGATGGTCTACAAGGAAGCGGGCGTGCCGATGGCGGTGTCGCTGGTGGCGGCGGAAAGCGAGGGGCGGGACGTGACGCTGCGCAAGGTGGAGGTCCGCCTGCCCGGGGGCACGGTGCTGGCCAATGGTCGGCTGACCCGGATAGGCCGCCGGGTGGAAGTGAATGTGCCACGCTGCCGTCTGGACTTCGCCCGGCTGGCGGCGGTGCTGCCGGCTCTGCGGCAGCCGGGGCTGCCCACCGGGCGGACGCACTTCGCGCTACAGATCGACGGGGACCCGACAGAGCCGGGCACTCTTTCCGCGCGCCTTTCCGGCCTGG
>JBBRLA010000157.1:0-13998 GCA_038231615.1 Polyangia bacterium | reverse complement strand
GCGCTGACCATCAATTCCAGCGCCCCTTCCCGTTTGAGCAAGTCCGGTGAGGGCCGGAAGCGCAGGTACAGATGAAGCTCCGAGAACGGGAAGGGATCGCGCAATTCGATATACCCCTCCAGGCTGACCTCGCCATCCGGGGATTTGGTCCGCAGTTCGGCCACGGTGGCCCGGCCCTTCTCGACGACCATCTTGCCATTGACCGTGCCCAGGCGCAGGCGGGGCACGGTCAGCCCTTGCGCCAGGAACGGATCTCCGGGCACCACCAGCTTGGCCTTTCCGTTGCCCAGGACCGCATCCTCGATGGTGAACTCGATGAGCCCCGCGGCGCCGGAGACCTGAGGGCGCTGTGTGCGCTTGTCCAGGGGCGCCTTGAGATCGGCGCTGAAGTCGAGGTTCCCGCCAACCGGGATCGGCGCCGCCTGTGCCACGCCTGGCAAAAGGGCGATCGCCACGTGTTCGCCCCGGGCCTTGGCGAATCCTTCCTCTCCCCTCATGCCGGCCTCCACCTGGGCGTTGCCCGAGAAGGCCGTCATGTCCACCTTGATGCCTTTTCGCCCGATCATCAGGTCCAGGAGCGATGTCCGCGCGTCGAATGTGTCGATGAAGTAACTTGCCGGCTTGCGTCCACCGGGCAGGGGAACCCCCGCCGGGACCCGCTGCTTCAGGGTGATCTCGCTGGCCCGCAGCCCCGGGGAGATGAGCGAGAGGCCGAGTTCACCGATGGTCACGTCCATCCCCAGCCCCATCGGGGCCATCGACGAAGGGTCCTGAGACAGCTCCCGCTCCAGCCGCTCCCGCAGGCGGTCCCTGGGAATCGAAGCGTAGAGGGCGATGACGAAAATGCCGAAGCCGAAGCTGACATAAAGGCCCAGCCGCGTGAGCCGCGACTGCCTCCCGGCAAGCTGCAAGGCTTCGGTCAGCAGGCTCACGAGGGTTCCTTGATCGCCGGATCGGCGCCTCCGGGGCCTTCCTCCTCGCCCTTGCCGTCCTTGGTGCTCTTCGGCTTCTTGGGGGCGTGTTCGTAGGTCGATACCGTCATGTCCACATCGAAGTCTACATGCTTATCATCCCGGGCGCGCACCGACAATTGGGTCACCATGACCAGGTTGTTTGGGCTGGTTTCCAGCTTGCGCATGAACTTCACCAGCGGTTCGAGCTGCACCTTGCTCAGCCGGATGTCCACGGATTGCTGAAGGTACTTCTTGCCCAGCTTCTCCGGGGGGCGCGGGTTGGTCTCCCGGATCTCGACTCCCGATTCCTTGGCCGCCTGATCCAGGAAACCATTGAGCGAGAGCGGGGTGCTGCCGATGCGCGACTCCAGGGCGGCAATCTTGGCCCGGGCCTGAAGGTAGGGCCCGCGCTTCCGCTCGATGTCCCGCAGGGCCTGGCGCATGGCGCTGTTGCGCTCTTCCAGGTCGTCCAGCCGGCTATAGATGATGTAGCCGCCGATCAGCAGGACGAAGGCCACCGCCGCCACCCCGAGGGCGACCAGGAGGTTGCGCTCCCGCGGCGACATGCGCTCAAGGGCGTCACCCAGTCTCTTTATCGGGGATTGCAAGCTCGCCATGTCTGAATCCTCATGATGGGCACGTGAAGTGATCGGGCTAGGGGCAGGTGGTGGTGATGGCCAGGGAAAACTGCTTTACCTCGATGGGTTTGCCGTCGGCCCCGGTGTTGCGCACCGAGACCACCTTGCCCTTCTCGATGTCCTTGAAGCAGGCGATCTTGCTGAGGGCGGCGACCAGGTCGTCCTCGTATTGCGCCGTGCCGGCGGTGGCCCGCAGGTCGGTCTTCTTCGATCGGATGTTCAGCTCGCTCACATCCAGGCCGCCGCCCGGCCCGGTCCCCCCGGGAGGGGCGATCCGGGAGATCTCATCCAAAAGGTCGAACGCCGAGGTCGTCGGCACCGACTGCCCGCCCCCTTTTTGGCTGGACAGCACCGCGGCCAGTTCCGCCGAGACCGCGTTCCCGTCCGTCTTCGGCTCGTTGAAGAGCTGGGTGGTCTCCGCCCGCAGCACCGCCGTGAGCTGATCGTTCTCCCGCTGAAGGTTGCGCAGGGAGGCCAGCGTCGACAGGCCCGCGCAGACCAGGATGGCGAACACCGCCACCATCAGGTGCGGCGCTCGCTCGCGCAGGAACGAGTAGTCGGTGCGGAAGGCCAGTTCGCCCTTGCGGAAATTGACCTGTGGGGCCGGGGAGGCGACCGAGAGCGCCAGCCCCAGGGCGGCGGCGCAGGGAAGAAGCTGCTGGTCCAGGTCCGCGATGGCCGGCCCAAGGGCGGGATCGACGGACCCTTCGGGCGTGCTCGGGCGCATCCACGGGGACCCGGCCAGGCGCTCGGCGGAAAGGGGCACCACTTCCAGATCCAGCTCGGCGGACAGCAGCCGGTCGACCCCGCGCAGGCGGGCCCCTCCGCCGGCCAGAAAGAGCGTCCGCGGCACGGCCCCATACAGCGTGGCGTACGAGGCCAGGGTCTGTCTCAGGTCGCGCAGGAGCGGCCGGATTCCCTCCAAAAGGGCCGTGGCGACGTGGGCCGCTTCACCGGAGAGCGAGGGCACAAGCGTCGGATCCACCTGGCCGAGTTCGCATTTCCTGGTCTCGGCCATGGCCAGATCGAGGGACAGAGCGCGAGACAGGGCGACGCTCAGGTGATGCCCGCCGCGGCCGATGGTGCGGGCGAAGGTGGCCGATGGGCGAGCGTCCTTGCCGCCCCGCCGCTCGACCACGCAGAACTGGCTGGTCCGGTGCCCCAGGTCCAGGATTGCCGTCGGTCCCTCCGGCAAAGGGGCATTTGACAGCAGCGCCGCCTCAGAGAGCGCCGCGGCCCCCACCAGGCGCGGCTCCAGCCCGAGGCGTTCGAGGCGGGCGACCAGCTCCTGCACCCTGGCCTTGGGCGCCGCCGCCGCGACCAGCAGCGAACCCTGGGCCTCCGGCGATGCCGCCGAGGCCGTCTGTCCATCCGGCAGGAGGCCGGTGCGGGCCACCGTGTGATCGATGACCTGATCCTCCAGCTCGCCCATGAGCTGCCCCTCCAGCTCGAAGGGGAGCACCTGCTCGACCTTCTTCGGGTCGGAAAGCGGCAGGGCGATCACCCGTACGGTGCTCTCCTCTGCCAGGGACACGGCGGTCATCTCCGGGCGCTGGTTCAGTTCCGAGACCATCTGCACCAGGGTGCGGAACTGCCGGTCGAGCAAGGATTCGCCCTCGCCCTCGCCCTTGGGTGGTATCGCGCCCGCGGCACCGGGCGAAACGGCCTCGGGCTGATCGATGGTCAGCGGCGGAAGCAGCGTCCGTTCGTGCAAGGAGAGCAGCCGCATGGTGCGGAACCCCGCCTGAAGCTGCGCCAGCTTCACCGAGTAGGTCCCCAGGTCGATGCCGAGAATCGTATGTGCCATGATCCTAAAGTCCGAACTCCCTCGCCCGCGTGCGGGCTCTCACCAAGCGCCAATTCTTGGTCACTGCCTAGTCCATCCGGTAATACACCCAGGTGCCGCCGCGGGTGCAGCTCGGGTGGTTGGTGCACAGCGGAAAGCTGTTGTTGTGCTGCGAGTCCCACACGCCGCGGACGCGGACCTGGGTCGATTTCTTCTCGTTGCGCTGGACCAATCCCGTGGCGTCGATGCGGTAGTAGCGCCGCGGGTTGCCGGTCTGCGGGTTGTCGCGCAGGAACTTGCCGAGCTTGCCGGGGCACATCTTGATCGGCCGCAACAAGGTGGTCGGCGGCGGTGGCGCATCGGCGCCGGTGGTTGCGCTCAGTCCCTGGGACAGCGACGGGAGCTGGCTGATGTAGGGGCTGCAAATCAGGTTCGAGAGCAGATCCACGGAGTCGCCGCTGGGAGGGGGGGGGCTCTTTTTCGCCCCGGGCACGGGAGGCGGCGGAGGAGGCGGGGGCGCAAGCGCCGATGAACCGGGGGCCTGGCACTGGCTCTTGTCCACCACGCACTTCTCGATCTTTACCGTCTTGGCAAGCTGCGTCAAAAGCGGCAGCCCGGTCTTCAGGATGCCCGCCACCTGTTGCGCCACCACCACGGTGTTGGGGTCGTAGACCACATTCGGGTCGGCGGCCGAGGCCGCGATCATCCCGGCGACCAGCGGCCAGGAATCCGCCGACACGGCGCTGGCCAACACCCGGCAGTCCTGCCCGTAGACCGTGAACAGATCTCCGAAGGCGGCAAAGAAGTCCTCGCTCACCCCGCGCACCAGGGTCAGTTCCTCGGCGGTGTCCAGGTTGTGGTTGTGGGCCTCGTAGCGGTCGCGCCCGCGGTCGTAACGCTCCTCCGCACCGGTGGAGCCGCCCTGCGGCTCGTAGCGTTGCAGGTCCACATCGCCCCAGTCGATGATCGCCCGGGGCAGGTCCTCGCGGGTGACGACCACGCCGTCCGGGTCGGGGACGTTGAACATGCGGTCATAGCGCAGCGGGCGGACCAGGGCGTTGACCAGCGTGTACAGGTTCGTCCGGGCGTCGGGGTTCAGGTTGACGGCACCCCCGCAGTTCAGGAAATACTTGCCCTCCTCCGAGGCGATGTTCAGGTCGAACGAGGTCCCCGGCGGCGTGCCCAGTCCCTTGGCGCCCGAGAGGTCCAGCCCGATCAAGCCCCCCAGCCCCTCGCGGGCCTCCTTGTCGCTGCCGAAGGCCTTGGCCAAAAAGCCCGCATAATCGGTGATGACCAATAGATTGCGGATCTCCGGCGGCAGGCTTTGCATTTGCTTGTTCAGGGAGTTTTGCACCGCCACCAGAAGCTGCCCAAGCTGAATCGACGAACGCGCCAGATACTCCGCGCGCAGCATGTCCCGGCTGTTGGCCGCGGCCTCCAGGTCCACCTGGGAATTGTAGGCGAACTCGCCCACCGTGGCCCCGATAACCGCCAGGGTCACGGTGACAATCAAGAGGGCGATGCCGGCCTCTCGCCGTACCGGACGGAAAAGGCGCGCCCGGACCTGGTTCACGTAGGCCCGTATCCCTGTCTTCGCCTTCTCCTTCATCTTCATCGAAAGGCCCTCATCGGTTCTGCGGCTGCTGAAGTCCGGTGTCCAGAAGTTCGAACATGGCGATGCGCGCCTCGGTAAGGAAGGTGACTTCCTTCTCCTCTTCATCGTGTATGATCAGGCGGATCTTGACCTTGCTCGGCAGCCTGCCGGGGAAGCCGTCCGCCTGGGTGGTCCGCCAGGTCTCCAGCCATTCCTTGCGGTCGGGGTGCCAGTAGGACACCTCCAGCCGCACCACGTCCTCGCAAAGCAGGTCCGTCTCGCCGGCCAGGTTCTCGAAGCGGTCGGCCTGGAGCCGGCGGGTCTCGCGACGCATCAGGTTCAGCCGCCGGGCGTTCTCCCTGTCGCGCAGGCCGAAGTAGCCCACCACCGCCGTGTCCGCCTCCCGGGCATCGGCATAAAGGCGCTGATGCCCGAAGTACGAGAAGCGCAGCTCGTCCACGTCGTTCTTGCGCTGGCCGTCGAAGAAGGTGCGCGGGGTCTGTTCGGTGCCCGGGACGTTGTTGGCACTCAGGTAGGCCATGGAGAGGTCGCGCACCAGCCGGTCCATGGCGATGCGCGCCGATCGGTAGCGGCTCATGCGCGCCTCCACCGTGCGCTTGGTCTTGAAGGTCTGATTGAACGAGCCCCAGGTCAGGACCGTGATCGTCGCGACGATGGCGATGGCGATCATGATCTCGATGAGGGTGAAGCCGCGGGCGCGCATGGCCTAGAACACCGGGATCCGACGCATGTCGGTGTAAAAGGTCACCACCTCGACCTGTTGGTCCTTGCGGCCGGGCTCGTCCCAGACCACGCGCACGGTGACCCGGCGAATGCCTTGCTCCAGCATCTCCTTGACCGGACCCAGGAGGCCCTGCATCGCCTGGGGCCCCACCCCAGAGGAGCTACCCGACGATCCGGTCCCACCCCCACCCAGCGAACTTTGGGCCTGGCTGGCGATCTGCTGCTTGTCCTGCAGCGCCTTGGTCGCCGCCGACTGGATCTCATCGACCGTCGGCAGGGTGATTTTGTCGATGGTGTGGGTCCAGTGGAACCGCTTGAACGCCGCATCCTCGAAGTCGCCCTTCTCCTGCACGGTCAGCGCGTCATCGGTGAACCCATCGACGATGAACTTTTCCTCCAGCTCGACGATCTGATGCCGGCACAGGTAGGTCGCCGTCGACATCATCCGCGCGTGGTAGGCCGCCTGCACGCTGTGGCTCACCGCCACCGTCAGGGTGGTCAGGGCCCCTGCCAGGATGGCGATGGCGATCATCACCTCCAGCAGGGTGAATCCCCGGCGCCCTCTTGCGGACCATAACCGCGGCGCTGCGCGCTTCGCAGTCCATAACCGCGGCGCTGCGCGCTTCGCAGTCCATAACCGCGGCGCTGCGCGCTTCGCGATCCATAACCGCGGCGCTGCGCGCTTCGCGATCCATAACCGCGGCGCTTCGCGCTTAGCAGTCATCGTTCGACTTTCACGTTCCCGGCGTCGTCCACGGCGTCGAAGTCGCTGGGGGGATCGATCCGCTCGGCCTTGATCTCGACCCGGCCGGTCAGGGCGTGGACGATCAGCGAGTACTGATCGCTGTCGGCGGGGTCGGTGCCCAGGTGGATCACCGCCCGCTCGGTGTGGCCGTCGGGAAAGAAGTGAAGGTAGGCATGGCCGCCCGTGTAGGGCTCACTCTGCCGAGGCGTGAAGAGGGAAAGGACGTGGACCCTCTTCATCTTCACCTCGGGCAAGGTGGTGTCCTTGAACGACTCGAACTTGGGGCGCCTGGGCGATGGGGGCGGCAGAAGTTCCGGCGGCAGGCCCTGCGTGGTCCCGTAGCGCTGCTTCTCCTCTGCCTCGCGCTGTGCCGCCTCCTTGTCCTGGTCCAGGCCCTTGCCATCGCGGCCGGCGTGCTCTTTTTCCCGGCCCAGCAGCACCCGGGTGTCGGATCGCTCCAGCTTGTAGGTGTGCTCGTCCAGGTCGAAATGCAGCCGGTAGTAGGCACCGGTGGTGATGGCCCGATCGTAGCTGTAGCGGATGGCCGCCGCCAGGCGCCCCGCGGTGCCCCGCAACTCGCTCTTCACCACCGAGCGGAAGCCCATGATGGCGCCGCCCAGCAAGAGCCCCACGATCGCCAGGGCGATCATGATCTCGATCAAGGTCATCCCCATGTGGGCCGGGCGCTTCACGGCTTCTTGTCTCCGGTCTTCTCTTCTTCCCACGACTTGATGTCGTCCTCGGTCCCTTCCTTGCCGTCCTTGCCCATGCTGACCAGGTCGACGTCGCTGTCATGATCGCCGGGGCACTTGAAGACGAAGGGATGGCCCCAGCCGTCCTTGGGCTCCTTGTCCATGTACTTCTTCGTCACCAGCTCGGTCAGCGCGCCGGGGCAGTTCTCGCTGGCGTCGGCCTGCCAGCGCACCAGGGCACTCTGGACCTGGCGCATCACCAGGCGGGTCTGCTTGTGCTTGGCCTGGTTCAGCGCGTTGAACCCGCCAAACCCCACCGCGGTCATGATCAGGCTCAGGATGGCCAACACAATCATGATCTCGACCAGGGTCATGCCCTTCCGGCCTGGGTGGGGTCGGCGCTGAATTCGATAGATACGGTGGATGCGGTCGCTCATCGGCATCGAAGCCTCCTCATTTATCGCCAAGCGCCACGGGCGCCGCGGTTCATTGAACAAAGTCGCTCATCTGCAAGATCGGGATCATGATCGCGAACACCACCGAGGCCACCGAGCCGCCCATCACCAGGATCATCACCGGCTCCAGCAGCGTCGTCAGCCGGGCGATCTTCATGTCCACCTCGATGTCGTAGGCCGTGGCCACGTTCTCCAGCATGCCCTCGAGCTGCCCGGTGCGCTCGCCCACCGCGATCATGTGGCACACGATCGAGGGGAACTGTCCCGACCTCTTCAGCGGCTGGGCGATCGACTCGCCCTCCCGGATGGACTCGCGGGCCTCCTCGACCACCTTGGTCAGCACGGTGTTGCCCAGCACGTTTTTGACGATCTCCATGGCCCGCAAGAGCGGCACCCCGGAGGACAGCATGGTCGACAGGGTCTTGGCAAAACGGCTGACCGCCACCATGCGGGCCAGCGGGCCGAACACCGGCAGCGCCAGAACCAACCGGTCCCAGCGGTTGCGCCCCTTGTCCGTTCGCTGCCAGCGGCGGAACCAGAAGCTGCTCACCACGCCCGCCGCGATCAGCGCCCACCAGTAGTCCGAAAGCGCCTTGCTGATGAAGATCACCACCTGGGTCAAAAGCGGCAGGGCCTTGCCTGTGTCGTCGTACATCGAGGTGATCTTGGGCACCACCGTGGTCATCAGGAGCGCCATGATGGCGCCGCCGATGAAGGTCATCATCGCCGGGTAGAAAAGCGCCGAGACGACCTTGTTGCGCAGCCGGTTCTGCGCATCCATGAAGTCCGCCAGGCGGAAGAGCACCGCGTCCAGGTTCCCCGAAGCCTCTCCCGCAGAGATCATGTTGATGTACAGGTCCTCGAAGAAGCGCGGGTGACGTCCCATCGCCTGCGAAAGCGGCATGCCCTCGTTGACCTGGGTCTTGACGTCCGAGAGCACCCGCTTGAGCCCCGGCCGCTCCGCCTGGTCGATGAGGGCGGTCAGCGATTCGGAAAGCTGCACCCCGGCGCGCAGCAGCGTGCCCAGTTGCCGGGTCAGAATCGCCATGAGCGGCTTGCCGGCATCGCCGCGCGCTTCCATCCAGCGGACCAGGCGCAGCGGCGAGATCGCATGGAGCAGGCCGCCCCCGCCGAAGCTTGCCGGGTCGCCCTGTGCCATCTCCCCGGTCTTCAGGTTGGCCTGGCTCTGCTTCACCTCGGTGAGCAGGATGCCCTCCCGCTTCAGGTTCTGTCGCAGGGCGCGAACGTTGTCGGCGTCCTTGATGCCCGCCGCCGGCTTCCCCTTCTGGTCAAAGCCCTTGTACTGAAAGACTGGCACTAGCCCTGGTCCTCCGCCGTCACCAGCATGACTTCTTCGACGGAGGTGATGCCGGATATGACCTTGAAGGCGCCATCGCCCCGCAGGGTCCGCATGCCGGCGGCCAGGGACGCCCGCTTGATGGACCCGGCGTCGGCCTTGCGCAGCGCAAGGGCGCGGATCTCATCATCGATGAGCAGAAGTTCGTAGATCGCCGAACGCCCGGTGTAGCCCGCCTTGTTGCAGCCGGCACATCCGCCCGGTCTGGCCCGAAAGAGCATCCCCGGGGGCGGCATGGGCAGCTTCTGTTTGTACTTGGTCACCTTCGCCTGTCCGGCGAAGAAGGCCCCTTGCGGGATGCCGATGCGGTCCAGTTCCTCCGGCGTGGGCACGTAGGCCTCGCGGCACTTGCCGCAGAGCCGGCGCACCAGGCGCTGTGCCAATAGCGCCGAGATCGACGAGGCCACCAGGAAGGGCTCGATGCCCATGTCGATGAGACGGGTGATGGCCCCGGCGGAGTCGTTGGTGTGGATGGTGGAGAACACCAGGTGGCCGGTCAGGGAGGCGGTGATCGCCATGCCCGCGGTCTCCTGGTCGCGGATCTCGCCGACCATGATGACGTCGGGGTCATGGCGCAGGAACGAGCGGATCGCCGTGGCGAAGGTCAGCTCGATCTTCGGGTTGACCTGGATCTGCGAGATCCCTTCAAGCTGGTACTCGACCGGGTCCTCGACGGTCATGATGTTGATGTTGGGGACGTTGATCTTGGCCAGCGATGCGTAAAGCGTCGTCGTCTTGCCCGACCCCGTCGGCCCGGTCACCAGGAGGATGCCGTGGGGCCGCGTGATGAGCTCGTGCATCTTCTTCAGGTGGTCTTCGCCAAAGCCGATGTCGGCCAGGTCCAAAAGCACCGAGGTCCGGTCCAAAAGCCGGATGGTGATGCGTTCGCCGAAGCCGGTGGGCACGGTGGCGACGCGCATGTCGATGTCCTTGCCGGCGATTTTTCGCCGGATGCGGCCGTCCTGGGGCAGGCGTTTTTCCGCGATGTTCAGCCCGGCCATGATCTTCACGCGGGCGATGATCGAGTTGATGAAGTTCCGCGGCGCCTTCTTGTACTCCTCCAGCTCGCCGTCGATGCGGAAGCGGACCATCAGGTCCTTCTCGCGCGGCTCCAGGTGGATGTCCGAGGCCTGCACCCGCACCGCGTGGAAGATCACCGAGTTCACCCAGCGGATGATCGGCGCCTCGTCGTTCAGATCGACCAGGTCCACGTCCTCCTCGGTCTCCTCTTCGGTAGCGGCGCCGCCCTCTTCCTTCTGCTCCAGATCCGCGTCGATGCGCCCGCGGGAGTAGACCTTGTTGATGGCCTCGACGATCTGGTGCTGCGGCGCCAGCACCGGCTCCACGTCGGCGCCCACCGCCCGGCGCACGTCGTCCAGCACATGCACCGCCGCCGGGTCCGAGATGGCCACCTCGACGTTGCCGGTATCCGGGTGTCGCCGCATGGGCAGGATGCGGTGCTGCTTGGCGAAGTTGATCGGCACCCGCTGCGCCAGGTCCGGGTCGCAGGTCTCGGGCCGCAGCTCGCTGAGCACCGGGATGTCGAACTGCTCGCCCAGGGCGTTCAGCACCTGCTCCTCGGTGACCAGGCGCAGCCTGAGCAGGATTTCGCCCAGACGCATGCCCTCGCGCCCGGCCGCGCCGTTCTTGCGCCCCTCCTCCTGCTCCTTCAGTGCCTCGGCCACGTCCGCGTCGGTCAATCCGACAGTGCGGCGCAAGATCGCCCCCAGGGATCGAGACGATCGGCCCGGCCCGTGGATCTTTTCGGGCGTCGCCGGTGTCGCCCGTGTATCGGGGGTCGGCGGCGGCGTGGCGGTGATGGCGGCGCTGTTCATCGGGTCCCTCTAGCGGTTCGGCGGGGCGCCCGAAGGCGCCACGATCGACGGCGACGACGGCGGCGGCGGCAGGCTCAGGTTCGGGACCGGGGCCAGGCTGGGCGATGCCGGCTGCGGTGTCGGAGACGAGGCCCCACGCAAGGGCTGCGCCGGCAGTTCCACCGGCCCGCCCTCCACGTCGTGGCGCAGCCCGGCCTCCGCGGCGTGCAGCTCGTTGGCCTCCTTCTCCGCCTCGATCGCCGTGCGGTTGATCTCTTCCAGGGCCCCGCGCTTGCGGGTGAAGTCCACCACCTTGTCGAAGTCGCGCTCGTTGGCGAAGGCCGAATAGGTCTCGATGAACTCGCGGCGCTCTTTCATCTTGCGCTCGAAGATCCGCCGCAGGTCCCCCGGCTCGGTGATCACATACGGCGTCAGCACCACCATCAGCATTTGCTTGTCCACGGTCTTGTTCTTGATCTTGAACAGGTAGCCCAGGATCGGGATGTCCCCCAAAAGGGGAATCTTGGTGACCGTCTCGGAGATCTTGTCGCGCAGGATGCCGCCCAGCACGATCGGCTGCTGGTCGCGGACCACCGCCGTGGTCTTCAGGGTACGCTTGTTGGTGGCCGGCCCCAGGCCGTTGTAGTTGGGCGAGGCCACATCGGAGATCTCGTTGTCGATCTCCAGCCGGACGACGTCCGAGTTGTTGACGTGGGGGGTGATCTCCAGCTTCAGTGCCACGTCCTGCCGCTGCACCGAGGTGCCGATTCCCAGGCCGCCCGCAGCCCCGCCCGACGTCCCGGTGGGAATGCCCGCGAAGGAGGTGCTGGGGAAGGGCAGGTTCTGGCCCACCTGGATGGTGGCCTTCTCGTTGTCGGTGGTCAGGATGCTCGGCACCTGCAGGACGTTCACGTCGCTGTTGGTCTGCAACGCCTGGATCAGGGCGCCGAAGGTGGGAATGGATGATCCCAGCGAGCCCAGGGTCGAGCTGCTGGAAAAAAGCGGCCCGACGACCCCCGCGGCCAGGCCCGAGAGTGCCGCCGCCCCCAGCGGGTTCAGGGAGTTCAGCGTCCCGTTGTGCAAGCCCCCAAGGACCAGTCCGTTGTTGTTCCCCAGGTCGTAGCCGGCGTGATACGAGATGCCCAGGTCCAGCGACTTCGACAGGCTGATCTCCATCACCGTGGCCTCGATGAAGACCTGCTTGCGCGGAAGATCCAGCTGCTTGATGACGTCCTTGATCGTCAGGTAGTCCTTGCCGCCGGCCAGGATGACCAGGGAGTTGGTCGCCTTGTCGGCGGTGACCTTGACCTCCTCCTGGAACAGGCCGGCGCTGCCGCCGCCCTGAGGCGGGGAGGCGCCTGCCGGCCGCCCGGGGGTGCCGCCCCGCCGAGCGCCGCCACCCGAGACCGAGACCCCGATGCCCTGCAGCACCACCGACAAATCCTCGGCGCTGGCGTTGGCCAGGCCATAGACGTGGACCCGTTCGCCGCCCATTCCCTCGCCCTGGGCCTCCAATCGCTTCACCAGCGCCAGCACCCGCTGGTAGGTCCGCTCGGTCGCCACCACGATCAGGGAGTTGGTCCGCTCGTCGGGGACGATCTGGCTGATCGACAGGTCCCCGTTGTCGGAGCTGCCGGTCGGCGAATTAGCGAGACCCGGGGTGGTGATGTCCGTGCCCGAGTTGGGCGCGGTCATGGTCACCGGCGCGCGGCGGGCCTGGCTCCCGGCGGGGGCGGCCTTGCCCACGCCGAAGATCTGCTGGAGCATGGTGCTGACATCGCCGGCGGCCACGTTGCGCAGGCGGATCAGCCAGATCTTCTCGCCGCCCATGGGCACGTCCAGGGCCCGGACCACCGCCTCCATGCGCTTGATGTTGGATGCCAGGTCGGTGATGATAAGGGTATTGGTCGCCGCATACGGCTGGATGTCCCCATCGCGTCCCTTCAGGCGGTTGAGCACCGTGAGGATCTCGTCGGGGTAGACGTGGCTCAGGCGGAGCATCTTGGTGACGAATTGCTCCGTCGAGGGGGGCTCCTCGCCGGGGCCGATGACCGGGATGGACGACTCGCGGGCGCGGTTGGACTCGATGAGCTTCAGCACCTTGCCGTCCGGCTGCACGGTCAGGCCCATGGACTCCAGGGCCGAGAGGAAGATGCGGTACGCCTCGCTGGCGTTGATCGCCTCGGGCACCACGATGGTGACCTTGGACTGGCGGATGCTGGACGGAATGATGAAGGGCCGGCAGGAGATGTTCTTGATCCAGCCCACCAGGTCCGCAAGCTCGCTATCCGGCTTCAGATTGACCACGAAGCGCTTGTTGGCCGGGATGCGCTTGCATTCGGTGAACTCCTTCTCGCCAGGCAGGGCGCCGGGCAGGGGCAGGTCGTCCCGGGCCGAAGGCGACAGGGGCGTACCGCCTGGGGGGATGCCTGCCGGTGCCGGTGCCGTCACTCCGCCTGAGGGCAAGACCGGAGGGGGCGCCATGATGATGTTGGGAGCGCTGGAGATGACCGGGCGCAGGCCCCGAGCGCCGCGGCCGCGCTTGTTGACCGGAGCCGATTCGTCGCCCTCCTCGGGTAGCTGCCCGAGTGCGGTCTGGGGGAAAGAGCACAGGAGCAGCCCGCCGAGCGCCCCGAGAATGCACGTTTTACTGAACAAGCCGTCCATGGGTGTCTTTCACCGAATCTGGTAGTCGAGGGTGATGGTCTCGTTGCGACGCTCTAGCAGCATCGTCAGGTGCGAGGCGCTCTTAAGTTTGGTATACGCCTCGAAGGCCCGATCCGGGGTCGACATGTCGAGGCCGTTGATGGCCTTGACCAGATCGGCGTTCTGCATGCCGAGCTTGGCGAAGACCGATCCCGGGCGGATGGCGTACACCTTGAATCCGTTGGGTTTGCCGTCCTTGCTGGAGGGGACGAAGCGGGCGCTGGTGGCCAGGGCGGTGGTGTTGGCCATGACCTTGTCGATGAGGCTCTTGTCGACCTCGCAGTTGGATCCGTTGCAGCGGACGCCCTTGTCAATGTCCTTGTCCAGGGCCGATCCCTCTGCCGAGCCCGGGGTGGGTTCGGCACTGGCGACGGCGACGGCGACGGCGCCGGCGACCGGGGGGGGGTCGATGGGGTTGGTGTACTGGACGCGCTTTGCGACGACGATGTAGTTGCGGGCCTCGATGACCGGGGCCCGGCTGGGGCCCGGGGGGCGGTTGTCGCCGCGGCGGGAG
>JBBRLA010000156.1:0-14060 GCA_038231615.1 Polyangia bacterium | reverse complement strand
GCGTCACCGACCGCTGCTGCGGGGTGGTGTCGCCCTGGCTGCCGGGGGTCAGCTTCGCCACGCTGCTCGACAACCAGGGCGCGGACAGCGACTGGGGCCTGGTGGTCGAGGGCATGGGCGGAGAGAACACCGGCGGGATGACCCGAATGGGCAACACCGGCAGGGCCAACATCGAGGGGATCATCGAGGCCGTCGGCGACTCCGGGGGCGGCGCGGCCTTGGCGTCCAGGGCCAATCCTGGGGACGGGCCCGATGGGGGTGAGGTCGGTGGATCGTCGGCGGGCCTGCCGAACCTGCCGATCCCGTGACCTTTTACCTCGGTTAATAATGAGGACCTCATGACGACCCCCCTCACCCGGCTTGCCAAGACCGCTGGCTGCGCCGCCAAGATCGCCCAGGTCGATCTGTACGCCGCGCTCTCCCACCTGCCCCCCGCGCAAGACCCCCGCCTGCTGGTGGGCATCGACACCGGGGATGACGCCGCGGTCATCCGGCTCTCGGACGATCTGGCACTGGTCGAGACGGTCGACATCTTCACGCCCATCGTGGACGACCCTTTCGACTACGGGCGCATCGCCGCGGCCAACGCCCTGAGCGACGTGTACGCCATGGGCGCCGTACCTCTATCCGCCCTCAGCTTCGTCGCCTGGCCGGTCGCTACGCTGGGCACCGAGCCGCTCGGACAGGTGCTTCTGGGGGCCGCTACGGTATGCCAGATCGCCGGGATCACCATTGCCGGCGGCCATTCGATAGTGGATGACGAGCCGAAGTTCGGTCTCTTCGTCACCGGGCTGGTCCACCCGTCGCGGGTGGTGACCAATGCCGGGGCGCTGCCGGGGGATGCCCTGGTGCTGACCAAGCGCCTGGGCACCGGCGTCCTGACCACCGCGATGAAGCGGGGGCGCCTGACCTCTGCGCAGCTTCAGCCGGCGATTGACAGCATGACGGAGCTGAACCGGGCCGCGGCGGCGGCCATGGTCGAGGTCGGCGTTCATGCGGCCACCGATGTGACCGGGTTCGGCCTCCTGGGCCACCTGGGCAACCTTTTGCGGGCGTCCAGCAAGCGGTACGGCCGGCCCCTGGGCGCCGATCTCCGGGTCGCGGCCATGCCCTTCTTCGATGGGGTCGTCGATCTGGCGGAGCAGAATGTCTGCCCCGGGGGCTCCCGGCGCAACCTGGCCTTCGCCGCGCCGAACACGATGTTCTCGGCGGCGATTCCCCCGCATGTCCAGCTTCTTCTGGCGGATGCGCAGACCTCCGGCGGGTTGCTGATCGCAGTCGCGCCCGATCGGCTTTCGGCCCTGCTGGGCGCCCTGGAACAGGGAGGCGTCGCGGTGCGGGCGGTGATTGGCACGATCACCGAAGCCGACGCGGTCGGGAAGATCCGGGTGAGCTGAAGCGCCCCATTGTCGACCCGAGGTCTTCTCGGCGTGATATAAACCAGATCACTCACAAGCACGGAGGCAGGTTCTCATGCCCAAGGTAAACATCGAGCAGGCGCACAACGTACCCGCGACGGACGCCAAGAAGCGCCTGGATACGCTGAGCCAGGACCTCTCGGACAAGTACGGGCTGACGGTGAAATGGCTCACCGATACCGAGGCCAAGATCGAGCGCACGGGCGTCACGGGGATCATCAAGATCGAGGCCCAGCGCGTCCTTTTGAACCTGGACCTCTCGTTCGCGCTGACCCCGCTGAAGGGCAAGATCGAGACCCGCATCCGCGACGAGCTGAAGAAGCTCTTTACATGAAATTCAACTTCGGCCACGACTTCGACATCCATCCCGAGGGTTTTTGGCAGATCTTCTGGAGCGACGACTTCAACCGCGAACTCTACCGGCAGCTCAACATGCGCTCGCGGCAGGTTTTGGAGCAGAAGGACGAAGGCAACACCATCCGTCGCTCGCAGAAGCTCGATCCGACGACCCCCATCCCATCCTGGGCCGCCTCGATCATCAAGGACACTTCCTACACGGAACACGACGTTTTCCACAAGGACCGCTCCTCCATGGATGTGCGCATCGAGCCCTCCCTGGCCAAGGACCGCTTCCAGATGTCGGGGGTGTTCGCGGTGACCCCGCTTGGCGCTCCGGGCAGCGGACGTTGTCGCCGGGAGTTTACCGGAGAGGTGAAAATCTCGGTGCCCCTGGTGGGGGGCAAGGTGGAGCACATGATGGTGGACCAGATGAAGGAGGCCTACGAGACGGCCGCTCGCGTGACGCGAGAATTCGTCGCCAAGCACAAGGCATTGGGCTGAAACCCACCGGACTGGACTGGATATCTACCGGGTATTCATCTGTACGGTCCTGTGGCGGCAGGGCCTGCCATCTCCCTTTTTTCGCGGTGGCGGCTGTTGACTTGTCGACATACCGACCCTAGAATTCGCCGGAACGTTCCCAAGGGAACTGGCTTGGAAACCTTTAGGAGGTCGGACAATGAAGAAGCTTCTCGGCATCGCGTTCGTTGGCATGATGGCTTTCGGTTGTGGCAGCGGCACCAAAGAAACCAAGACCGAGACCTCGACCACCAGCACGACCCAGACCAACGATCCCAATGCGACCCCGGCGCAGGGTGATCCGGCCGCCGGCCAGAACACCGCTCCCCCGGCACAGTAGGCCACCCTTCGGACTTCAGGCCTCACGGAAGATGAACAGGCTGCACGGCATCGCGCTGGCTCTTGTCACAGCCCTTTGGGGCTGTGGAAGTGGGACGAATAGGCCCGCTGCCAGGAGCCGTGCAGCCGCGCTCGCTCCCACGGAGACCGCGCCGATGACCCGGGACCCGAACCAGGCCCCCACCCGCATCCAGATGGGGCCGGGCTCCCAGGGCACCGGCACGCACGACAACGAACCCACCGCTCCCTTGCCTCACTGAAGTCCGGGACTTCGGGCGCGGTCGATGTGGCAGCCGCGCCGGTCTCCTGCTATCGTCTTTCTCCATGCCAGCCGATGACTTCGATTTCCAGCGCTACGTCGCCCGTAGAAAAGGGGCACGCGAAGCCCAGGTGCGGGAAGGGGCGGCCTACGCCTTCCCCGGTGACGTCCGGTTGCTACGCACCCTTACCCGGCTGCGTCCGATAAAGCTTGCCCTGGAGGAGGCCGGGCGGCTGTGGCGCAGCGTCGCCCGGGCCGAGCTGCTCGGCTCCTCGGTGCGGGCCGGCAGCGAGCGCTTCCCCGCGGTGCACCAAGCGGCGGCCCGCTGCGCACAGCGGCTGCACATCGACCCGCCGACGGTGTATGTGGCCCCGCAGCCGAGCACGCTGGGCACCATTGCCCTGGGCACCGCCGAGGACCTCTACATCGTCGTCTCCGTGGCCCTCATCGAGTTGCTCACGGAGGACGAGCTGACCGACGTCATCGGCAGGGAGTGCGGGCGCATCCAGAACGGGCACGTGCCCTTTCACACCGCGCTTTACTACCTGCAAGCCCGGCAAAGCGGCTTCGTTCGCTGGGTGGTCCGGCCGGCGACCCTGACCCTCTCCGCCTGGGCGCGGCGGGCCAACATCACCGCGGATCGCGCCGGGCTGGTCTGCGCCAGGGAACTGGACATCTCCCTTTCGGCGATGCGCAAGGCCGCCGGGCCGCCTGCCGGCGTCAATGCGGGATCTTCTGTAGACCTGTCCCGCAGGGAGCGGGCGCTGACGCGCTTTGCCGGTAGCGCCTACTTCAGGAACATCCTGGGGCTTTCCGGCGGTGAGTCCACCGAGGAATGTGACGCCGCGGTGGCCAGGATCCTCGACGATAAGGCCCCGCGGTCGATTGTCGATCCCGGCGACGACCCCGGCGTCGGCCCGAGTGATGACCAGCGCGACGACCACGGCGGCGAGCCCAAAGGACAAGCATGAGCGCCCTCACCGCGGAGCACAAGGAGATCAAGCAGGCCCTGCTGGCCGAACTGCGCGAGACGGCCCGTCTGGCAGAAGAATCCGGGATGCACACCCTTTCGGGGGACCTTCTGCTGCACCGCATCCCAAAGCTCTCGGAGGAGCGTTTCTCGCTGGTGGTCCTTGGGGAGTTTAACCACGGCAAATCGACCTTCGTGAACGCCCTGCTCGGCGCGCCGGTCCTGCCCGCGGGGATCACCCCGACCACCGCGACCATCAACCATCTGGTCTACGCCGACGCGCCCTACGCCAAGGCCATCTTGCACGACGAGACGGTGAAGACCATCGACCCGCGCACGTTGGGCGACTGGGTAACCATCGACGGGCACAATGCGGCGCAGGTGCGCCACGTCGAGGTCGGCTGGCCGGCGGAGATCCTCAAGGACCGGGTGACGCTGGTGGACACACCCGGGGTCAACGACATCAACGAGCAGCGCGCCGAGATCACCTACAACTACATTCCGCGTTCGGACGCGGTGCTCTTCCTGCTGGATGGCGCGCAGGTGCTGAAGCAGTCTGAGCGGGTCTTTTTGGAACAGCGCATCCTGCGCCGCAGCAAAGACAAGCTGATCTTCATCATCGGCAAGGCCGACCTCTTGGCCAAAGACGAGCAGGAAGAGACCCTGCGCTACGTCCGCGCCAACCTGTCGAAGATCGTCGACAACCCGGTGATCTTCATGGTGTCGGCGAAGCAGGCGTTACAAGGCAACCTGGAGCCAAGCGGCATGCAGCCCCTTACCGCCTACCTGCAACGCTATCTGTCCGACGAACGGGGCCGGGTGCTGCTGGACAACGCGGCGATCGACGGCATGCGCCTTTCGGGGTATCTGCGGCAAAACCTGGGGATCAAGCGGCGCTCGTTGCAGCTTTCCCTGGAAGAGCTGGAGACGCGCATCGGCCGGGTGCGTGGCGAGCTGACCGGCAAGCAGCAGACCCTACGGCAGGTGCACCAGCGGGTCACCGCCGAGGCGGATGCGATCAAGGCCAAGGTGCGTCTGGACCTGGACGAATTCACCTTGGCTTTCGCCGCGGCGCTGCCCGAGGAGATCGACCGGGCCGACGCCGGCGATGTGCGCAAGTTCTTGCAGCCGTTCTTGCAGGACACCTTGAAGTCGTTCGCCGAGCGGGAGGGCGACCACGTCTCGACCCTGCTGGAACGCCTGGCCGAGGAGATCATCCAGATCACCAACGAGAACATCCAGCAGGCCATGTCGGTGGTCGCCGCGGAGCTGGGCCCCGCCGACACCCAGGTCGAACTGGAGGTGGATTCGCTAAAATACGACGTCGGGGTCTTCGCCCTGGGCGCCCTGGGCACCGGCATCTTCCTCTTCGTCAACACCTTCGTCGGGGGCCTTCTGACCCTGGCCGCGCCGATCATCGCGGTGATGGTCCGCGGGCGGATCGCCGCCGAGATCAAGACCCAGGCCAAGGAGCAGGCCCCCGAGGTGGTGCGCCGGGCGGCGACGGTCATTGGGCCGCGCTTCACTCAGATCGTCGACGACTTCGCCGGCCGGCTGAGCGACTTCGTCACCGCCGCCGGGGACGCCCTGCACAAGGGGATCTCGGAGATGCTGGATCGGGCGCTCTCCGAACGTCGCGCCCACGGGCTGGACGTCGAGGCGCGGGACCGGGAACTGGTGGGGCAGCTCGATCGGTTGCGAGACATCGACGAGCGCCTGGAAGAGCTGAGGCAGCGACTGTGGACCTCTTCGACCGCTTCAATCGATTCGCCAGCCAGTTCGGCGAGCTGATCGCCGACGACATCCGCGCCCACGTCGAGCTGGGCGCGGCGCTGCTGGAACGCGGCGATTACGACGCCGCCATCCACGAGCTGGAGGCCGCCCTGGCCCGTCGTCGGGATCACGCCCGCGCGCTGTATCTGCTGGGGCTTTCTTACATGCGCCGTGGCGCCGCGGGGGACCGGGCGCTGGCACAGGGGGCGCTGGTCCAGGCGATCTCGGCCCGGGAGGGGTTCGCCGAGGCCCACGTGGCCCTGGGGCAGCTCCTTTTGCGGGAGGGTGACCTGGAGGGCGCAGCCGAGAGCCTGCGGGTGGCGCTGCCCCTCATCGGCGAGCCGTCCCTGCGGGCCGAGGTGGAAGGCAGCCTGGGGGCAGTCTATTTGAAGATGGACCGCCTGGACCGCGCCGTGCGGGAGCTGCGCAAGGCGGTGGCGCAGAGCCCGGACAATGCCGAGGCCCAGGGGCTTTTGGGGCAGGCGCTTTTGCGCAGCGCACAAAAAAAGGGCGAGCCCGAGGGCGGCCCGACCTTCGAGGCGGCCCGCCTGTGCCTGCAGCGGGCGGCCCGGGCGGAGCAACCCAGCGCCGGAGTGCTCAAGGTGCTGGGCGAACTGCTTCTGGCTGCCGGGCAGATTGCCGACAGCGAGAAGGCCCTCCTGCGGGCGCTGGAGATCGCACCCAACGATGCCGGAACGCTGCTTTCCCTGGGGGCGCTGCGGCTCCACCAAGGGGACGTCGCCGCGGCCCATGAACAGGCCCTGCGGGCGGCGGCGCAGCGGCCCGAGTCCATGGCCGACGTTCATCTGCTGCTGGCCCGTTGCCACGCCCGCAGCGGGTCACCCGATCAGGCGCTGGCGGCTTACGATCTGGCTCTCGGGGCGCTTCCCGCACCATCGGCATCAGCCGAGTCGGACGGCAAGCGGACGGCCATTTTGGGCGAGGCCCTGCACCTGGCCCTGAAGCAGCGGCTCCTGGGCAAGGCGGCCCGGCTGGGGATGGCCCGGGGGCTGCGGGAGACCGCCGACGGACTGGCGGCGCAGTCCCTTTTGCCGGATCTGCCGCTTCCCGAGGCCATGGCGCTGCAGCAGCGGGCCCTTGCTACGGAGGACACCGTCGAGGTGCGCCTGGCGGGGGCGGCCATCGAACGGCGGCGGGGCAATGCGGCGGCGGCGGCGGCCAGCCTGCGCCGGGCGGCGGCGCTGGCCCCGGGCGACCCGCGCCCGCGGGAAGAACTGGGCGAGCTTTATCGCAAGGAGCGCGAGGGGCTGCCCAGGGAGACCTATGGGCTCCTTTCCGCCGCGCAACGGCACCTGCTGCACACCCCGGAGCTGGCGTCGCTCTTGCCCGAGGCGAGCCTGCTTCTCGCGGCGCTGGATCGGCCGCTGCTCTTGACCGTGATGGGCGAGTTCAACTCGGGAAAATCGACCTTCGTCAACGCGCTGCTCGGCGAGGAGGTGGCCCCGATGGGGATCACCCCGACCACCGCGACCATCAACATCCTCAAGTACGGCAGGGAGCGGGGCGGCCGCGTGGTGTATCGCGACGACACCAGCCGGGACGTGTCGTGGGCCGAGGTGCCGGCGCTGCTGAAGGCGGTGGACGAGTCCGAGGCGCGGCGCATCCGTTTCGTCGAGGTTCTGTACCCCTTGGAGACCTTGCAGCGGGTCAATGTCGTGGACACGCCGGGCCTCAATTCCATCGAGCCGGAGCACGAGGCGACCGCCCGGGAGTTCATCTCCCAGGCGGACGCGGTGGTGTGGCTCTTCACCATCGACCAGGCGGGCAAGGCCACCGAACGGGAGGCCCTGGGTACGATCCGCGCGGACGGCAAGCAGATCCTCGGGGTGCTCAACAAGATCGACCGGCTGGGTCCCGCGGCGGAGGTCGCCGTCTCGGCGATCCTCGAACACCTGCACGACCAGGCGGCGGGGCTGGGGGACCTTCTGGAGCTGGTGGTGCCCTTCAGCGGGCGGGATGCGCTGCTCGGCCGCAAGCGGAACGACGAGGACCTCATCGCCCGCTCGAACCTGCCGGCCCTGATGGAGGCCCTGGAGCAGCGCTTCTTCGCCCGCTCGCAGATGATCAAGCAGGCCGCCGCCAGGGGGCGGCTGCACGCCCTGCTCCTCCGGGCGCGGGCCCTGGCAGAGGGCCTCATCCCCGCCGCCCGCAAGGAGGAGTCCCAGCAGGCCCTGCGCCTGTGCCAGGCGGACGCGCTGATCTTCGCCAGGGACTTTGTCCCCGCGGAGCGGCGGCGCCTGATTGCAGATGCCGACGAAGTCCACAAGCTGGCGGCGCGGGAGACGCTGGACTTCGTGCGCCCCAGGGGCTGGCCGTTCGGCGAGAACCGGGCCGCGCCCGCCGACCGGGACTTCCTGCTCGGGCTTTTGGACGAAAAACTCCTGGGCATGGTCGCCGCCTCGCGAGGGCGGGCGGTGGAGGCGCTCGGGGAAAAGGACGAGGGCCTCTTGCGGTTATTGGATGAGCAGGTCTTCGGCCGCTACCGGGCCTTCGCCCGGGGGTATCTGCGGGGCGGCAAGGTCGACGACTTCTTCGTGCGCGTCCTGCCCAAGCTGGAGCTGACCGAGGCGGCCATCGGACGGGCCCTGGAACGAGATGCTCCCACCTCGATCGACATTCTGGAGGCCGAGCTTCTGACCCCCCTGCGGGCGTTTCTGGATCTGCGCTTTCGGGCGTTGCAGGGAAGCCGGCAAAAACAGCTCGATGACGAGGACCTTTTGCGCTTCGATCTGGAAGAGCGCGTGCTCTACCCCATCGAAGCCCTCCTCGCCGCGCTGGGCGGAGTGGACCCTGGCACGGCACGAGCTGAAGGCCTGTGATCCCAGCAGCATGGCTTGCTCAGGTGCTCAGGTGTTAAGGTCCGTCCGAAACCTGGTTGGGCTCTGAAGCCTGCCAAAATGGCGTGACTCCCGCGGATCCGCGTGTCCCTTTGGCAGCACAGCCTGCGCAGTTCACCGATGTGGTCGAAATCTCACGTCCTGGCCTGGGTGGTACGGGCATTGCTCGTGGTTCCCTGCCAGGAGGTTGACCGGATGCAATTCACAATGAAACGGAACCACACTTTGGTCTTCTGCGGGCTTTTGCTGTGCGCGGCGGGGGCCCGGCCGGCGCGGGCCGAGGCGACGGCCGAAACCGTGACGGTCGACATCGAGGTGGCCGAGCCGACCCGCAAGGAGGCCCTGGCGATAACCCTGACCCTGGCCGGAGAGCACGGCTGCGCATCTGTAAAGGAGCACCGCGGCACGGTGGCGTACGAGGTCGAAGCCTGCCGGGAAGGCGGGGAGCCCTCCGCCTCGGTCCTCAAGTTCAAGATCGACCGCACCGACAACACCAAGTTGGCGGTGTTGGTGCCGCCGCCTCACAAGCACAGACGAGGCTCGATGTCGTCCAGCGAGTTGTCGTAGAGATAAAGCCGGTCCACTTCAGGCGCCACGGCCGCGCAGTTGGCAATCGACTTGAAGTAGCGGCTGACGATCTTGCTGATCGGCACGTCGTGCCCACCTTCCATCACTCAACGTGCCACGCGCCCCGCATTGATAATTGGGTTGACGAAGAAGAGTCTCAAGAAGAATCCGGCCCGTTGCGCAGCGTGCAGGTACTCTACCTTGTCAGGGCTCGAAAAGACCGTCTCGAAGGCGACGCTTCGACGCTCCTTGAGCGCCCGTTCTCGTCGTTCCTGCGCGACATCGGCGGCCTTGCGTATGGCGCCGTCGGAGTTCCAGTCACCGAACTCATCGTGGGCAATAATGTCGGGATTGATGTATTCGCACCCGCCAAACCACTCGTGAGCCAGTCCACGCTCGGTGTGGGGGCGAGCTCTCAGTTTACCGCGTGGGGCAGGGCCAATACGAAGGGGGCTATCTCGGCGTCGAAGGCGCGGCCGTCGGGGCGGACCATCTGGTAGGTGCCCCGCATGGTGCCGTATTGCGTCTTCAACATACATCCGCTCGAGTAGGTGAAGCGCTGCCCCGGCTCCAGCACCGGCGTCTCGCCCACCACCCCCGGGCCGCGCACCTCCTCGACCTGCTCGTTGCCATCGGTGATGATCCAGTGCCGGCTCTTGAGCTGGGCGATCGCGGTGCCCTCGTTGGTCAGGGTCACCGTATAGATGAAGAAGTAGATGCCGGCGGCCGGCTGGGAGCGCTCCGGGGCGTACTGGGTTTGTACCCGGACCCGGATTCCCTGGGTCGTCGTGTCGGACATGCTAAGAACCTCTCTGCTAGGCTACTTGTTCGGCTTCTTGCCGGGGGCCTTGTCGCCCCCGGTCTGGTCTGGCGTCTTGTCGGAGGTCTTGTCGACCGCGCTGTTGTCGATGCGCGGCAACGTCGGGGGTTTCGACGTCGGGGTGGCCTCCGTCGGCATCGAGTCGTCCGGCGCGCGGTCCCAGCGATCCGGCTTTCCCATCCCGGCGGTATCGTAGCCAATGCGATCGAGCTTACCACCCTCGTAGAACTCCCAGGTGTCGATCTTGCCGTTCTGCTTCGAGGACCGCTCGATGCGCACCAGCTTGTCGCCCTCGTAGAACCTGAACAGGTCGGGGCGCCCGTCGAAGGTGGTGTCCATCTCCTCGCGCACCTTCTTGCCACCCTTGTAGATCACCCACAGGTCGATCTTGCCGTCGAAGTCCAGGTCGAACTCTTCCAGCACCTTGTCGCCGCTCTGGTCGAAGTGGATCCACATGTCCTTGCGACCGTCGAAGTTGACGTCCACTTCCTTGCAAGAAAGGACGCTGACCTGGGTGCCCGCCTCGATGGTCTTGCTGTAAAGCTTCCACACGTCGGTCTTGCCATCGCCGTTCAAGTCCAGCTCTTCGAGCCGCTTGCCCGCGCGGTCGCAACGGCCGTCGTCGCGAACGGCCAGGAGCATCCCCGGCCCGCCTTTCTGGCTGCCGGCGCAGCCCGGGAAGGACAAGAAAAAGGCCGCCAGCCCGAAGCCAGCCAACCCGACGGCCAGCGACGGGCGCAAAAAGAAGCCCGGCCGCCGGGCCAGTCCCCGGGACAAGACCGCGAGGCAACGATTGAAGAACATGGCAGAAAACATGATGAAGCAGCATAGTCCCGAGGCGGAGGCCAGGCAAGCGACCTGCCATTCAGGCACAGATTCTAATTCGGACTCCGAGAACGAAATCCGGGCCCGCCCGCCGATTCCCGGATTCGCTGAACCTGGGTTACCGAGGGTGGGCCAGCCACATTGCGATGGGGGCCGCGGCGGCTTTCTTGGCTGCGTGCACCCACAGCGAGAGCACCGCTTGGTCGAGTTCGGCTCGCGCTGGCCTGGGTATTGTCCTGTGCGGCGCTTTTCGGCTAGTCTGCCCCCAATCAATATTCTGGAAAACAGGAGATCGCCTCATGCCCATGGCCAAGCGCAGCAAGCGAAAGCTCAAGACCCGCGCCCGCATTCACGTCGTGCGCGCCAAGGCCGCCCGCAAGCGCCGCCTCCGCCCCCGGGCCACCACCGCCGTGTCCCGTTCGCGTCGGAAGGCCCGCGCCGCCCTCAAGGCCCGGCGCAAGTAGCGCGAAGGACGCCAACGGGCCGCGGCCCGGGTACAATCCGCCCATGCTGAACCTGGCCGCCCCCACCCCCCCGGGATGGGCCGAACGCGCCCTTTCCCACCTGGACTCGATCCTTCTGGACCACGCCCACTGCGAGAAGAAGGCCGCCTCCACCGCGGTGGGACTGCTCTTTCGCTACCCGGAGTTCCCGTCCTTGCTGGTGCCGCTGTCCCGCCTGGCCCGGGAAGAACTGGCCCACTTCGAGGAGGTGCTGCGCCACCTCCAGCGTCGCGGCGTGCCCTTTGCCCGGATGCACCCCAGCCCCTACGCTGGCAAGCTCATCGCCATCGTCCGTCACGGCGAGCGGCAGCGTCTGCTGGACACGTTGATGTGCTGTGCCCTGATCGAGGCGCGGAGCTGCGAACGGATGAAGCTCCTGGCTGACGCGCTGCCCGAGGTGGACGGCGCGCTCTGCGAACTGTACCGGGGGCTTCTGGCCAGCGAGGCGCGCCACCACCAGTCCTACGTCGAGATGGCCGAGCAGATCTTCCCCCGCGACGAGGTCCGTGCGCGCCTGCACGAGGTCGCCGCCCACGAAGCGGAGGTGATCCTGCACGCCCCGCGCCTGCCTCGGCTGCACAACGGGTAGCTACCCCGGCGCGGCTGGCATCCGGCTTGCTGGTATTCCAGAGGACGGAACCGACACAGGAGCACTACGATGATTCACGAGGTCCAAGGAGACATCCTTCTCACGAAAGCCCAGGCCATCGCCCACGGGGTGGCCCCCAACGATCACTTCAACAGCGGCCTCGCCCTGAGCCTGCGCGAGCGCTGGCCCGCGATGGTCAAGGACTTCCGCCACTATTGCCGGACGTCCCATCCGAAGCCCGGCGAGGTCTGGACGTGGCACGGGCCGGGCGGCCTGACCATCGTGAACCTGCTGACCCAGGACGCGGTCCCCGAGGAGGGCACCCGGGGCGGGAAGGCCCGCGTGGAAAGCGTCAACCACGCACTGAAGGCGCTGCACAAGGCGGTAAAGGACGAGAGCATCAAGAGCCTGGCCCTGCCGAAGCTGGCTTCGGGCGCCGGGGGGCTGGAATTCACCGAGGTGTACCCGCTCATCAAGCAGCACCTCTCCGACCTGGGCATCCCGATCTACGTCTACACCACCTTTCACAAGGACGTGGCGGCACAACCAGTCGAGATGCTCTGATCGCTTGCTCGCTCTGATCGACCGATCGCTCGATTCTCCCCAACGGAATGCCACCCTTCGGTAGCGTCGGCAGCCCCGGAGGTTACCAGACAGCCACATTCGCGGTACGAACGGTGTTCGCTGCGCTCTAAGCTAGGCGCCGCGGCTCATGGAGGGACAGTCCGCGCCAGCCAGGACTGCCGGGCGCAGTTCCCGGCTCGGTCGCCGCCGCCCCCGGGTGAAGCGCAGCGCCGCCAGCGACACTCCGCCGATGACCAGCGCCGCCCCGACGTAGCCCTGCATCCGCAGTTCGGTGTCCCCGCCGAGCCAGTCGACCCCCAGCGCCAGCACCGGCTGGATCAACCCGGTCGTGGCCAGCACCGTCAGGTCCAGGCGCGAAAGGAGCCACATGTACACCGTCCAGGCCAGCACGCTGCCGACAAGCGCCAGGTACAGGAGGCCCAGGTTCGCCGAAAGAGGGACCGAAAGCGGGTTCGGCATGGACTCCCCCTGGACGAGCGCCAAAACAAGGAGCGTCAGGCTGGTGTAGCCCAGGAAGTAGGTGCAACAGGTGAACGGGTGCATGCACCCGGCGTGGCGCTTCAGCAGCGCCCCGTAAAGCGGCCACAGCGCCGCCGAGGCGAAGGCCACCAGGAGCATCGCCGACAGGTGCGCCGAGCTGCGATCCAGCCCGTCGGCCATCATCACCGCCACCCCGACGAAGCCCACCAGCACCCCCAGCAGGCGCCGGGGGACGAAGCGTTCCAGTCCGTACATCCGCGCCACCAGCATGGTGAAGAACGGGCTGGCCGCCGAGATCACCGCCGCGGTGCCCCCCGTGATGGTGCGCTCGGCCAGGTACAGACAGGCGTAGCCGGCGCCGTTGACCACGCCGGCCAAAAGGAGCGCCAGGTGGACGCGCCAGGGGGCCCGGGACAAAAGACGTGTGTTGCGCCACAGCAGCGTCAGGACCGCCAGGAAGACCGCCGCCAACACGAAGCGCAGCGAGGCGCCCATGAGCGGCGGGTAGCCCCGCAGGCACAGCCGGATGGCGTACCAGGTCGTTGACCAGCAGGCGCAGAGCACCAGAAACCCGAACAAGACCACATCCGTAAGGTACGGACCTTCTGCGGCAAAGTCATCCGGGAAGAGCAGTCTCTATCGAGGGCGGAGCAGATTTTCGGCGATCGACAGGCGGCGGCGAAGCACGGCGGGGTGCTCCGGTGTGAACGATCGTGGGAGGACGTCGGCCACCACCCAGCTTGCGCGCCGCGGCAGAACCGCCTATATGGGAGACCGTCTGGTCTTTCAAAGGAGTCGTCCCATGGAAACCGCACCCACCCGCCTCCCCCGCATCAACGAGCCAGCCCCAGCGTTCACCGCGGTCACCACCCACGGGCCCGTCAACCTGACGGACTACAAGGGCAAGTGGTTGGTGCTCTTCTCGCACCCGGCGGATTTCACCCCGGTGTGCACCACCGAGTTCATGGAGTTCGCGCGCCGCCACGAGGACTTCAAGAAGCGCAACGCCGAGATCCTGGGCGTATCGGTGGACAGCGTGTATTCGCACCTGGCGTGGGTGCGCAACATCGAGGAGAAGATGGGCGTGAAGATCCCCTTCCCGGTGGTCGCCGACCTGGACATGAAGGTGGCCAACGCCTACGGCATGATCCACCCGGGGGCGGCGGACACCTCGGCGGTGCGCAGCGTCTTCGTCATCGACGACAAGCAGAACGTC
>JBBRLA010000155.1:0-14065 GCA_038231615.1 Polyangia bacterium | reverse complement strand
CGGGCCGCTGGGCCTTTCTTGTCAGGCTCGTCCAGACTTTTCGCGATCCGCCCGACCTCCTTGGTATCCTTGCCCATCGCCTCGGGGATCGTGGCGGTCTTGACGGTCGAGGAAGGCCGCCCAGCCGTCGGCTTCGCTGCCGCGGATGGACCTGGGGCAGCGGGTCGAGCAGGACCCCCCGGAGTGTTGCCTCGGGAAAGTGGCGCGGAGGGGGCACGCGGAGACGGTCCGGAAGAGGGCGTGGGCCGGGCTGGGCTGGCCGGGGCGGCGGGCCGGGCAGGAGGATCGGATTCGGCGGTCTTGCTCCGCGGGAGGGAGCCCGCGGCGATGCGGGCGGCAATCGCCCCGGTCGGCCGGGGAGGCTCGACGGGCTTGTCAGCCGTAGGCTTGTCGGTGGCGGACCTGTCGGTGGGTTTGCTCGGGGGAAGCTTGTCAACAGCGGGCCTGTCGGTGGCGGACCTGTCGGTGGGTTTGCCCGCGGTGGGCCGATCAGCGGACTTGTCGGTGGCGGGCTTCTCACTCTTGTTCGAGATCGCCCTGGCGGAGGAAAGTGCCGAAGTTGGCCGTGAAGGGGCTGCGGGGCGGGGGGCCACGTCGCCGCGGGTCACTCCGGGAAGGGGTTGGGGCGAGGCACCCGGCCGCGGCGCCGGGCTTGCCGGTGCTGCCTCGGCGCGAACCCCGGCATCACCGCCCCTGGCGCCCGCGTTGCTCCTGCCCCCCCCGTCGGACTTGGCGGCCGTCGCGGCGTTGAAGCGGGCGATCTCCTCCTGCACGTTGGCTGGCAGGCGGCCGAGCAGCATGGTCTCGTCCTCGTTGATGCTTGATGGAGGGGGTGGCGCCGCGGCCGGCGGGATCGCGGGCGGCCGGGTCCCGGCGGACAGAGCCTGGGGCCTCGGTGACGCCGCTCCGGCCGGTGATGCTGCGGCTGCCATCACCGCTCCCGCCCCCCCGGTCGATTGGCCGGCGAGCGCCGGGAGTACCTGCTGGCCGATGCACTCCATCAGCGCCCTCAGGTCACCTACGAAGGCCTCTGCCATGTGCTGGTTCTTGCGCAAAGCATCGAACGCGCCCCAGTAGCCGCCGCTTGAGCCGACGTTGGTCATCTCAAAGTAGCTCTTCACCGCGTCATAGAGTTCCGCGACCTTGGCGCGGAGGGCCTGCTGCTCCGCCAATGCATGGTCCATCGCTTCTACCCAGTTCCTGGTTGGAGTTATGAATAGGCTCGCCGAACCGGGCAATTAATGCAAGCCGGCGCCGACGCTCGATTGGGGCGGGCGTAGCCGGGGATGTTGGCGACTCAGGGGGTGAGGAGCACCTTGCCGAAGTTCTTGCGGTCCTGGATGTAGGCGTGGGCCTCGGCGGCCTTTTCGAAGGAGAAGGTCTTGTCCACGCACGGACGCAGGGTGCCCTTGGCCACAAGGTCGAGGATCTCGCCGAGCATCTCCCGAAGCTGCGGCGCCTGGTCCCACAGGTGGCCGAGGTTGATGCCGTGGACGCCGCGGTTGTCGTTCATGAGCTGCATTGACTTGAACGCCGGCAGCGCCAAAAAACCCCGCAATGCTGCCAGGAGGCTGCGCTTTTGCCCCGGGGCGAAGCTGGAGGCGCCAAAGAGGAAGAGGCGGCCCATGGGGGCCAGGCAACGGTAGCTTTTGGCGAAGGACTTGCCGCCCACGGCGTCGAGGACGATATCGACGCCGTGGCCGGCGGTCAGGCGCTTCACTTCGGCCTCGAAGTCCTGGGTGCCGTAGTCGATGCAGTGGGCCACGCCCAGGTCGCGGAGGCGCTGGTGCTTGCCAGCGCTGGCGGTGCCGATGACCTCGGCGCCCCGGGAGCGGCAGATCTGCAGCGCCGCGATGCCGACGCCCCCCGCGGCGGCGTGGATCAGCACCTTTTCGCCGACGCGCACGTTGCCGGCGCGGACCAGCATCAGCCAGGCGGTCAGGTAGTTCACCGGGATGGCTGCCGCCTCCTCGAAGGAGAGGCCCTCGGGCATGGGGGCCACCTGGGAGGCGGGCACGACGATTGAATCGCTGTAGCCGCCGAAGCGGGTCAGCGCCAGGACCCGGGCGGAGGGGACCAGGCCGACGACGCCGGGGCCGACGCGGTCGATGTGCCCGGCCACCTCATAGCCCACCACGGAGGGCAGAGGCGGGGCGTCGGGGTAAAGACCCATGCGGGCCATGATATCGGCGAAGTTCACCCCGGCGGCGGCGACGCGGATGCGGACCTGGCCGACGGCGGGCTCGGGATCGGGCGCCTCGCGGACGGTGAGGACCTGCGGGCCGCCTACCTTGGGAATCCATACCTGCCTCATCGACTGGTCACCTCGGTTGGCCTGTGGTCTTCTGCTGGTTTTGGGGGGCGCCCGCAGTGTAGCCCGGATGGGGCGCAAATGGATGGGGCCCGCAAGATGTGCCCCGAGAATCCTGGCCCACCCCTTGACATGGGGCAGAAAGACACTCCTTGACTTTTTCCGGATCCGCCGTAGAACCAAGCTTGTCGGCGGCGAGCGAGTGATTTTTGCGCCGGCCGGGTCGTCCGTATCGGTATTTTCGCAGTCGTTACAGAGAGGGAGTCACATGGCAGGTCCAATTACATTCGGGGGAATCAGCTCGGGCATTGATACCAATTCGATCATCACCAAGCTGGTGCAGATCGAGAAGCGGCCGATAGTCGATTTGCAGACCCGGGTCACGTCAGCGCAGACCCGGCAGGGCCTGCTGGGCGGTCTTTCGACCAAGGTCAACGATCTCCAGACTTCGCTGCGCGCCTTGACCACGCAGGCGGGGATCTCCGGACGGGCGGCCACCGTGGCGAGCGGGGCCCCCTACACCGCCACCGCCGGGCCGGGGAGCGCGCTCGGGGATTACAGCGTGATCGTGAACCAGCTCGCCCAGGCGCAGCGGACCTATTCGAACGCCTTCCCCGATCCGGCCAAGGCGGGCCTGCTGAAGGCCGGCACACTGACCCTGAGCACCGGGGGCAAGAGCGCCAGCATCACCATCGGCGCAGGAGACAACCTGAACCAGGTGGCCAGCCAGATAAACGGCGCCGGCCTGTCTTTGACCGCATCCGTGGTCTACGACGGCAGCGAGTACCGGATGGTGATAAACGGGGGGTCCGCCGGGAAGCAGAACGCCGTCACCTTCGCCGATGCAGGGACCGGGCTCGCGCTGGACGTCCCCGCCAACACAGTGATCCCGGCGAAGGACGCGCGGCTCAGCGTGGACGGGCTCGTGGTGTCGTCATCCAGCAACAACGTCACTGGCATCATCCCCGGGATCGCGCTGAGCCTGACCGGAACGTCGGGCACGGCATACACCACGAGCATCACCAACGACCCGACCAAGCTCCAGACTTCGCTGGAGGCGGTGGCCACGGCGTACAACGCGGTCATGGGGTTGGTGGGCAAGCAGATGCCCCAGACGGGGAGCAGCACGCCGCTGGACGACACCACGCTGGTGGGGGATTCGGCGGTGCTACAGTTGCAGACGACGATGTTCAACCTCCCAGTCAGCACTGCGGGGCCCAAGGGCAACACGTTCACCGCCCTGGCGGAGATCGGGCTGACGGTGGACCGTTACGGCACCATGTCCCTGGACGCGAACCGCCTGCAAACGGTGATGGCCACCAAGGGGTCGGCGGTCATCGACCTTCTGGTGGGCACCGATGGGAAGAACGGGCTGGCGAGCAAGCTGGCCAACGGGGTCCAGGCATTCACCGACCCGGTGAGCGGGGTGCTGGTCTCGGATAACCAGAGCATCGGGCAGCAGATCACGGCGATGAACAAATCCATCGATCGGATGAGCCGCATGGCGGATGCGTACCAGACCAACCTGCAGGCGCAGTTCTCGGCGATGGAGCAGCTCATCTCGACCTACAACAGCCAGACCAGTTCCTTGACGCAGATGTTGAACAACACCACTTCCTCATCATCGAGCAGCAGCTCTTCGAAGTCGAGGTGAGGTAGCTACCCCAAAGAGGGGGCGAGCCTGCCGCCCTGGCTGGATGTGGTGTTGGCACCGGTTTGAGGAGGGTCCGTCCTTACTTATCTGCGACGAGGTCGGCCAGGTCGTCGTGCAGGGTGGCCAGCTCGGCGAGGAGGTGCTTCTTCTGATCTGGGGTCAGGGAGCGGTACAGATTCATGAAGAGGGCCAGGAAGTCTTGTTCGCTCTGCTTCTCGGATCGCTGGAACTCGGGGGTCTCGTGAACTTCTTCCCGGGTCATCCAGGTCCGCGTGAGGTCGGCGAGGACCGGCGCGGGGGGCTTCTGGCGCAGGGCGGCGACGAATTCTTGCACGTTGCCCTTGAATCGGTCCCGGCGGCGAAGACGCACGCCGCGGTTGTCGCGGAAGAAGCGATCCAGCAGAGCGAGCTGGTCCCTGGTGACGTCGCCGGTCCACTGCTTCATCGCCCGCTCGCCCTCCTTGCGGGCGCGCTTGACGTACTCTTCGGCGGGGCGGTCCAGGTAGACGAAGCGCTCGGTGCCGGCCCGGGAGAGTTCCCGCTCGGCCTGGGCGATTTGCTCGGGGCGGAGGGTGGACAGAAAGGTCCCGGCGACCGGAGCCAGATGGTCTGCTAGGCGCTGTCCGGCGGTCTCTACCTCATCCGTCAGGCCCTGGATGTCGGCTGGCTGGAAGCCTGCGGCGAACTGCCCGCGAAAGCGATCCAGCGCCACCAAATAGCGGGGCAATTCTTCGCGGCGGTGCCAGGCGTGGAGGGCGGCGATGCGGGCGCGGACAAAGGACTTCTGCTGGCCGCTCAAACCAAAGAGGCTGTCGACCTGCCGGACAAGGAACCAGTCGGCCCAGCGGTAGGCCAGCCGGCGAGAAGCACACCCTCCGCTGAGTCCGCAGAGAAAGACCAGGGCCAGAAGGGCCAGGGACCTGCCCCGGTCCATGGTCCAGGCGCAGTGATGATGATGACGACGACGACCGCGGGGATGCTGCGATGGGCTCACCCCGTCATGATACGCTCGAGTGGGAGTGAAGGCCCGCCGGTTGGCGTGGGATTGGATTGATCATGCCTGGAATCGTTAATGATTTCACAAAAATATTGCTTGAGAGACCCATTCGCGCTACCTTGGCAGCGTGAGCAAGAAGCATCGCTTATTCCGAATGGCTCTCGTAGGTGCCCTGGGGTTCGGGGCGGTGATGGCGGGCGTTTTCGGGGCCGCCCCCAAAGGCCGGGCGGCGACCAAAATGGCCCCGGCAGTGCCAGAAGAGCAAGCCGCGGTGCCCTCGGCAGGCGCGGTGGTGGTCGCCGACAAGGTCGGTGGCACGGGCAAGGTGCGGCGGGTGCTGATCGTCAGTGAGGACGGCATGCGTCCAGACTTGATCAGCGGTCAGAAGATGCAGTGGCACGAGCGGCTCTACCACGGCGGGTCCTATTCCTGGCACGCCCGCACCATCCGCACCGCCTCGACGTTGCCTTCCCATGCGTCGATGCTCTCGGGGGTCGATGTCAACCGCCACGGCCTGACCTGGAACAACTGGCGCCCGAGCAAGGGCTTCATCCACGTGCCGACGATCTTCAAGGAGGCCGGCGAGCATGGCCTGAAGACCGCGGCCTTTGTCGGCAAGTTCAAGCTGCGGCACATCCTGCCGGCGGGCACCATCGGCGTGTTCGAGCGGCCGGGGTATTACTGCAAGAAGGTGAGCGAGGAAGCAGCCCGCTATCTGGAGAAGGAAAAGCCGGACCTGACCTTCGTGCACTTCTCCGACCCGGACGAGGCGGGGCACTCCGCCGGGTGGATGTCGGACAAGCAGAAGCACGCGGCAATCGCGACGGACCACTGCCTGGGCACGCTGGTGCAGGCGCTGGAGCGCGCCGGCACGCTGGACGAGACGCTGATCATCGTGTCGGCGGACCACGGGGGGCACAACCACACCCATTCGGGCGCACTGGCCTGCGACCGGGAGATCCCGTGGATCGCCTACGGGCCGAGCGTGCGCCAGGGCTACAACATCCACGGGCCGATCTCGACGATGGACACCGCGGCGACGGCGCTGGCGGCGCTGGGGCTGCCGATTTCGGAGAAGCTCATCGGCAAAGCGGTCAAGGAAATCTACCAGCCGTAAGATTTCTCAAGATGCCCGGTAGATGAAGAGCCCTTTCAGGAAGAAACACATGGCCGGAGCAAATTTTGGCGCTCCCCACGGCTTCGCATTCGCTCAGCCGCGTGGGCCCATTCCGCAGCGACCGAGGGAGCGTACTACTATACGTGACCGAAGGGAGTGTGGGGGCACCACCCATGACCTCGCGAATGCGAGGACATGGGGGAGAGGTGCGCCAAAAGATGCCCGGCCAGGTGCTTCTGCCTAGGTCTGCCTAGGTCGAGCTATCGGGACAGGCGCAGGGTCGAGCGCAGGTCCCTGACGGTGTCGTCGAGGGTCTCGGCGGGATCTCGCGGGTCGAAGCCAAGCTCCCGGGTGGCGCGGGACGAGTCGCAGTACCAGAAGTGCTGGCTCATCTCGACGGAGACGCGGTCCAGCGGGGCATCGTGGCCCTGGTGGCGGTAGACCTCTTCGATGACCCCGGAAAGCTTCGCCACCGCACGGTTCCAGCGGGAAGGCAGACGCAGCCAGGGCCCCCTTACCTTGGCCATGCGCGAGACGCGGCCGAAGAACTCGCGAAAGGTCCAGTTGGGTCCGCCGAGCAAGTAGCGCGAGCCGGGTTCGCCGCGGTCCATCGCCGAAAGGCACGTCCGCGCCACGTCGCGCACGTCAACGAAGGACAGGCCGCCCGAGGGGACGATGGGCACCTCGCCGCAGAGCAGCTTGCGCACGTCCATGGTGGACGAGCCGCGGCGGTCCCCCGGCCCCAGGAGCAGGCTGGGGTTCACCACCACCACCTCCAGCCCGAGCTTGGGACCTAGAGAAAGGGCCAGCTTCTCCTGATAAATCTTCGACAGGTAATACGGCCAGCCGGCGCACAGGTCGACCGCGTAGGGGAAGCTCTCGTCGGGGATCGGCTCCGGTTCGGAGGACACGGCAAGCGTCCCCGAGGTGCTGCAAAGGAGCACCCGCCGCACCCCGGCCTCCTTCGCCGCCAGCAGCAGCCGCCGCGTCCCGTCCACGTGCAGGCGCATCATCTGCTGCCCCTTGTCCGGGTCCCGCGATACCAGCCCGGCCAGGTGGTAAATCGCCGTGCAGCCCCGCAGGGCCTCGGTCAGCGCGCCTGGCTCGTCCGGCCCGCTCAGGTCCCCCCGGTGCAACTCCACGCCCAGCTCGCCCAGCTCCGGGTCGGCGCCGCGGCAGAGCGCGCGGACCTGGGTGCCAACCCGCCTCAGCTCGCCGCACAAGTGCAAGCCCAAAAAACCCGAGGCGCCGGTGACCAGCACCGTCCCACCCCGGACAGCCGCCACGCCCGCGACCACCGCCACGCCCGACTCACCTTTCGCCCCGCTCACGATTGCACCTCATCCGATCCGTCGGTCCGCGGTGGCGCCACCCGGTTCACCCCCGGCGGGGCCAGCTTGCGCACCGCCAGTTCGACCAGCCGGGCCGCCTCGCGGTTTTGCTCCCCCTTGGGCAGGTGCACAACTGCGGCCTGGAGCGCCTCGTGGCACAGCACCGGCCCGATGTGGGCCGTGATGTGCCGCCGCTGCGGCAGCAGCTTGCCCTTGGGCAGGGCATCGTGCGTCCCCGCGAGAAACATCGGCAGCACGTCCACCTGGTTGTGCAGCGCCAGGTATCCGATCGACGGCTTGAACTCCTTCATCACCCCGGACTCGCTGCGCGTGCCCTCTGGGAAGATGAGCAGGATGTTCCCCCGCTGGATCACCTCCCGGGCCAGGCGCAGCGACTCGCGCACCGAGCCGTAGCGGTCCATCGGCACCAGATTGGTAAAATTCTCGAAGTACGCCCGGCGCAGCGGGTCGTCGAAAAAGTAGTCTTTCGCCGCCAGCGCCACCAGCAGCGGTCCCCAGTCGCCCAGCGCGTGCTTCACCAGCCCCATGTCCAGGTGGCTGGCGTGGTTCGCCGCCACGATGAACCGGCTGCTCTTCGGCACATAGGCCTTCCCCGTGACCCGCGTCTCCAGCAGTTGCTCATAAAGCATCCGCTGGAGCCTGCCCAGCCCCTGGTTCCCCAGGCGCCGCAACGGCTCCGGCACGTTCAGCGAATCGGCCGGCTCCGGGGCCGACTCCCGCTTCACCGGCCGCCGCCCCGTCCGGGCCTTGTCTCCCCACAGCGCCACTTGCTTCTGCAGGTCCGCCACCGTGGCGATCGAGGTCAGATCGGCGTTCTCCGGCACGGCGATCCCCGCCCCTTCCAGCGCCACCCCCAGCTCGGCGTAGGTCAGCGAGTCCAGCCCCAGTTCCTGCAGGCTCCCCTGGATGCGGTCCCGCTGCTTGCCGCTGATCTCCGCCAGCATCCCCAGCAGCCAATCCCCCCCCGATTCCTTGTCGCCCTCCCGCAGCGCCGCCTGCTTTTGCACCCGCCCCAACCGCTGAAGCTCGTCCAGCACCCCCTTGCGCTTCACCTTGCGCGTCGCCGTCTTGGGCAGCTCCACATCGGTCAGTTGCAGCACCTTGACCCGCTTGGCCAGCGACAGCTTCGTCGAGGTCGTCCGCACGTGCTCCCGCGCCCGCTCCCGCACCTCGTCCTTCGGCAGCGTCTCCCCCGGCGGCTCGTACTGCGGCACCAGCAGGCACGCCACCGTCTCGCCCCCCTGTCCCTCCTCCACCGGCAGCCCGACGATCGACAGCTCCTTCACATAGGGCGAGTCGCGATACACCTCTTCTAACTCGTCCGGGTAGACGTTCTCGCCGTTCAGGCCGATGATCACGTCCTTCTTCCGCCCGACGATGTACAGGCGCTTCTCCTCGTCGAAGCGGCCGAGGTCCCCGGTGCGCAGGTAGCCGTCCCTCAGGGCCTCGGCGGTGGCCTCGGCGTCCTCGTAGTACCCGGCCATCACGTTGGGCCCCGAGGCGATGACCTCCCCCACGCCGCTGCCGTCGGGCTGGTCGATGCGCACCTCGACCCCCGGCAGGGCCTCGCCGACGCTGCCCACGACCATCGCCTTGCCCGGCCGGGTCACCGTCAGCACCGGCGACGCCTCGGTCAACCCGTAGCCCTCGTACAGGTCGAAGCCCAGGCCGCGAAACGACTTCATGGTCTCTGCCGGCAGGGCCGACCCGCCGCTGATGAGCAGCCGCACCCGCCCGCCCATCCGCCGGTGGATCGGCAAAAAGAGCAGCTTCGACAGGTTCAGGTCCACCCCCAGCGAGTCCATGGCCTGGTCCCGCAGTCGCCGCATCCCCTCGACCAGGGCCTCGAAAATCCGCAGCGCCCACGGGGCCCCGATCAGCCGGTCCAGCAAGGCCAGATCGGTGATCTGCCGGGTGATCCGCCGGTACAGCACCTGCCACAGCGCCGGCACCCCGACCATCCCGGTGACATGGGACGAGCGGAACGCCGCAGACAGCGCCTCTGGAGTGACCTCGGTCAAATACGAGATCTGTGCCCCTCGCATGAGCGGCATCAGCAGCCCGGCGGTGAACTCGAAGGTATGGTGCAGCGGCAGCACCGATAGCAGCCCGTCATGCTTGTCGATGTCGAAGACCGACCCCAGCTTGGCCAGAAGCGACGCGAAGTTGCGGTGCGTCAGCATGACCCCCTTGGGCCGCCCGGTGGTCCCCGAGGTATAGATGAGCGACGCCATGTCGTCGGCCCGTGCCCCCTGCACCAGCCCCGTGACCGGCGGCACCAGCCCCGGTTCGACCCGCGCGTCCAGCTCCTGGAATCCCAGCACCTGGCTCGACAGGCCCGCGGCAAGCAGCCCCGCCGCCACGTCGATCCGCGCCGCCACCTTCTCCGAGCACAGCACGCACTCCGCCCGGCACGAGCGGACGATGTTAACCACCTCGTCCAGCGTCGCCTGGCTGTCCACCGGCACGCAGGTGGCCCCGGCCTGCAAGATGCCAAAGTAGGTGATCCCCCACTCCGGCCGGTTCTCCGACAAAAGCACCACCTTGCCCCCCGCAGGCACACCCAGCCGCCGCAGCCCCTGGCCCACCCGCGCCGAACGCAGGAGCAGCTCGCGATACGTGTACCGCTGCCCCTCCCCGGCAGGCTCCCCGTCAGGCCCCGGCGGCGGCAGAAGGCGCATCGCCGTGCGCCCGCGGTAGTGCTTGGTCGCCGCCGAGAACAGCTCCAGCAGGTCGCGATACGTATAGACCGTCTTGGGGCGCGCCTGGAACTCTTCATCGAGGGACGGGAAGATCCACTTCTCCAGCCCCGGCAGGTGTACGTCCATGAAGTACGATCGCCACTCGATCTTCCCCGGCGTCCACGGGATCGCCACCTGGTCCTGCGGCGTCAGACTTTGATACAGCGCCCGCATGCGATCGCCGCGGAAGATGACCGCGTTGTCGTGAACGAAGGGCATGAACAGGTCGAAGATGCCCTCGCCCTGCTTCACTATCTGCACGTTGTCGTCCAGGCGCTCCTTGGCATGCTCCAGGAATGCCATCACCCGCGGCGCCCCCCAGGTGGGCACCTGTTCTTCGATCAGCTTGCTGACCCCGTTGAACACCCCCCGCCACAGGGGCAGCGACGCCCGCTGGTAGCGATCCTTGCTGACCGGGAATGACTCCATTCGCGCGCGCACCCGGTTCAGCACCCCCTCGTCTCTGCGGGCGCGGTAGTATTTGCGCCGGTACAGGCCCGTCAGCTCCACCGATCGCGCCATGCGGAAGGGGCTCGAATCGCTGGTGCCAAGCTGGTACACAAGCTGGTTCACCCCGGCCAACGTGGCGGCGGTGACGGCGATCAGGCCGGCGCACACCTGATCCACCGGGATCACGTCCAAAATGGTGTCCTTGCTGGCGGGGATTTGCAGGTGCCCCTTCAGCGCCATGAACACCAGCGGCGCCGTGGTGTTGAAGCCCTCGTTCCAGCCCGGGAACGGGTAGCTCATCGCCGACTCGACGATGGCCGGGCGGACGATGCTGACCCGCAGCGGCGAAAGCCCCCCGTTCTCCCCCTGTGCCGGCTGCGCTGCCAGCGAACAAAGCTGGTCCCCCAAGGACTTGGTATACGTATACGTGTTCGGCCAGCCCCAATGCTGGGCACGCTCCATCCCCAGCTCCGTCAGGCGCTCGGCCATCCACAGCTTGCGTTCCCGCTGCACCGCCGCCTTCAGGTGCTTCTCGTCGTCGGGGTCGCGCCCCTCCTTCAGCAGGCGCTCGGCGCCCTTGTCGCGGAACATCGACACGTGGGCCCGGTCGTCGGCGCGGGCGCGCACTTGCGCGATCAGCCGCTCGCAGTCGGCGACCTCCGCCTGCACCGAGAAATCTTCATCGCGCAGCTCGCTGCGCCGAGGCGGGGTGCTGGACAGCGCCAAAATGCCCGGCCGCCGCGGGAAGTAGCCCAGCACCGGCTCGTCCTCCCACACCGCCCCGTCGCGGTTGCCCGAGACGAAGCACGTCGACACGTGGATCAGCGCGGCCCCGGTGCGCCGGCACAGCTCGATGGTGTTCTTCACCCCGTTGACGTTGATCCGCAGCGCCGATTCCAGCGACGGGTTGAACGACACCAGGCCGGCGCAGTTGATGACCGCGTCAAGGCCCGTCATCCCCCCCAGATCGGCCTCCGAGAGGCCACAGTTCGGCTGGGACACGTCGCCGCCCACCGGACGGACCTTTTCTCGCAAAAAGGCCTCGGTGCCGCCGCCGAAAGCGTCGCGGATCGGGTCGAAGGGCCGCCCCGCCGCCACCTTGCGGAAGAACCGCTCCTCCGCCGAGAGCCCGGCCCCCGGGCGCACCACGGCGAAGACCTGGCCCAGCCCGGGATAGCGGCGCAGGAGCATCGACAGCGCCACCTTGCCGACGAACCCCGTCGAGCCGATGAAGAGAATCCGCTTCCCGGCCAAGGTCTGTGCTACGTCCAACATATTGCTTCTCGACAGAAGCCCATGGCCGGGCAGCTTTGGGCGTACGTCCTCACTCCCTTCGGTCACGTACAGTAGTACGCTCCCTCGGTCGCTCCGGTCGTGCGCCCAAATCTGCTCCGGCCATGGGCTTCTTCCTGAAATGACTCTGCATCAACGTGACCTTGTATCGGATTATTTGACGTCGGTCATGAGGATGGGCGGATGGTGCAGCAGGGTGATCTGCGCCGAGCGCCCCATGATCGACCGGCCCATGGAGATCGCCTCCGCCATCGTATCCGCCCGCTTCCAGCCCAGCATCTCCGGCACCGTGCGGTTGTCCGACCCGACGACGATGACCTCCCCGCAGTGCTCCCGCCCGCGCTGCCCCCAGTACCTCATGTAAAACGGGTGCGCCCCGTGATCGGCGTTTCCCCTGCGGTCCATCTCGATGTCCGTCGGGTTGTAGGCGAACTCGTCCTGGTACTTCTTCTCCAGCGTATAGGCGTCCCGCGTCTCGGGCAAAAGCCGGTTGAAGAACTCGATGTACGACGGGTGATGCACCGGGTCGAAGGCGTCGCTGCACGGGTGGGAGACGATCATCACCCCGCCCTTCTTCAAGAGCGGCCGGTGCCGATACATGTGGAAGAAGTACCCCAGCGCCATCACCTGCACTAAAATCGGGTTCAGCGCCTTGCTGTACACGTTGTACGGCGAGATGTACGGAATCCCGCTGATCAGGATGTCCGCCTGCCCCTCCACCGGGATGCAGTACTGCTCGAAGCACCGGGCCAGCGTCTTGTCGTGCGTCGGTTCCGTCCGGCCCGCGTAGACCGCGATCAGCTCGTAGCCCGCCGGCACCCGCATGAAGATCTCCCGGCGCAGCGCCCGGGGGGTCTTCGACAAGGTCCACTTGATCGCCTGGAACTTCAGGCGATCCGACTCGGTGAACTCGTCCTCGTTCTTCATCAAAAACGACATCGGCCCGGTGAACATCCGGTTGTTCAGCACGGTCTCGATGTGAAACACCTTCATGTGCTCGTCGCAGACCTGGCCGATCCGCTCGACCGAGTGGTTCAGCGCCGAGTGCTTCGGGTCCATGAACGAATCCGACTCGACGATGGCCTTGGGCGTGTGGTGCGCCTTCAGGCTCTCGTAGCCGCAGAGCCCGACGCCCACCGACTTGTGGCCGCCGTCCATCGGCACCAGGTTGATGTTCACGTAGATGACCAGATCGCTTTCGACGGCCCGGCGGTTGGTCTCGACCAGCTCCCCCTGTGGCGTCCGCCCCAGCTCCACCATGCCGTCGGGGTCGCAGGCATCGTGGTTGTACAGGCGATCGGGGGCGAAGGCGTTCCACACCTTGTCCCCCAGCATCCGCCGGATTTCCCAGTCGGTCATCCGCCGGTGCAAAGACGTCGCCACGATGATGTGGATGTCGTCGACGCCGTGGTCCGCCAGCATCTCCAGCACGATGTCGCAGATCGTCTCCCGGATGTCCGGGCGGGCCATCGGCGGCAGCGGCAGCGAGATGTCGTCCACCGCGATGGTCACCTTCATCCCCGGGAAGAGCAGCGCGTGCAGCGGCTCCATCTGCTCCGGGTGGTGCAGGGCATGGCGGATCGCCGCCCGCGGGTTCGGCAGGCCGGCGATCGGCCGCCGCGGATAGATCACCCGGGTCCCCACCGGCAGGTCCTCGCACAGGAAGTCCTCCCCGTGGAACAGGATTCGCGGCGCCGAATCCGTGTCGATGGTAATGACGTGCTCGTCAGTGGAACTACGGGACGGGGCACGAGGTGCGCGCATCAAGCTCTCACTTTGCTTCTTCAGTCCTTCACGCAGCGGGGCGCCGTCACGTATCGCATCGTTCCCAGCGTTGCGCAAGTAGATGATTGGCCGGACCTTTCCCCGGATTGGGTCGATCCCTGGCTATGCAAAGGTTGCATCGTCGCGTGCAAATCGCGCACCGGAGGGCTCATTTCTTAAGTCTCGCGGAAAATCGGCGATTAGGTGTCTGTAACGCAAACGAAATCGCGGAAAGCCGGCGGGAAAGAGAAGTTCCCTTTCTCATCGGCCCTGCACACCGCGAAACTGACCCAAAAACGGAGGCCCACACATGCCAGTTTCTATCTATTCCAACATCGCTTCTCTGGACGCGCAGATGCACCTGGGCAACACCCAGCTCGCGGTGG
>JBBRLA010000154.1:0-14087 GCA_038231615.1 Polyangia bacterium | reverse complement strand
CTTGCGAAAAGGCGTTGCCGTCCGCACTGCTGTCCGTCCGTGCCGTCCGCGAGGGTCGCCAGCCTGCTCCCGGTGCCAGAGCATGAGTTCGTCGTCGATCTGTTTCGCCAGAACCTTCAACTCCTTCTGAGTCTGGTGTATGACGCGCGCTGGGCCGCGCGGGCGATCGTCAACGCCTCGCCCATCGCCGCCGTCCTGGGCGTGAAGGCACTGGCCACCGGAATCGGCAACAGCAAGCCGGCCGCTATCGCGGCAACCGCGCTGGCCCAGGTGCGGATCGCCGAAGTAGTTGCGGGGGATGGCGGCTGGGATCGCCACCCGGAGATGGCGGCATGCGCCACCGGTCCGACGGGGGGGACGCCGATGACGTGGCGCTGGACGGAGGCGGCATGCCGCGCTACATATATGCGATGGCTTACAGCGACTTTTCCCTGGCGCAACTGGTCCGCACGTTCAAGCTTGAGCTGAAGGAGGGCAAAATTCTCTTTCCGGACGTCGCGCCGGTGCAGCCCTCCACGCTCTTGCGCACCGTGCTGGATGAGCAGGTGCCGCTGGCGATGGACATCCACACCGAGAAGGCCCGCTCGGAGCTGATCGTCATCCCCATCCTGGTGGAGTTGCGCCGTCGCTCTTTGGGTCGGGTCGGGCTTTTCTCCGGCGTGGAGTTTTCGGTCGCGCCGGAACAGGGGCTGAACGGGATCTGCGACTACCTGATTTCGCAGGCCCCCGAGCAACTCTTCATTCGCGCGCCGGTGCTGGCCGTGGTAGAGGCGAAGAACGACAACATCAAGTCGGGGTTCGGTCAGTGCGCCGCGGAGATGCTGGCCGCGCAGATGTTCAACCAACGGGAAGACGAAAAGTCTGGCGCGGTGTACGGCGCAGTCACCACCGGCACTGCCTGGCGCTTTCTCCGTCTCGACGGCAGCGAATTGACCATCGACCGCCCCGAGTATCACATCGAGCGGGTCGACCAGATTCTCGGCATCCTCATGGCCATGGTCGGCATCCACACCCCTTGATTCCATTGTTACGAAGACACGCTGATCGTGTGCATGGGCGACTTCGGCCGCACGCCGCAGATCAACTCCAACGACGGGCGTGACCACTACCCGCAGGCGTTCTCCGCGGTCCTGGCTGGCGGCGGCGTACGCGGCGGCATCATCCACGGCAAGACCGACACCGAGGGCCGCAACGTGGTGGAAAAGCCGGTCAAGGTCCCCGACCTCTTCGCCACCCTGACCACCCTGCTTGGCATCGACCCCGACAAGGAGTTCCCCACCCCCCTCGGCCGCCGCGTCAGCATCACCGACAACGGCACGCCCATCCCGGAGCTTTTGCCAAAGGGCTGATCGACAACCGCGGCCATCCTCGACGACGCCGAGACCCGCGGCGTGCTCCGGCCGGGCATGTGGCTGATGAGCACAGGACCCATCCCCGTCGCTGAGACGGAGCCTCATTGAAGCTTCCCCCATCCTGGGTTTTCCTATCCCTTTCAAAAGGGATCGATCGTGCTATGAATATGTGATGAAGACGATCACGTTCGAGCTTCCCCAGCATTTCGATGCCGACCTGCAAAAATACCAGGATCGGGCCCAGGAGGCATTCCTCCTTGGCATTCGCCAACTGAAGATTCAGGAAGCACTGTACTTGTATAGCAATCAGCTCGTCACCATCGGACGGGCTGCGGAAATGGCGGGGGTGAGCCAGCAGGAGATCATCCGGCACGCCCATGCGGCTGGCTTGAAGCCGCACTACTCTGCAGAGATGGCGAGCGAAGAACTCGCATAGCGATAAATCCGTCGCAGAGCATTCAAGGCATCGGGAAGTACATAATAGGATTGACAGGCCCTTTGGATCCAGGTATTACATGCGCCATGTCGTCCTATGTGGTCACCAATTCAGGTCCACTCATCACCCTCTCGAAACTCGGCCTGCTGGACCTGCTCTGGACGGTATACGGGCGGACCCTGCTGCTGTCACGGGCCGTCCAAATCGAAGTGGTCGAACAGGGACAGGCCGGAGAGCACCCTGACGCGCCGCTGGTCTCGCTGGCGATCGCTCGCAGCAGGTTGCAGGTTGAGTCGGTCATAATCCAACCGTCCTGGCCTGGAGCGAATGGACTGCACCAGGGGGAGATTGAGTCCATCCAACTCGCCCTGAATTACAGGGCAGATTTGATTCTACTCGATGAAAAGCGCGCTCGCGATGTAGCACGCCTGCAAGGGCTTACGGTCAAAGGCACCGTAGGAGTGATCGTGCAAGCGTACCGGGACGGCGTCATCCGCCTCGCTGAAGTGCGCGCGATCTTCGACGCGATCAAGGCACGGGGAGATATTTGGATCTCACCAGATCTCCTCGAAGATGTATGGCGGGAGCTGAGCAGGTCGCCGCGATAAAGGCTTTCGATTCGGCCGCAGTCAGGCCCCATTGAAGCAAGGCATCGGGTAGTGTTCCGAAGCCCTATCTGAGCATCCTCCTGACTGCGGCCGACTATACAAGTTCCAGTGGTCTTGGTATACACCGAGCAGTGGGAAAAATTGGCGACTTTGTCGTCACGAATGTACTCTGACAAGGAGATGACCTATGGCTGATTCGACCGCAGTGCCTCTCTCGCTAGAGACCTTGAAGAAGTTCGTCGCGGGCAAAATAGTTGCCGTACGCGGCACAGCTACCCTGGAACCCGCAGGCGGCCCGGATGACAAGATCTTTCCCCCCACGCACAGCGTCCGCGGCAAGAAAGACGACGATCTCTTGCGGATGAAGCCGGAAGATCGTAGCGGAATCAAGTACGCATGGGAGAATCGACGGATTGGTGCGCAAAGTGTCCGCTGCGTATTGCTTGATTCGGTCCAGAGTCAGGCGAACCGAATGGAGGAGGCGTTGCAGTCACTCTGGACGGAAAAGCGCATCTCATTGCCCGTTATTACCGTCGATTTCTCCAACGCCGCACCTGATGTCGGTGTGGTGACGTCTCTATCTGCGCCGCACCGAGTCGCCGACGCTCTGCTGCGCGACAGCTTGCTCAAAGACACACTCTTTCGTCTATCCGACATCGGGAAATCGTTCACAGATGCCACGGCCAAGAATGCCGGTTCGCTATTCAAGGTGTGTCCCACCGGCTTGGTGTTTGGTATCTGGGATAGCACCGGGCCCAAAGGGGGGCTTGGCTCCAAGTTCGCCAGAACCCTGGTCTCCGAAATCGTAGGTATCGGCGCGATAGCCGGCGTCAAGACAGCGAGCCGCATCGATCCATTGAGCATCGTTACCAGTGCAGGACCTGTTTTGGTCGCAAAGGAGCGTGGTCCCGATGGCATGGCCACTTGGACTCACGAAGTAAAGTCAGCGAAACCTCTCAAAGGCAAGACACCCAAGGATGACCAGGACGTCGAGGCCGTCGAAAAATGGGGTGAAGGACAGAAGGCAGGCAAGCCCACCGCTATCAATCATAGCAACATTCCACCGACCATTGATGACGTTGCGGGCGGCGTCACCATTGATCACGCCACGCATACAGTAGTGCTGTCGCTGGCCGCTCTGCGGAAGTTGAGTTTCGGCAATGGAGACATTGAAGCCCGCACGGTGCTGGCCGCGTTGGGACTGCTGGCGGTCCTCGCGGCGGAGGATCGCGGACACGACCTTCGCTCGCGCTGCCTGCTCGTTCCAAGAAAGGGCAAGGCCCTGACCCTTGAGGCGGTCGGACGGGATGGCACAACCGAGAATTTGAAGCTCGACCTGGACGGCGCCATCGCCCTCTACAATGCCGCTGTCGCGTCGCTGCCCGACAACCTGCGTTTTTCGACGAAACCCGGCGAGCCGCTAGCTGCCCTCAAACCGTCGCCAAAGCTCGAGCATCTCATCAAGAAGAGCCGCGAGCTTGCCGCAGTGGGAGCCGACGTCGAGGTAGAGTAGATGTTGACCATCGAAGTCGAACTGCTCGGTGGCCGATACGCGGCCACTGCGCACAACGATCGCAGCCAAGCAGAGTGGCCCCCTCATCCGGCCCGGCTGTTCTCCGCGCTCGTTGCAGCGTTACACGATAATGAACCGGAGTATGCGATCGAACGTGACGCCCTTCTTTGGTTGGAGAAGCAGGCCCCCCCGTCTCTCGACGTCGATCTCGATGATGCTGTGGGCAGAAGAGACGTGCTGGACGTCTACGTACCGGTGAACGACATTTCTCTGGTTGGCGATCTCGAGAAGCCACTGAGAGATGCTTGCGCGACTGTTGTAAGACTCGATATGGCGGAAAAGACGCCGGAGACGACGAAGGAGCTGAAACAGGCGAAAAAGGTGGTCGAAAGGGAGAACAAGAAGCTCACGTCTTTTCTCGCCGACCAGCAGGTCATCGATCCCGAGCCCTCGGCCAAGGCACTGGCCACCTCGGCAGCTCTGCTACCGGGGCGCAGGACGCGACAGGTCCGCACATTTCCCGTGGTGTTTCCGTCGCGGCGATGCTTTGCCATCTCCTGGTCCAGCGAACCCCCGGCACCGATGCGAGCAGCCCTCGATCGCCTATGTGAGCGCGTAACCCGCCTTGGGCATTCATCTTCACTGGTGCGCTGTGCGATCGTCGAACGCGTCTTTACCCCGACACTTGTGCCCGATCCAAATGGCGACACAGTGCTGCGAACGGTGAGCGAAGGGCAAGTCGCGCATCTGGAGGAGGCTTTCACGCGCCACCGGAGCGTCCAATACCGGGTGCTGCCGGCACTGCCACAGCGCTACGGCCGGCCGCAGGTGACGCTGGGCTCGGCGACCTGCGAACAAAGCGTCTTCTCGGAGGAGTGGATCATATTCGAGCGCGTCGACGGTGCTCACCCCATGTCATCCCGCACGACCGATCTCACACAGGCACTGCGCAGAGCGCTGATCGAGCAGCACGGGTCGCGAACACTGCCAGAATCGCTCTCCGGGCATCGACAGGATGGCCCTCCAGCGGACAACATCCATGTGGCTTTTGTTGCGCTGCCGTTCGTGGGACACGACCATGCCGACGGGTCAGTGAAGGGCTGCGCCATCGTGCTGCCCCGTGCAATGCCCGCACCAGATCGAGAGGCATTGCTGCGGCTGATCGGAGACTGGGAGCGCGATCGCGGAAGAAATGGCATCGTCGAACTGGCCGGAGGGACTCTGCCGCCAGTGCGTTTTCGGCGCATCGAGTTGCCAAGTCACGCGGCGCTCCGTATCCACACTTGGTGCAAGCCTGCGCGACGCTTTGTCACAGCCACTCCCATTGGCCTGGACAGGAATCCGGGGAACTTGCGCAGCAACTTCGCGGGCACGGCCTACAAGGCTGCGACGGAAGCACAACGATTGATCGCCGACGCGTGCGTGCGCATCGGCCTGCCGGCTCCCGTGTCAGTGGAAGTAACGTTTGATCCACTCCTGCCGGGTGCGCAACCGGCGCGCTCGTTCCTGCCGTGGCCGAACCGTCCGGGTCGCCCCCCCAGAGTCAGAGTACATGCGGACATCTACTTCGGCGAGTCAGTGCGAGGTCCAGTGCTGATAGGAGCAGGTCGCTTCTTCGGTCTTGGGCTTTGCCGACCAGTTCTCGATCAGGAGTCAAGATGAGCCTGTCCGCCGACAATTTTGACACCTTTCATTTTGCCATACATGGCTACTCGCCGTTCGATTGGCAGACTCGCCTGCTGCACGAAATCATGAAGGAAGGCAAGTGGCCCGATGTGCTCGATTTGCCGACCGGCGCTGGTAAGACAACCTGCATCGACATCGCCCTGTTTGCCCTGGCCCTTGACGCAGAGCAACGGGACAACCGCTGGTGCCCCCGGCGGATCGCGATGGTCGTGGATCGTCGTGTTGTCGTCGATCAGGTCGCCGAGCGAGGGCGAAAACTCTTGCGCGCCCTGATCAGCGAGGACGCTCCGCCGATCGTGAAGGAGGTCGCCCGGCAATTGAGTTCGCTCTGCAAGGAAGCAGAACCCGTTGGGGTCTTCACGCTCCGCGGCGGCATGCCGAAAGACGATGGCTGGGCGCGGACGCCAGATCAGCCCCTGATTCTGGCTTCGACGGTTGACCAGTTCGGGTCCCGCTTGCTCATTCAAGGTTATGGCGTCAGCACGGGGATGAAGCCGGTCCACGCCGGCCTGCTGGGCAATGATGTGCTGCTGTTCCTGGATGAAGTCCACCTGTCAAATCCGTTTGCCGAGACCTTGCATCAGTTGGAGCAACTGCGCGGCAGACAGGAGCAGGGGCGCGGGTTTTCTTCACGCTTCTGCCATGTGTTCCTTTCCGCCACTCCGCCGCAGTCCAACAAGACGAAAATCGAGAAGAAGGTGTTTGGCCTTCGTGACGAGGAGAGGCGACCAGGGTCACCGCTAGGGCCGCGCCTTCATGCACAGAAGCCTTGCGTGCTGCGAGAGGAGACCGGCAGAGACGGCGTGGAGAAGGCGTGCGCGGACGAAGCACGCAAGCTGATCGAGCAGCATGATGTGATCGCCGTCGTGGTCAACCGGGTCGCGAGCGCCATGAAGATCGTCGATCTGCTGCATCGGTTCGTGAGCAACCGGGCCGATGTGGAACTGCTGACTGGTCGGATGCGCCCGCTGGATCGCGATGACAAGCTGAAGAAGCTGTGGCCTCGCATCATGACCGGCCGCGATCGGGCGAAGATTGAAAAGAAATTGATCGTGGTCGGCACGCAATGTATCGAGGCCGGCGCGGACTTCGACTTCGATGCTCTGGTCACCGAGGCGGCCAGCTTCGATGCGCTGAGACAGCGCTTCGGTCGTGTTGATCGGCTCGGCAGTTACAAAAACGCGCGCGGCGTCATCGTCCAAGACAAGAGCGACAAGGATGATCCCGTTTACAGGACGTCCATCGCCAAGACGATCGCCTGGCTGAAGGAGCGGCTGACAAAGAAGACCAAGGAGATAGATTTCGGCATCCTTGCTCTACCCAAACCGAGCCATGAGGAACTGGAGGCGATTGTGGCGCCCAGGGAGCCTGCCCCTGTCCTCTTGCCCGCCTACATGGATCTGTGGATGCAGACATCGCCGATGCCCGCGTCTGCGCCCGACGTGAGCCTGTGGCTTCATGGACGAAAGACCAGTCCTGCCGATGTGCAGGTCGTGTGGCGGGTGGACCTGAGCGAGGATGACCTGATTCAGGCGCCCGGTGAGAAGGATCGCGACGCCGCGAAGGACAGGTGCAGCGCGATAGTCGCCGCCATTCGCCCATCGAGTCTTGAGGCGATATCGCTTCCTTTCATGGCGGTTCGCCGCTGGTTGAGTGGTGAAAGGAGCATCGAAGACATCACCGACGTCGAGCTGGCGTCGGACGAAGAAAATGAACCTCCGACGGAGAAGCCGTCGTCGCGCTGGAATGGCGCATTACGCTGGGATGGCGACAGGAGCGAAGTGATCAAGGAGAAAAAGGAACTCCGACCTGGGGATACCATCGTGGTGCCAGCGACCCGTGGGGGCATTCGCGAGGGATGCTTCGATCCTGAATCATCTGAGGTCGTGAAAGACCTGGCTGAACGAGCGGCGCTGTTCGGGCGCGGGCAGCCGATGTTGCGCCTGCATCCGCGGGTCCTCAAACAACTGGACCTGCCCGAGTTGGCCGATGATCTTGAAGAGGCCCGCGCCGCCTTGAAGCTGCTGGCAGAGCAGGAACCGGTGATCTGGCGCCAGCGCTGGCTGAAGAAGGTGTCTGGCGGCAAGGCCATCGTCGTGGATGCCGCGGAGCCGTGGACGGTCCTGCAGGGAACACGCGTGCCCATCCAAGAACTGCGCACCTGGCTGCAATCCGATGACTACGGTGACAGCAATAACACAATCGAGAATGGGGTCGAGCTGACAACCGACGAGGATGACTCGTTTCATGCGGGCAGGCCGGTGCCTCTGTCCAAGCACAGTCAGGACGTCGAGCACTACGCACGGGAGTACGCAACGAGGGTCGGGCTGTCCGGGGCGCTTGTCGAGGACATCGCTCGTGCTGGCTGGTTACACGACATCGGCAAGGCGGATCGGCGCTTTCAGATCATGCTGCGTGGTGGCAGTGAGATTGATTTTCTGAAGGATACGACGCCATGGGCGAAGTCGGCCATGCCGCCGGGGGCGAAGAGCGCACATCGCTTGGCGCAGAAGCGGAGCGGCTATCCATGGGGCGCTCGTCACGAAATCCAGTCCTTGGCGATGATCGAAGGTCATTGCGATGTGCTGAAGGAGGCTGTGGATATCGATCTGGTGAAGCATCTGGTCGCGAGTCACCACGGGTACTGCCGCCCCTTCGCTCCGGCTGTCAAAGACGGGGCCCAGATTGGGGTTGAACTCTTCCATCACCGAAGCATGGCGTTTGGCAACGTCGATTTCGGGGCGACCTCGGTACAGCACGGCCTCCATCGGCTCGACTCGCCTCTGGCGGATCGTTTCTGGCGCCTGGTGGAGAAATACGGTTGGCTGGAACTATGCTGGCTGGAAGCAATCCTACGTCTCGCCGATCACCGGGCGAGCGAGGCAGAGCAAGAAGGAGGAGGTGCACAGTGAGCCGCGTGATTCTGCGAGGCATGAGCGGGGCGAATCCGCTGGGGTTCATGGGAACATTGGGCCTGGTGCGCGTGCTGAGCCAGCTGAGCCAGCAGAGCAATACGATCCGTGTGGGCTTTCTAGCTGACGGGACCTTCAGTCCATTCTTCGAGGGCTTCGACGGCAACATCGCCGCGGCCGTCGCTGAGGATGCCGCGCTGTCAGCAGAAGACCGGAGTTGGTGGCTTGAATATGAAAAACAGGAGAAAAAGGGTACCAAAATCGTGGCCGATTTGAAGGCCCCCCCGGAGGAGTTCGCCAAGTACCTCACTAACTGCATCCACCTCTGGTGCCAGGGAAAGGACGATGCCGCGGCCTATGCGGCCTCGTTCGGGACGGATGTAGCGGTTGATGGCAAGAAGAACACCAAGCCTACGGCTTTTCATTTCACCGCGGCGAACCAGCAGTTCCTCGGCACAGTGGAGACCATACGGGCATCAGTCAGTGCCGATTGGGCAGCGTGCTCTCTGTTTGAAGGGCACGCTGCTCGGCCGGGCTCCAACCTCCGTTGGGATCCGGCGGCAGAACGAAACTGGGCGCTGATGGCTAACAATCCGATTGACGAAGGGACAAGCGTTGACGCGCCCCTGGAATGGCTCGCATTCCGAGGTCTCCCTTTGTTTCCCAGCTTCCCCCGCGGTACGCGGATCATCACCACCGCTGTCAGCGGGCGCGGCGATGAGATGAAGATGACCTGGCCGCTATGGTCCGTGCCCGTCACCCTCCACACCCTTCGCTCCCTGCTCCAGATGAGGTTTTCCGAGGCTGCGAATGAACGAGAAGAACGAGCGATGCGAGGCATCTTTGCCGTATGTTCCTCGTCGATCAGGCGCACAAGTCAGGGATTCGGCAACTTCGGCCCGGCAGCGGTGACCTCATGATGAAAGGTGCTCTGACCGGCGGTCCCCCTTGCGGGTCCGCGGCGAGGACGGCGCGCCGACCCCATAGGCCAGCCGGCGGAGCAGGCAGCCCGTCACGTCCAACGAATCTGCAAACGCTGCCCGGAGGTCAAGTCGCTCATCGAGCGACTGGCCGAGAAATAGATCTTTCGTGAGGCTGCGATCGTGAATCGACGCCCCGCGACAATGTGCTATGAAATAGGTACCGTGATGATCCACCTTTTCCTCTCCGGCGTGTACCTGTGGCTCGGATTGACCTTGCTCGTCTGTACCATCGGGGTCGTCGCGCCTCGGGTCTATGGGCGGACCTTCGCCGCGATCTCGTCCATTCCATCGATGATCCTGGCGCTCTTCCTGCCTCAGTTCATGGGCTTCGGCGTCCTGCTGACGCTTTTTTTCCGCTTTCTCGGGGCGCTGCGCGGGCCGGTGGGTGAGTTGGGGCTGCTCCTGCACCTTGTCTCCTGGGGGCTGCTCCTGCACTACCTGTGGCGGGTCCACTACGCCTGCCCGGTCCTCGACGGGAAGGTGGTCCTCGACGACGACCACCCCTTCATCGACGGGGTCCCCGAGGAGGAGCTGCGTCAGCTCCCGGCGGGGCGGATCTCCTGGCGGCCGAGCCTGACCTATCGCATCCCGGCCATGCTCGCGGTGGACGTCATCCGCAACGTGGTCTTCCGCGACGTCAGCGGCGTCAAGCTGCGCCTGGACGTGTACCGGCCCCGGCGTTCGTCTGGTCTTGGCGATATCGGCGGTGTTGGCGATCTTGGCGATATCGGCAATAACGGCACCTTCACTCCGGCCCCGGCCCCGACGGCCATATACATCCACGGGGGCGGGTGGGTCGCCGGCAACCGCAGGCAGTCGCAGTTCATGCTCTACGAGCTGGCGGCGGCGGGCTGGGCGGTTTTTTCCATCTCCTATCGCTTCGCGCCGCGCTTCCCCTTGCCCGCCGCTGTCGAGGACTGCAAGGCCGCTGTCGCCTGGGTGCGGGGCCACGGCGCGGAGTACGGGGCGCAGACCGACGATCTGGTGGTCATCGGCGGCTCCGCCGGCGGGCACCTGGCCTCGCTGGTGGCGCTGACCCCGAACGATCCGCGCTTCCAGCCGGGCTTCGAGGCCGAAGACACCAGCACCAGCGGCGCGGTCATTTTTTACGGGGTCTCGGACTTCGAGAGCGCCTTCTCCGACCCGGGCCTCATCGGGTTCGCCCACTTTCAGGAGCGCGTGCTCTTCAAGTCGCGCTACCGGGACGATCCGGCGCCTTTTCGCCTGTTGCAGCCGCTCTCCCACCTGTCGAAGGACGCGCCGCCGATGCTGCTGATCCACGGCGAAAACGACAGCCTGGTGCCCATCGAGTCGTCCCGATCGTTTTGCCGCAAGCTGCGCGAGGCCGGGGCGGGGCGGGTCCACTTGCTGGAGGTGCCCCTGGGGGGGCACGCCTTCGAGGTCACGCCGGGCCCGCTGCACCAGCGGACGGTGCGGGTCATCCTGCGCTTTTTAGCCAGCGTCAGAGCAGGTTGGACGACAGCTCGGCCAGCGGCGAGCGCTCCCCCTTCATCAGGGTGACGTGGCCGGCGAGGGCCTCGCCCTTGAAGCGCTCGACCACAGTGGTCAGGCTGTTGTTGGTGCTGTCCACGTAGGGGTTGTCGATCTGGTAGGGACCGCGTCCCCGGCGCCTTTTGTGGGCCCAGCTGCTGCGTCGCACCTTCGAGATCGACGTGCTCACCTGCCCACAGTGTGGCGGGAGGATGAAGCTGGTGGCGGCGGTGCTGGACCCCATTGAGATCGCCCGGTTGTGCGAGAACCGGGGCGAGCCCACCTTTGCTCCGCCCGTGCAGCCGTCTCGGCATCCGGTCCAATCGCAGTGGAGATTTTGTTTCCTTTGTTACGGACGCAATGAGTGGTGATCAGGGAAGCGAGATGGGGAGTGCCGCTCGCGGGTACCCGATATCGTTACCCGGGTCCAACGGGCAGACTGTTCGAGGCCCCAGACAGCCGCCGGCTGATAGATGATATTGCGGAGTTGGATGCGCTACTCGCGGAAGCGCGACACTACTTGGCGATCGACCAGGTACTGCGCCAACTTTTTACGGAGTGAGGTGCTCATCGAGGCCCTACCATACCGCGTCTCTTCTCTGGATTGCTGGAGATGGTTAGGCTAGGATTTGAAGTAGATGTACTGGAAGAGAGCCATTCCATCATGAGCCTGGAGCAGTTGATTACTGAAAAAGTGTCTGCGCTGCCGGTAGAGCAGCGGCAGGAGGTTCTGGACTTCGTGGAGTTCCTCGCCTTCCGGGGCAAGTGCTCCGTCGCATCGGCTGTCCCTCCCCTGGCCTCTCTGGCCGGGCGAAGCCCGGCATCCTTCAAGACTGCCGACGAAGTCGATGCCGCCCTTCGTTCGGAGCGTGACAGTTGGGACCGCTGAGTGAACTTCGTGGTAACCGCGCCTATTTGGATACCAACATCTTTGTCTATGCCATTGAGCGCGTAATCCCCTACGCGCCGCTGTTGGGGGAGTTGCTCGCGGCCATCGACCACGGTGACCTGACCGCGGTGACAAGCGAACTGACGCTTGCTGAGGTCCTGGTGAAACCCCTCCGAGAGGGTAACCGGGGGTTGGCGAGCGACTATGAATGTGCAATCCAGAGCCGCCCCTTCCTTGATGTGGTTTCCGTGCGACGCGAGATCCTGCGGGAGGCCGCTCGCCTGCGGACTGCGACTCCGCTCAAGTTGCCCGATGCCATTCATGCCGCCACCGCCGCTCTGTCGAGTTGCACACATTTCGTCACCAATGACACGCGGTTCGAGTGCCTTGGTGGAATGCGGACCCTGGTACTGCAGATCGAATTGGATCGGGCATCTTCTGCACGGTCGATGTCGAGCCGCGGCAGTCTTGGCGGTTATCCGGTGTCTATCGTGCTAGAATCATCGCCGTGACGCGGGCCGACGATCCTCAGGGGATGACGCAGCGGAAGCCGATCCTGAAGAAGTAGTTCGTCGGGGCATTGTAGAGATCCAACGCACCGACACCAACGGCGCCGTCGTTGTAGCTGCCCCCACGCACGGCCGCCGCGGCCAGGCCGCCTTGCAACATGCCCTCCGAGGTCGCGGTGGGCGTCGGGCTGGCCTGCCCGGGCGTCACGCTTTGCACGTTCTTCTGGAAATAGGAATCCAGCACCGGGGCCGGATCGGTGTGCTGCCAGCCCTGATCGTAAGCGCCGGTCCCGGCGTACCACTCGTCGGTCCACTCGCCCAGGTTGCCGACCAGGTCCTGGGCCCCCCAGTCGCTGACGCAGTGGGTGCCCTGGCCGGTGACGCGAGCGCCTGCGATGTCCGTCCCCTGGGTCTTGCAGACCCCGCCCGTCCCGTCGCTCGCGGTGAGCGGCGCGGGGGTGCCACGGGCCGCAGCCAGCGCCTCTCGCCTGGTGGGCAGGCGCTTGCCGCTGGCCTCACAGAACTGGAACGCCTGGAACCAGGACAAAAGCCGGCTCGGCGGGGTGGCCGCCTTGCTCAAGGCGAAGAGCGGCGTGGTCACCTGTCCGGTGCGCGACACCCCGGGGAACATTTCAGAGGCGACCCCGTACTCCTTCCCGGTACCGTCGGCATGGTCCCAGACGCTGGCCTCGTAGCGATCGATCCAGAAGGCGACCCGGCCCTTCCCAACGCGAACCACCTCATCGTTGCCGCGTTTGCACAGGATGATGCCCATTGCACTCAGGTCCCGAGCATAGCCCTCGGGACAATCCGTGGGCGAAGGCGGCGGCATCGGGGCCCCACCCAGGTCGGGGGCGGGCATCGCCAAGTCCGCCCCTCCCAGCGGCCCGATGGGCGCCAGATCCGCCGTGCCAACGATGCCGGTGGAGTTCGAGCTGGTGATCTGGCAGCTCGTGCCGCCTACGGCGACCCAGATCGAGGCGGCCATGATCGCCGGGGGTCTCCTTGAACAGATTCGCATCGGCACCTCGCTTCCATGTCAGGGCATCGAGCAAACGAACCCTGCGATCTTGATCGTAGAACATATGACCGCGCGCGCAAGGACCGATTCGAATTGATCTGCTACCGCGGCTTGGGGGGATCCAGAGAGTCATTGCCGCCGAGGCCGCCCGCGTCAGCTCGGGATGATCGACAGCGGGTAGGAAAAACTAACGGGGGTTTTGCCCTGCCAAGGGCAGCGAAGGCCGGCACCGATCGCCACTCGCCATAACTCCCCACCTCTCTCATGCCGTTCGATGTGAATGGAAAGTAAGTATCCCCCGGCAAAGCCGGGGGCTTTACCATCGCTGGCCCCTCAAAGGGGCCTTTTCGCGACGGGACCGGAACTCGGATTCAGGATTCAGACTCGTCTCAGATCAGACGGTAGTGGAACGACGGAGCTGTCAAACTTTGGGAGTCCCCCGGCAAAGCCGGGGGTTTACCTTGGCAATTACATAATCTCGCCTGTAAGCCCTCATTCGGGCACACCCCTCCCGAGGTGCCGCTGACCGCCATCGCGGCTGGCCCTGTCCTGATTGTCCTCCATGCACCCACTTCGCCCCGCTCCACCACCGCGCGGCTCAGGGCGGGTCGGCGAATTCCGCAGCCTGATCGGCAAACTCCGCAGGCGGGTCGCCCCACTCCGCAGGCTGATCGGCAAGATCCGCGG
>JBBRLA010000153.1:0-14090 GCA_038231615.1 Polyangia bacterium | reverse complement strand
GGGGATGGCGGCGTACCACCACCTGTCGCGGCTGGCACAGGGCGCGGGCGAGATCCGCGGGATCTACGTAATGGGCAAGGCGGCGACGTTGAACGGCCGGGTCGGCGACGTCACTATGTCCACCGTGGTGCACGACGAGCATTCGAAGAACACCTACCTGTTCCGCAACTGCTTCGCAGCGCTGGACGTGCAGCCGTTCATGCGCTACGGGACAGTGTTGGACAACCAGAAGGCGCTGACGGTGCGCAGCGCATTTTTGCAAAACCGCGAGTACATGGGCGTGTTCTATCGGGAGGGCTACACGGTTTTAGAAATGGAGGCCGGCCCGTACCTGTCGGCGATCTACGAGATCGTAAGCCCCAACCGCCATCCAAACAACGAGGTGGTGCATCTGTCAAACCTCACGCCCTTCGACGTGGGCATCGTCCACTACGCCTCGGACACGCCCTACTCGCGCCGGCAGAGCCTCCTGTCGCGGAGCCTGTCCTATTTCGGCGTGGACAGCACCTATGGCTGCTCCATCGCCATCACGCGGCGCATCCTGCGCAATGAAATTGCGCGGCATGGGTAAAAATGACCCGGGAAGCCACGAAAGAAGAGGCCAAGTCGCGGGGGGTGCTGGCCCGGGGTGCGGCGGCCCTCGGCGTGGCGCTGAGCGATGAAGTGCTCGACAAGCTGCTGCGCTACCAGCAACTCCTTTCGCAGTGGAACGGCAAGATCAACCTGACAGCGGTGCGCGATCCAAAGGAGATGCTGACCCACCATTTCCTCGACAGCCTGGCGGTGGCGCCGCTGCTGCCGGTCGCGCCGCTGCCGCCGTCGTCGTCATTGTGTGCGCAGGCCGAGGGCGCCTCGCTGGTGGACGTGGGGGCCGGGGCCGGCTTCCCCGGGGCGGTGCTGGCGCTTTTGCGGCCGGACCTCAAGGTGACGCTGGTGGAACGGACCCAGAAAAAGGCCGCCTTCTTGCTGACGGTGCGGCGCGAGCTGGGGCTGGACCTGCGCGTGCTGGCCATCGACGTCACCACCCTGCGCGAGCGTTTCGGGGTGGTGATTTCCCGTGCCGCGTTCCCGCCACCGGAGTGGCTGCGGGTGGGGGCGCCGCTCTGCGCCGAAGGAGGGCTGCTGCTGGCCATGCTGAGCACCCATGTCAAGGACCTGCCCCCCCCCCCGGACTTCGCCGCCGACCCGCTCTTCGACCGGCACTACGACGTCGGTGCCGGCCCGCGCCGGTTGATCGCCTGGCGTCGCCTGCCGGAAATCCAGGATGGAAGCCGCACGTAAAGCTTTCATGAAGCCGACGCCCGGACCGTCCGGCCTTTGTTCCAGACGGTCATTGATTGATGCTGTTTTTCGCGCACGGGAGCTTTTTGCGCTATCATTCCAGCTAATCTAAAGGAGGGCCAATGCGTAGTTTGAGCGCCCCGTGGATTTTCGTCGCCCTGCTCGCCGCCTGTTCACCTGGCCGGACAGGCGGCCCTGACGACCCGGGCGGAGGGGCAAATCCCGACGCTGGCACCGGCGGAGATGCGTGTACCGCAGGGCAGTCTCGCTGCAACGGCGCCAACCTCCAGATCTGCCAGGGCGGGACCTACACCACCCAGACCGCTTGTGCGGCCTCGACGGTATGCGATGTCGGCCTGGGCTGCGTGCAGTGCAAGCCCAACAACAGTCCGCTCTGCGTCGGCGACAACGTCTACACCTGCAACGCCGATGGGTCCCTGGGGGCGATGACGCAGATGTGCCCCGCGGGACAGTGTCGCAGCGGCGCCTGCACCAACGACTGCGGCAACGGATCTACCACCTTGATCTACGTGGTGGACGAGCAGTACAACCTGCTCAGCTTCGATCCCTCGGGGGACAAGAACACCTTCAAGCGCATCGGCAGTCTCAACTGTCCGGCAAGCGCGTCGTGGCCCGCCTGGGGCGGCATCGGGCCGGCGACGCCCTTCTCGATGTCGGTCGATCGCACCGGCCATGCGTGGGTGCTTTACACCAGCGGCGAGATCTTCCTGGTCAGCACCGTGGACGCTTCATGCCAGAAGACCGCTTTTGCGCCAGGGCAGCTTGGCTTCCAACTCTTCGGCATGGGCTACGTCTCGGACATGGCCGGCTCGCCCAGCGAGACACTCTTCATCTCGGGGGGCGCGGCGGACCAGGCGGGGTTGGGCAACCTGGGCAGGGTCGATCCCAAGACCCTGGCGGTCACCACGGTGGGGGCGCTGCCGCAGACCCAGGTCGGCCCAGAGCTGACCGGCACCGGGAATGGGGAACTTTACGGGTACTACCCGGGGACGGCGTCCTCGATGGTGGCGAAGATGGACAAGACCACCGGGCAAAGCGCCCAGGCGTGGCCGCTTTCAGGCCTGGGCAACCAGGTGAAGGCGTGGGCCTTCGCGCACTGGGGCGGACGCTTCTATATCTTCGTGACCACGGACGACGGCCTGGGGAATACCAACTCCCAGGTGCAGCTCTTCGACCCGGCCAAGAAGACCGCCAAGGTCATCCTGAACAACATCCCCTACATCATCGTCGGCGCGGGCGTCTCGACCTGCGCCCCGGTCATCATCGGCTGACCGCCCGACTCCACCGGGCTGGGTTCAAAACAGGATGTCTGCCGCGGGCAGCCCGTCTTCCTTGTAGATGCCCAGGCGCTCCAGTTCGGCGTCGCTGATCTTGATCCCCACGTAGTTTTCCTCAAGCGGCTTGGGTCGCAGCACAAAGGGGTAGGTCACCACCGTGACCCCGCCGTTGTACGTCGCCGGGTATTCCCACTGGCGCATCGCCTCGGCGACACAATGCTGCAAGGAGTCGATCGGAATGCTGTTCTCCCGGACGTGCAGCCCCGAGACCTTCCCCGCGTCGTCGATCTCGAAGCGCACGGCCAGGCGTCCGGCCAGCCCCGGGCGCATCTGTAGCTCGATCTGGTAACAACTGCGGATCTCGTTGATGCGCACGTAGATGACCCGGCGGATGATGTCCGGGGTCAGCACCCCGCGCACCACGGGCGCTGGCACCGGCGCGGCGGCGGAAGACGGGGCCGGCATCACCTGGACCGCCTGAGGCCGCAGCATGCGCAGCGCCTCCGCCGGGGCGCCGGACCACAGGGACACACCGGCCACGAGCCCAATTGCCAGGGCCAGGGGACGCGCGCCGGCTACGAGCCGGGTTGCCAGGGCCGGGGGACGTCTGAAACGATTCGCCATGATGTAGTACTCTTTAGATTATGCCCGGGAACGATCATTTGACCACCCGGGGCCCCCAAGGTTCCCGTCTTGAACCAGCAGGCCCTCTCATGTAGCTTCAAGTCGTTAAGAAGTCGCAAAGCGGCTGATGTTGACAGCGCCCCGTGCGCGGGCGCTACTATTTGCACTCGAGCAAGGCAGGTCCTCCGAATCGATGTCCCGCAGCAGACCCAGCTTAGTACAGAACAGGCGCCGCGGCAGGATGGCGCGCTGTCTGGCCATGGCGCTCTCGTGCCTGTGCCTGGTGGCACAGCTTGCCAGTTCGGCCCACCTGTACATGGTGCGCCACACCCTGTGCCCGGAAGATGGGGAACTGGTCCACACCAGCGGGGCCGTCCCGACCCGGGCAGCCGCCTTCGAGCCGGGCGAAACGTCGCTCCTTTCGACATCCTCCGCCGGTACCGGCCACGAGCACGAGCACTGCTTCCTGGCCTCGCACCGCACCCAGTCCGTCGCCAGGAACAGCCGCTTCGCGGTGGCCCTTCCCCCCCCCGCCGTCGCCGAACCTTGTCACGCCCTGTCCCCCTCGGGCCGCGTCTCCTCGGTGGCGTTGCTCCTTCTGGCTCCCAAGACCTCCCCGCCGATCTGCACCTGATCCATCTTTGTTCTCGACTCAGGATCAACAAGATCAAAAGGTCATCGGCGGGCTCGGCCCGTCATGGCCACGGCGACTCGATGTACCGGCACGCGCCAAAGGGCCGCGTCGGTGCGGTGGGACGCTACGCTGGTGGAGGTCTCATGCACAGCACTCGACACCCGGGCCTGAAATGGACCCGGGCCTCGCTCTTCCTTCTTCTCGTGCTCCTCCTGTGCCGGGCAGCGGACGCCCACGCCGCCGCCGACGGCGTGGTGAACGGCATCGTCCGCGACGAGCTGCTCAAGCCGATCAAGGGCGCCCAGGTGGTGCTTCACGACGCCCGCGGCGCCAAGGTCGGCCAGGCCCGCACCGCGGAGGACGGCAGCTTCACCTTCAGCGGCGTCCCCTTCGGCGATTACACAGTCGAGGCCAACGCCCCCGGCCGGGTCGAGGGTCACGAGCATGTGCAGATCAGCTCCACCGAGGCCGCGCAGGTCGAGATCTACTGCGTCTCGCAGGAATCAAACTCCGTGATCATCGAGGAGCCCGACGTCGCCGCGCCACAACGCAGCGTCGGCAGCGTCGCAACGCTTTCCCGTCGCGCCCTGAAGGAACTGCCCCAGGGAGAGGACCGCTCCATCACTGAGGTGATCACCACCCAGCCCGGCTTCGTGCTGGACGCCTTCGGCAACGTCTACGCTCGGGGCAGCCATGCCAACATCCAGTATCAGGTAGATGGCATCCCCATTCCCGATTCGGTGGGCAACCTCTTCGCCCAGGCGCTGCCGGTGCGCCTTATCGAGAACCTGGAGATCCTGACCGGCGGCATCCCGGCGGAGTTCGGCGATCGCCTGGCGGCGGTGGTCAACATCAGCACCCGACACGGTGGGGCCGAACCCGACGGCCTGGCCCAGGTGCGCTACGGATCGTTCCAGACCATCGAGCCCAGCGTCTACTACTCCCGCTCGTTCGGGAAGGTGGGGCTCTTTGTGGGCGGCAGTTACCTGCAATCGCAGCGGGCGCTGGACTCTCCCGCGGTGGCGCCGATCCTTCACGATGACGGACGCAGCGGCCGGGCCTTCCTGCGCTTCGACTGGACGCTCGGCGCCGCGGATCGACTGGAGGTCTTCGTCAGCTACGCCCACAACTTCTTCCAGATCCCTTTCGATCCCACCGTGGTGCCGCTGGACCCGATTCACCCGCTGCTGATCCGCCCGCTCGACGCCTTCGGCAACCGCTCGCCGCCCTACATCCCCCACGACACCAACGCCACCGAGACCGAAGACGAGGTCTTCGTCACCGCCTCATGGGTGCACACCTTCGGCAAGCGGGGGCAGCTTCAGGTGGCGCCCTACTACAAGCTTTCCGCCGGGGCGCTGGCGTCGGATGCGACATACGCCCTGGGCCTGTTGGCCGACCCGGGTACCACTGCCAGCGATGTGAACCGCCGTGCCGACCACCTGGGCGGGGTGTTGCACTACTCGTTGCACCTGGGCGGTCACCTGCTCAAGGTCGGGGCGCAGATGGACGGTCTGATCGGGGCCACGGACTACGCGCTTCATGTGCGGGACGACGTCTCCGGGCACGGCGGCGTGGACGCCAAGTTGGGCGGGGCCGGCACCGATCGGACCTCGGCGGTGCTCAGCGGCGCGTACCTTCAGGACCGCTGGGATCGGGGGCGCTTCGGGATGAACGCGGGGGTGCGGGTGGACGAGCTGCACGTCGCGCTGGCGGGTGGACAAAGCGACGATCAGGTGGGGGTCAGCCCGCGGATGGGGGCGTCCTTCGCCTTCAAGGAGGACCTGGTCGGGCACCTCTTTTGCGGCATCAACTGGCAGCCGCCGGCTCCGCTGGACGCGGCCAACGCGGCGCGGGTGCTGGGGGTGGTGCCTGCGACCGTCGCGGTGACCTATGACGTGCAGGCGGAGACCGACCTGTACGGCGAGGCGGGACTGGACGTGCGCATTCTGAAGAAGCTGAAGCTGGGCGCGGTGGGCTGGGGGCGCTATGCCTGGAACCAGCTTGACGACATCGCCATCGGGGCGACCAATCTGATCGCCAACTACAACTTCGAGCGCGGGCGCGCGGTGGGAGCCGAGGGCAAACTGGACCTGGTGTACAAGGACTGGCTCAGCGCCTTCGCCAACGTATCGTGGGAGATCGCCCAGGGACAGGGGGTTGCGTCGGCGAAGTACCTGTTCACCGCGGCGCAGCTCGCCGACCCGTCGTGGCAGACCCTGGATCACGCGCAAACGCTGACGGCGAACCTGGGAGCGACGCTGCGCCATGGAGGCGCGGCGTTCTCGACGTTGTTTTCGTATGGATCGGGGCTGCGCACGGGACCGGCGAATGACCAAACGGTGCCGCAGCACCTGCGGGTGGACGCGACCTTGCAGTACGCGTTCGACAACGTGCCGCTGCGACCGATGGTGGCGGTGGACGTCATCAACCTGTTCGACGCGCACTATGCGTTCCGCATCGCCAACGGCTTCGTGGGCAGCTCGTACGCGGCGCCGCGTACGATGTTCGTGAGGTTGTCGGTGCCGCTTTCTGGAGGTCGGCCATGAAGAGGAGCGCCCTGTTCGGGATCGGGATGATGCTGATGCTGATGCTGGCGGCGGGGACTTGCAGCAGGGAGGACGGGCTGCCGGACCCGCCTTTGCAAGTCTTGGTGCCTTGTGACCTGGCGGCGGCCGCAGGGGACCCCAGGGCGTGCCCGGACCTGGTCGGGCCTCGCGATGGGGGCGCCGATGCCGCGATGACGACGACGGGGGATGGGGCCACGGACGGGCCGCCTGCTAGCGATGGCGGTGGCGGTGGCGGTGGCGATGCTGCCGGGCACGGGGGTTGAGTGTTCTTTCAGCGGGCCAAGGTTCGCTTCCTGGCCGTCGTAGCGGCCATCGCCGCGGTGGGCCTGCTGGCGGCACTGATCACGGTGGCGCGGCGGAGACTCCAGGTAGTGTCGGAGCTGAACTCGCTCCGCACGGCGTGTGAGCGCGGCGACGGCGTGAGCTGTCAACGCCTCGGCTGGGAGTATGAGCAGGGCGGGCGAGTGGACCCCGATGTCGACCGGGCGCGGGGCTACTACCAACGGGCATGCGATGCCGGGTATGGCCTTGGCTGCTTCTTCGCCGGCACCTTGAGCGAGGGCCATGACGACCCGGGCCAAGTGCGCGATCTATACCGCCGGGCCTGTCGAGGCGGAAGCCCGGAAGGCTGCACTGCCCAGCGACGATTTGAACACCAGCGTCCGCCACGCTAACCAGTCTCAATCAACTCCGCAATGACGGGATCGGGCACGGGGATGCTGCCCGCGCTCAGGGCCGGGACCCTTTCAACGACACGTCGCCTCGGCGCAGCACCAGCGCCGCGTTGATCCCTCCGAATCCCGACGAGGTCGAGAGCACCGCCCGCAGCGGCGTGTGCAGCGTCGCCCCCGCCACCACCCGCAGGTCGATGTCCGGGTCGGCCTCATGGTATCCGGCGGTCGGCGGCACCAGCCCCTCCAGAAGGGCCATCACCGCCATCACCGCCTCCAGTGCTCCCGCCGCCCCGAGCGTGTGCCCGATCGAGCCCTTGATCGAATTCACCGGCACCCGGTGCGCAAGGTCGCCCAGCACCGCCCGCAGCCCGCGGGCCTCCATCAGGTCGTTGAAGAGCGTGGCGGTCCCGTGTAACGACACAAAGTCGATCTCGTCAACGGCGCGCAGCGGGCTATCGAAGGCCGCCTCCGCGTCGAGCAGGGCGGCGGCGATGGCGCGGGCCACCCCTTTGCCCTGACGATCCGGCCCGGTCATGTGGTTGGCGTCGCACGAGCATCCATGGCCGTCCAGGTACGCCAGCACCCGGGCACCCCGAGCGCGGGCGTGCGCCTCGGACTCCAGAAGCAGGAACGCCGCCCCCTCGCCCAGATTCAGGCCCGCCCGGCGAAGGTCCAGCGGCCGGCAGGGGTTAGCGTCGTGGGCCCGCAGCGACCCGAACCCCGCGAGCACGAAGTCCGAGAGCGCGTCCACCCCACCCGCCAGGGCCACCTCGCACGCGCCATCGCGAATCCGCTCCAGCGCCCCGCCGAGCGCCGCGTTCCCCGAGGCGCACGCGGTGGACACCACCTCCAGCGAAGTGGCCCAGGTCCGCGCCGCCACCGCCCGCGCAGGCCCGCCATAGGTCCAGTCGTGGAGGACCGCCGCCTCCCGATTTTGCTCACCAAGCTTGCTCCGTGTTGCTTTCCGAGCGGGCTGCCCACCGACGATTGCCGGCGATGGCTGACGCAGGGCAAAAAGCCAACTCTCCTTGCCGCCCAGCGTGGTCCCCACGTGGACCGAGAGGCCCACCTGCGGCCCTGCTACCAGCCCGCCCTGCGCCAGCGCCTCCAGCGCCGCCGCCACCGCCATCCCCGCGGCCCGGTCCCTCCCACCCAGCAACGCGCTGCCATCCGCTGTCCCTTCGCCGCCCGCCCCTTCGCCATCCGCTGCCCCTTCGCCATCCGCTACCCCTTCGCCGCCCACCCCTTCGCCGCCCGCCGCCCCGTTGCCCCCGACCGCCCCGTCCGGCACCAGCGCCACCGGGCCGATCCCCAGTCCGGCCGCCTCCAGCGCCGGGCGTCGCCGGACCAGCACCGCTCCCTCGCACAGGGCCTGCCACAGCCGCTTCGCCCCCGCCCCCGCCGCAGAGACTGCGCCGAGGCCGGTGACCGCCACCCGTCTCACCGCTTCGATCCGCTCCCGCGCAGGCCGTTCCGCTGGTCCCTCGGTACCTCCGCCGGCACCTCGCCGACCACCCGCACCTTTTCCGCGGCCCCGCGCCCAGCAAACCCGTCGCGGCCTTCTGAGGCCCCCTCCTTGCCCCGGGGCTCCTCCCAGAAATCATGGAAGTTATACCACTGCTCCGGGTAGCGCCGCACGTAGCGCTCGTAGACTTGCACCAGCCTCTGCGTCGCCGTGGTGATGTCTCCCAGGCGGTCGGCGGTGTGCGCCACCGCGATCGGCTCCTCGACGTAGTGCGCCACCCGGCGGCCAAACCCCGTGCCATCCGGCTCCACCATGAAGAAGATGGGCACCAGTTCCGCCCCGGTGGCCCGCGCCAGCGTCGCCGGCCCCGCGGAGAAGTGCGCCGTCTCGCCCAGGAAGGACAGGGCCAGCGTCTGCCCCCCCAGGTGCCGGTCCATCTGCATCCCCACGATCTCCCCCTTTCGCAGCACCGAGACCAGTTGCAGCGATGAGAAGGGCGACCCGGTGGTGTAGACGATGCGGAAGCGGCTGCGGAAACGCTCCTCGAATTGCTGCACCAGGGGGTTGGGCTCCTCGGCCATGGCCATGTGGAAGGGCGGCAGGTCCCGCCACCCCGCCACGAAGGGCCCCATCTGCCACATCCCCAGGTGCCCGGTGACGGCGATGACCCCCTTGCCCCGCGACAGCGAACCCAGCAGGCGGTTCCTGCCGAAAGATGCGATGGGCGGCGGCCGGCGCCCGCAGTGGATGGCGTAGGTATCGGTCAGCGTCTGCGCGTAGTTCAGGAAAAGCCGGTAGCTGGAAAGCCGCAGCTTCCACTCCGGCAGCCCGGGCAAGGCCCGGGACAGGTTGCGCTCGGCACCCCGGCGGGCGTCCCCCACCAGCCCATAGAACAGGGCCGCCCAAAGGGGCATGGTCAGCCGCTGCACCGGGCCCGGGATGTGGCGCACCCCGCCGATGAAGAGGCGACGGAAGAAGGGCCCCTCGAAGCGGTGACGGAAGGACCTGCCCGGCAGGTATTCGCTATCGTTCGGCGTCGGCATCGGCATCGGCCTTGGGCAGTCTACCACTTGTAACCCACTTGTCACGGAAGGGCGCCTGCGGCATAACTTCGTTGCCCCATGGATTTGAACCCGGCGCAGCACCAGGCGGTATATCATCCGTCCGGCCCCCTGCTCATCCTGGCGGGGGCGGGGTCGGGCAAGACCCGGGTCATCACCAGCCGCATCGCCGAGCTTTGTCATCGCGGCGTCCCCCCCAGGCGCATCCTCGCCGTCACCTTCACCAACAAGGCCGCCGGCGAGATGCGCGAGCGCGCCGAGCGCCTGCTTTCCGGCACCCTCTCGGGCATGTGGATCGGCACCTTCCACTCCACCTGCGCTCGCCTTTTGCGCATCCACGCCGCCGCCGCCGGCCTGCCAAAAGACTTCGTCATCTTCGACGACTCCGATCAGCTGACCCTTTTGGGGCAGATCCTGCGCGAGATTTCCCTTTCGGACCACGCGGCCACCCCGCGGGCCATCCTCTCGGGCATCGACAAGGCCAAGAACGCCGGAAAGGGCCCCGACGAGTACCAGGGCCACGACTTCTTCACCGACCTGGTGGCCCGGGTGTACCCGGTGTACCAGCAGCGCCTGCGGCAGTACGGGGCCGTGGACTTCGGCGACCTGCTGATGCTGCCGCTGTCCCTGGCCCAAAAGGACCCCGCGGTGGCGGCGGACCTTGCGGGGCGCTTCGACCATGTTCTGTGCGATGAGTTCCAGGACACCAACCGGGTGCAGTACCGGCTGCTCTGCCTACTGGCCAAGAAGACCCGGCAACTGGTGGTGGTGGGCGATGACGATCAGGCGATCTACGGCTGGCGCGGGGCCGACGTGCGCAACCTCCTCGACTTCGAGCAGGAGTGGCCCGACGCCGCGGTGGTCAAGCTGGAGGAGAACTACCGATCGACCCAGATCATCTTGACCGCGGCCAACGCGGTCATCGCGCGCAACCGCGAGCGCCGGGGCAAGGAGCTTTTTACCTCCCGGGCCGGCGGGGAGCTGATCCTTTATCACACAGCACAGGACGAGCGCCGCGAGGCGACCTACGTGGCGCGGACCATACAGGGGCTGGCCCGCGACGAGGGGCGCAGCACCGACGACTTCGCCGTGTGCTACCGGACCAACGCTCAGTCTCGGGCCCTGGAAGAGGCCCTGCGCCAGCACGGCATCCCCTACACCGTCATCGGCGGCACGCGCTTCTACGACCGCGCCGAGGTGAAGGACGTGATGGCCTACCTGCGCCTGTGCCAGAACCCATCCGACGAGGTGGCCCTGCGTCGGGTGATCAACGTCCCCACCCGGGGCATCGGCGAAAGCACCGTAAAGCGCATCCAGGCCCATGCCCGGGGCACCGGCAGCAGCATGTGGCAGGCCCTGCTGGAACTGGTCACCAGCGGCGAGCTTTCGGCGCTGGCGCGGCGGAAGCTGCTGGCCTTCGCCGAACTCATCGAGGAGCTGCGGCGCTTGCAGGCCGATCTGTCCCTCTCGGACCTGGCCGAAGCGGTGACCGAGCGCACCGGCTACTTCGAGCGCCTGGCGGTGGATGGCACCCCAGAGTCGGCGTCGCGGCGGGAGAACATCATGGAACTCATCGGCTCCATCCGCGAGCGCGAGCGCGAGGCCAAGGAGCGCAATCATGAAGAGCTGCGCCTGATCGATTATCTGGAGCAGATCTCGTTGAATTCTTCGGTGGACACGCCGTCGCGGGGGGTGTCGCTGATGACGGTGCACGCCGCCAAGGGGTTGGAGTTCGCGGTGGTGGTGGTGACCGGCCTGGAGGATGGGCTTTTCCCCTCGCTGCGGCGGATGGAGGAACACAGCGCCGACGCCGACCCCATCGCCGAGGAGCGCCGCCTGGCCTACGTGGCCCTGACCCGGGCCCGGGAGCGGCTGGTGCTGACCAACGCCAGGCAGCGGCGGCTCTTCGGGCAACAGCCGCGCGTGTCGGAGCCGAGCCGCTTTTTGAAGGAGATCCCGCCCTCGTGCCTCTTGCCGACCTTCGATCGCGAAGCGCCGGAGGCGCCGCGGGCCTTCGATGGCGAAGCGCCGGAGGCGACGGCCGGGTCGTGGGGCGAGAGCGACGGCTGGGAGCAAGGGCGGCGAAGGGTGGGGCGGGGGGCGGACGCGGCGACGGAGGACGACGGCGGCTACCGTGTCGAGCGGGACGAGGACGAGTGGGACGGCGGGCGCGGCAGACGATCGGCGCCGCCGACAAACGTCCATGAAGGCGATACCCTGCGGGTGGAGTATGACGAGCCGCAGGTGGGCTCGGGGGCGTTCCGCCTGGGTCAGGTGGTGCGCCACCGGCAGTTCGGATCGGGGGAGGTGCGGGCGCTTTCGGGCCACGGGTCGGGGCTGAAGGCCACGGTCTACTTTCCCCACATCGGCGCGCGTACGGTCATGGTGCGCTTCTTGTCGCCCGAATGAGGGACCTGCTTCTGGGCGGGTTCCGTCGCTTCCACGAACTGGCCCTGCTGGTACTGCGGGCGCACACTGCGCCAGCCCGGGTGGCCCTGGCGGTGGGGGTGGGCTGCGTCATCGGCTGCACGCCCCTGTTCGGGCTGCATTTCTTCCTCTGCCTGTTCTTCGCCTACCTCCTGCGCCTGAACCAGGTCATCGTCTATGGCGCGGCCAACATCTCGATCCCGCCGCTGGTGCCGCTGATTGGCGGGCTCTCCATCGAGGTTGGCGAGTTCCTTCTGCACGGGCGCTGGCTGGCCCCGGATCGGCAGGCATTCCGCGACACGGCGCTATGGGCCCTTTGCTGGCGCTTCTTCTCGTCATGGCTTCTGGGGGGTGTCATCGTCGGCGGGAGCATCGGCCTTGTGGCCGGGGGGGTGACCTACCTGGTGCTGCGACGGCGGGGCCGTGTAAAGGCGGGGCTGCCGGGGCCGGTGCGGGACGAGCCGCACTCCGCGCCGCTGCGTGCCATCGAACGGGCGCGGGGTCGCTATGCAAAAGAGCCGCGGCGCTTCCGCTACTACGCCAGGATGAAGTACCGCATGGACCCCTGCTATCGCGCGGTGCTCGCGCTGGTGCCGCCGGGGGTGCTGGTAGTGGATTTGGGCACCGGGCTGGGGATGCTGCCGGTGGCGCTCGGCGAATTGGGGGAGGGACGGCGGGCGCTGGGGGTCGAATGGGACCAGGCCAAGGCGGCGTGCGGTGTCCGTGCGGCGGCGGGACTTCCCGGGGTGGAGATCATCCAAGCCGACATGCACACCTTTGACCTGCCCGCCTGCGACGTGGTGACCCTTTTGGATGTGCTGCACTACTACGACGGGGAGGGGCAGCGGCGGCTGCTCTCGCGGGTGGCGGCGGTCCTGCGTCCAGGGGGGGTGATTCTCATCCGTGAGGCGGACCCGGGGCGGCGGGGTGGGGCGCGTTTCACCCGGGCGGTGGAGCGCTGGATGGTGCGCCTCGGGTGGAACCGCGGCCCGGCGGTGCGCTTCCGGCCGGTGGCCGAGCTTCTCGCCGACCTCTCGGCCCTGGGCTTCGAGGCCGCCGAGGCCGAGGTGGCCGGGGCCCTGCACCCCGGCAATGTCCTTCTCCGGGCCGTCCGCTCGCCGGTTGCCACAATCTAAAGGTGCTGGACAGTGGCGGCCCTTGGAGGCCGGCAAAAACTCAGGGCCCAGGCGTAGGAAAAACTCCGCTTTGCCGGCGCAATTCGAGCTAATAAATAGACATGGCGCGTTTCTTCAATGTCTCCGGCAGGTGCCGGCCCGACGACCATTACATGCTACCGCCTGGGCCGCGTCTGCCGATGGTGAAGGATCTGGTAGACCGCAAGGCCTACTTCGTCTTACACGCACCCCGCCAGGTCGGCAAGAGCACGACGCTTTATACCGTGGCACGGGAACTGACCCGCGAAGGGCGGTACGCTGCGATCCTGGTCTCCATGGAAGTCGGTGCCGGACGTGCGAGCGACCCTGATGCCGCCGAACTGGCGCTCCTTTCGGACTGGCGGGCTGACATCCGCGATCAGCTACCGGTGGAACTGCAGCCGCCCCCCTGGCCCCGGGCCCCGTCCGGGCAGAGGATTGGCGCGGCCCTGGAGGCATGGTCCCGCGCCTGCCCCCGCCCCCTGGTCGTATTCCTCGACGAGATCGACTCCCTGAAAGACGAGATGCTGATCTCGGTGCTCCGCCAGCTCCGCTCGGGCTTCGGCCGCCGCCCCGAGGGCTTCCCGTGGTCCCTGGCCCTGTGCGGGATGAGAGATGTCCGCGACTACAAGGTGAAGTCCGGCGGCAGTGAACGACTGACCACGGCCAGCCCATTCAACATCAAGGACGATTCCCTGACCCTGCAAAACTTCACCCTGGCCGAGGTCGGGACGCTGTACCAGCAGCACACCGCGGACACCGGGCAGGTCTTCCTGCCCGAGGCGGTCTCCCGTGCCTTCGAGCTGACTTCGGGCCAGCCGTGGCTGGTCAACGCCCTGGCGCGCCAGATCACCCAGGTCGCCGTCCGCGATCGGCAAACGTCGATTGTCGCCACCGACGTC
>JBBRLA010000152.1:0-14142 GCA_038231615.1 Polyangia bacterium | reverse complement strand
TGCACCAGACGTTCGCCGTCGGCATCGCCCGTCGAGGCAGGGATCGCCGCCGGGGCAGGGACCGCGGCGGGGGTCGAAAGGAGTTTGGCCGCGGCCTCGCGCAGCTTCTCCTCGCTCTCGTGGAGCTTGCCCTCGTTCTGCTGGAGCATCTCCTCGCTCTCGGCGAGGCGGGCCCGCAGGCCGTCGCGATCGACCACGAGGGTCTGCACCTCGGCCTCGATCCGCGCCAGCTTCTCCCGGGCCGCGTCGTTGGCGGCCTGTGCCACGGCGGCCTGTCCGGCAACCTGCGACTCCTGGGTTGCCGCCGCCGATGCGTGGGCCGCCGAAAGGGCCTCGTCCCGCTCTCGCAGAGCAGCGGTGCGGGCCTCCGCCAGCTTCTGCCGCTCTGCCTGGAACGCGGTCTCGAGCTGCGACTTGACCTGCTCGGCGGTCTGCCTGGTGGCCTGATCGACGAACTGCTGGATGCGCTGCTTCTCGCCGCCCTTGTACTCGGCGTACTCGGTGGCGGTGGCGCGCAGCTTCTCCATCTGGGCGATGTCGCCCTTGGTGCGCTCGATGTACTGTTGCGCGGTCTCGACCTCGCCCTGCAGCCGGTGCACCTCCGCGCGCAAGTCGGTGTTCTGCTGGCCCAGGTGCGACAGTTGCTCCCCGCCCGCATCTTGCCCGGCCACCACCGCGTTGTTCAGCCGGTCGATCTCGGCCTGGAAGGTCTCCAGCTGGGCCTGGTTCTTGCCCAGGCGATCCTTCAGCCGGTCCCGCTCGCCCTTGGCCTGGAACAGGTCCTTCTCCAGCGCGTCCGCCCGGGTGCGCGTCTCCTTGAGCTGCACATCCAGGTTGACCAGACCGACGCGGCGCTCCTCCAGCATCTTCTCGCGTTCCTTCAGGACTTCCCGAAGGCGCTCGGCATCGCCGTGCTGGTCGTTGATGGCCCGGATCTGCTCGTCCCGCGCCCGGGTCACCTCGACCAGCTTGGCGTTCAGCGAGTCCGCCGTCTGCTTGGCCCGGCGGACGTCGTCATTCAGCGAGCTAAGCTGGCGGTCCTTGGTCTCGTTCTGAACGCGCAGCTCCTCAGCCGTCGTCTTGACCTTTTCAAGATCGCCCTTGAGCTGCTTGACCTCGCCCCGAAACTGGTCGTTTACCCGCTGCTGGGCAAGGTGCTCCTCCTCGACCTGCTTGGACTGCCTCTTGGCCTTCTCGAAGGCGTCTTTCTGGGCGGCCAGGTCGATGCGCAGGCGCTTGTTATCGCTGTCAGCCGCCTCTATCTTCTGGGCGGTCTCGTCGCGCTGCTGCTTGGCCTCGGCGGCGGCGGCCTTGAGCGCCTCGACCTCGGCCAGCCCCTTCTGGGCCTCCTCCTTGCGCTTGTCGGTGCTGGAGGTGCCGGCGGAGGGCTGACCGCTGGTCACCCGATCCGGCGGGACCCCGCCGCCTTCCAGCAGCGCCTCGATCTGGGCGATCGGATGGTGCCCGGTCTGGGCCACCGAGTCGGACATCGGCCCGGGCTTCTCGGACTGGACCGGCACCGCCTTGGACGCCGTGAAGGGGGCGGCGTCGGGCGACTCGATGAAGCGCACCTGCAAGGAGCCGCAGCGGATCACGTCGCCATGGTTGATGACCTCCTTCTGGATGCGGCGCTCGTTGACGAAGGTGCCGTTGGCCGAGCCTTGATCCTCCGCATACCAGCGTCCCCCGAGGAGGGCGAATTTGCAGTTCTTTCGCGAGACCATCGCATCGTCGGTGCGGACAACGCAGTCGACCGCGCGCCCGAGGAAGGCCCCGTCGGGCGGCAGATCGACCGCGGCATCGCGTCCCTGTGCGTCTCGGTAAAGGAGCTTGGCTGCCATGGGTTCTCTCAGTGTTCCTTGCAGTCCGGCATGCCCGGCCGGCGCTATTGGTTCCGAAAGACGATCTCGGTGTTGCCGACGCGGATCACGTCGCCCACATCGAGCCGCTTGCGCGGCATTTTCTCTCCATTCACATATACGCCATTGGTCGAGCCGAAGTCAGCCAGCTCATAGCCGCCCTCGACCTTGCGGATGCCCACGTGCTTGCGCGACACCCCCCGATCGCTGAGGACCACGTCGTTGCCGGGGACGGATCCGATGGTGGTCACCGCCTTTTCTAGCAGCAACACCTGGCCGGCCAGGGGCCCGGTAACGAAGTGCAGCGCCGCCGGGCGGCTGGGGTCCTCCTGCACCAGGCTGATCTTGCAGAAGAGGCACCGGGTCCAGTCGGCCATCACCACCCTGCCGCAGCTTGGGCAGGGGCGGCTTTTGCCCTTGCGCATCGACAGGACAAGGGTGATCGCACCGGCGATAGCCAGGATTCCCATGAACACGTATGCCAGAAGCGGTGTGCCCACGGACATCCTCGCTAGATGATGGCCTTGAACTTGAACTCCGAGCGCCCCAGTCGGAAGGCGTCGTTGTCCACCAGGAAATGCTCGCGGACCTTCTTGTCGTTCACCATCACCCCGTTGGTGGCCCCCAGGTCCACCAGCTTGAACCCCTCGGGGGCCTGGCGGATCTCGCAGTGGTGGGCCGACATGAAGCCATCCTGGATGACGATGTCGCAGTCGGTCCCGGTGCCGATGACCGTGCGCGCCTTCAGCTTGTAGGTCTTGTCCTTGTAATTTCCGTTCAGGCCCATGATCCAGCCCATGGCCACATCGCCGGTGGCGTCCAGGGCGATGGTCTTGTTGGCTCGGTTGGGGCTGAGCATCGGGGCGCCCATGACCGGCGCCTGCTGCTGCGGCATCGGGGGGGCCGGCTTGCGCAAAAGGGCCCAGGCCAGGGCGCCCACCCCCAGGGGCCCGCCGATGGCCAGCAGCCAGAACCACCACTTGCGGCCCTCTTTTTGCCCCTCGACAACCTTGGCGCACGGCGGTGGGCCGCCGCCCGGGCAGACGAAGGAGGGCAGCTTGTCGTTCACCGTCTGGGAATAGACCGGCTTGCCCCCCGCCTCATGAAGCACCTGGAAGCCGTGCTCCTTGTCGTCCCCTTGTATGGGCAGGGCGAAGGTGACCACGTACTGCTTCTGGATCTCGTCGAGCAGGGCAGAGAAGCGCGGGCCGATCTCGGTCGGGGCCTTGCAGCCGCGGTCGGTGCCGTAGGAGTTCTTCGACAGCTCCTGCAGGTTGCGCAGCTTCCCCGGCTCGAAGGGAGCATAGCCGATGGTGTCGATGACCACCCCGGACTGCTGCGCCCGGCGCCCGATCTCGGTGAACGCCTTCTTCTCGTTGTTCACGTCGATGCCGTCGGAGAAAAGAACAATTAGCTTGCGCCCCTTGGGCTGGGCGTTCAGAAGGTCGATGGCGGTGCGCAGGGCGTCGAGCATGTGGACCTCGGTGCCCTCCGGGTCCACCGCCAGCTTGCCGATGGGCCCCTCGGCCTCCGAGCCGTTCATCGGCGGGTCCACCAGGCGCTTGACGTCCGAGGAATAGCCCAGGATGCCGAGCTTGCTGCCCTTCAGGGGACCCAGCGAGTCGGCGAGCTGTCGCAGGCCCTTCTTGATCTCGTCGATGACCGGCTCCATCGCCGGAGAAAGCTGGGCCACCCCGATGATGTAGATCGGCTCCTGGGACTGGTCGAAGGTGACCAGCTTCGTCGCCGCGCCCTGCTCGGCGCTGTCCAGGAGCAGCTTGAAGTCGGCGGCGGTCTTGCCGGTGATCGGGGTGCCGTCGCCCTCGACATAGGTCAGGTAGACCCGCAGGTCGGGGAGCTTGTCGAAGCCGAGCCGCTCCATGTGGAGCTTGCTGTTCTGGGCAAACGACAAGACCGGGGCGCCCAGAAGGACGACCAGGGCGGCGAGCAGCCCGAGGAGGGCTCGCCCGGAGGCTTGCCCGAAGGCTTGATGGGGGCGCGGGGCCAGATGGACGCTCATAGCAGAAGCAGGCCTCCCTAGCTCTTGGTCTTGAAGCGGAAGGTGGTCCGGCCCAGCCGGATGTTGTCCCCATCGACCAGCTCGATCGAGGCGATCTTCTTGTCGTTCACGTACGTACCGTTGGTGGAACCCAGGTCGGTGATGCGGAAGCGCCCCTGGGGGTCCACGTTCAGCTCCGCGTGCCTGCCGGAGATAGAGGCGTCGAAGAACTTGAAGTCACAGCCATCGGCAGTGCCGATGACCACCCGTCCGGCGAACTGGAGCAGCTCGCCAGTCTGCGCCCCCTCTAGGGGCACCAGCCAGCCGACGTTCTCCCCCTGGTCTCGGGTCGAGATCAACGGCGCGCCGATGGCCGCCGCGTCCATGGCGATGGTCCTCTGCGCCATCCCGGGAGCAGGGTAGGGGGCCCCGGGCTGTCCGTAGGGCGGTTGTCCCGGCTGCCCAGCAGGCTGCTGCCCATAGGGCGGGGCCCCGGGCGGGCCCCCCATGCCTGCCGGTTGCCCTTGCATCGGCTGTCCCGGCGCACCGGTCCCCTGGTTCATCCCGCAGTAGGGGCATTGATCCCAGCTCTTGTGGAGCTTCTGTTGGCAGCCCGGGCAAGTCTTCTTACTCCAAGGAAACCAGCTCATCTTCTTTCCTGGGGGCTTCACCGCCGCCACCTGTTGCTGGGCCGCGTTGAATCCCTGTTGCATTTGACCGGGCATCCCGCCCGCGACGCGCACGGCGCTTTGACCGTAGCCCTGTGCCACCCCGCCAAGCTGTTGCACCCGGCGCAAGTCGCCCTGAATGCCGCCCTTGATGGCGCGGATGCTCATCCACTTCGCATACAGCTCGCGGAAGGGGCGCAAAAGCTGATTTAGAATGTTGTCGATGAACATCGGGCACCCGGTCTCAAGTTCAGTTTAGTCTATTGGCGCGGCTGGTAGAACCAGTAGCGGAACATGTTGATGTCACGCCCCGCGGTCACCGCCGACTGCTTGATCTGCGGCTCAGCCCGCACGATGAACTCGTCGGGGATGATGAAGGGCCAGTTGCGCCACCTTGCCACCCGGTCGGTCCCCGGGCATTCGCAGGTGCCGGCCTTCTTGCCGTCCACCTCGAATTCCAGGGTGTAGTCCCCGTAGACGTAGTCCATGCGCCGGATGATGAGCAGCCGCTTGCCCGGGGTCACCCCCTTGGCCCGGTAGTTCACGTAGCCGCCGACGTGGGCCCGTCCCACGTCCTCCAGGGAGGTCCCGTCGGGGTACTTCAGCTTCTGCCGCGACCGGTACGAGTCCTTGGCCTCTTCGATCTTCAGGCCGTGGGAGTTCTCCGAGTCGGTGTCCATGACGTTGATGATGTCGATGCGGATCCACGTCTCGCCGTTGATCTCCAGCTCCATGGGCAGGTCCTGGGAGGAGATCCCCTTGATCCGCTCCATGTCGTCGGGCGGGATGGTGTTCTTGTCGTACGCCGCGTTGCGCGCCCCGGGGGCGGTCTTGGGCTGCGCGGCGGCAGGGGCCCCCGCGGGCGGCGGCTGGATCTGCGCCTCGACCGGTTCGGCGCCGTAGATCGGGGCCATCTCGTCGGCGGCCTTCTGCTGGAGGGCCAGGGCATTGGCCAGGGTCTCGGGGGTGATGCGGTTCTGCCCGAGCAGCTCTTTCAGCAGGTCGATCTGCTTGCGGAAGCCGGCGAACTCCTTGCGCTGGCCGAACTGCGGGTGGCTGATCTCCACCTCCTTGGCCACCTCGTCCTCAAGCTGAACCAGCATGTTCATGATCTCGAGGGCGTTGCGGTTGTCCAGAAGGTCCGCGGTGTGCAGCGTTTGCGCCGCCACCACCCCGGCCAGGGCGTCGTGGGCGGTCTCGATCTTGTGGTCCCGCGCCATGGTGATGAAGGTCTTGCGCGAGCGGTCCAGCATCTGCGAGATGCGCAGCCGGATCACCGGGTCCAGGTAGCTGCCGGCGACGCCCGCCCGCGGCACGTAGCGCAGGTCGATCTCGTTGGCCTTGGGGTCGGCGGGGTCCCTGGCGTCGCGGATGCGGGTGGCATTGCGGTCGAGCAGGATGCGCCCCAGCTCGACTTCCATCCGGATGTCCGGCGAGGTCTGCGAGATCTCCACCTTGCAGCTCTCGAGCACCCGACGGTTGCCCTTATAGGAGGCGTTCTCCTTGTAGGCGATGAAGTCGGTCTCCTGCTCGTAGTAGCGCAGGACGATGTAGATCGTCTGCGGGAGCTTGTACTCCTCCAGGACGAGGGTCTTTATCTCCGGGTCCCAGACCATGAGATCGCGGCCCTCCCCATCGGTGGCGTAGCCCGGCTGCACCTCCAGCGAGAGGTCCCCGCGGGCGCGTGCTGCCACCCGCAGGTCGCCGGAATAGCCGAAGACCACGCCGGGGGCGTGCAGTAGACGGTTGTGGAGCCGACGCTTCTCGATGTGATATCGCTCTGCGTCGTTCCAGTCGTGCTCGGTGGTCAGGAAGCCCTTGAAGAAGTTGATCCTCTTGAAGCCCTTGACCTTGGTTTCGCTCTCAGTCGCCATCGTGCGCTCCCTCGCTGGGAACCGATTGAAGTTTATTCTTTACCAGAACCGGGCTTGCCGCCACCCGGGCCTTCCTCGGTCGTCTGCCCCGTTTTTTCGCGCTCGCGCGCGGCCTCCTCCTCGGAGATTTCGTGCTCCTCTTCGCCTTCGATAATCTTTTGGTCGACCTCGATCTCGATCCGCGGCCCCCGCCGCCCGCCCTGGGGCGCGGCGCTGCCGACCTGGTCCTCGATCTTCACGGCCTCGACCTTGCCAGTCGCCGGGGCCGTCGCGCCACCGGTGGCGACCTCGACCGTCCCGTCGTCGGCCTCGTCTTCGGTGGGGACCGTCTCCACTATGATCCGCGGCCCGCCCTGTCGGCGGACCTGGCCGTAATCGAGGTGCATCTTCTTCGCTGGATCGATCTCGTCGTCGTCCTCTGGCCCGCCCCCGGACCCCGCCTCGCCCCCGGACCCTGCCTCGCCTCCGGACCCTGTCTCGCCCGCCGCCCCTCCAGACCCCGCCTCACCCCCGGAGCCTCCCTCGCCCTGGCGCAGGAGTTCCGCCATGATGTCGTCCAGCCGGAACTCTCGGGCGCCCTCGAACCCGTAGTTGCTGGGGATGATCTCCTGTCCCTCGACGGGCGCGTTGTCCGCCCGGGGTGCGTCTCCCAGCGTCGGGAGCTGCCGCTTCTGCGTGCCGAAGAGTTCGTACACCGACGGGTTCGGGGCGCTCGGCGGCTCGACCACGTCTTTGGGCAGGTCCGGCTCGCCCTCCTGGTTCATCGGCAGCGGGGTGACGATCTCCTCGCCGATGCCGATGCCCGAACGGATGCCGATCTCGAAGTACTCGCGCTCCTCCACCGCCCGGAGCGGCTCCTCGAACTTCAGCATGTAGCTGCTGTTCGCCGGCTTCTCCATCTCGATGATCTCGTGCAGCCGGATCACCGATTCGGGCGAGAGGTCGTGGAACTGGTGCGGCATCACCACCACGAACGCCGCCGCCTTGTCCACCGGGGGCAGCACCACCGTGTCGATGCCGATGGCGGAGCTGACCCCGACGCGGCAGCCCTGGAAGGGCCACTCGTTCTCGTGGAGCTTGGGCTCGAAGCCGGTGAAGAGCGAGATGAACATCCCCAGGCCCCGCACCGTGCCGCGCAGCCGGTACAGCTCCATCGCCTTCTTGATGAGGCGCCGCTTCTTGTTCACCGGCCAGTCGGCTTCCAGGATCATCGCCGACCACGAGGCCAGCCACGGCAAAAATTCTTCCGGGGCCTCGTACGAGTCGAAGAAGGTGTGAATGATCTCCAGGCGCTCCTCGACGGAACCGAAGAGGTGCTGGGCGATCCACAGGAGGTCCCGGATGAAGTTCTTCCCGGTGGCATCGGAACGCTGATAAAGGGACGGCAGCCACTTGATGTAGCTTTCCCGGGACACCCACAACAACGCCGCCTGGCTGGTGTAGATCGTCTGGCCGGAACGCGGCTCCTGTTCGATGACCTCGTCCCGCTCCTGGTAACTTTCGCGATAAAGGACCGACTCGACCCGCAGGCCGGCCTGCTGGATCAAGAGCAGTGCCTTCTTCAGCGGCAGCCCCTTCACGTTGGGGACGCGCACCAGCCGGCGCTGCATGAGGTCCCGTTCGGGGGTCATCAGATCATCTCCTGCCGGACCCGCTCGATCACCGCCACGTGGACCACGTGAGGCAGCTCATCGCTCTTCAGGCGGACGCTTTCCACCATGATCCGCCGATCCTCGTCGTAGATGGTGATGGCGTCGATGGCGTCGACCCCGGGGATGTCCTCGACCAGGTGGACCAGGTCGGTGCGGTAGATCGACCGCCCGAAGGGCCAGCCCTTGCCGTCGCGCCCGCCGAGCAGCGGGTGCAGATAGCGGCGCAGGCGCTGCTCGATCTCGATGCGCAGGCGCTCGCTCTGTCCGACGGTGCGGCGGATCAGGGTCACCTTCAGGGACAGCTCGGTGTAGTTCGGCTTGGTGACGTCCAGGATGGTGGTGATCAGGCGCCGCTCGTCCAGGTAGTTCTTGACGAAGCGGCACAGCTCCGGCGGCGGCACCAGCTTGCGCGTCAGGTCCAGGTTCTTCTCGTCGCCCCTGGGGACCACCACCAATTGTACGTGGCCGGTGTGCTCCTCCGACGGCAGGCACTTGGCGCGGGCGATGCTGGTCGACGAGCGCAGCGCCAGGGTCTCGAAGTCCTCGGCGGTGACTGCCCGGTCGCGGCTCTTGATCTGCAGCGGCGCCCGCTCCTTGGCCTGCTCCACCGTCTCGGGGTCCGCCCCGCCCACCGCTGGCAGCACGTTGTACACCTTCTCGATGTAGGCCACCGCGGAGGTGAGCTGCGTCAGGGTGTTGACGTTGACGTTGCCCTTGGTTCCGCCGCCGATCTTGTACTCCCGGGCGATGACGCTGTTGCGCCCCTGTGGCGGCACCATCCCCTTGATGCCGTCGCCGAAGAACACCTGCCGGGTCTGCGGGTTGCGTAGGTAGTGGCGGGAGTAAGGGCCCGACTCGAAGAAGCTCTCCACCGCGCGCCAGTGGACGAAGATGCCGCCGTCGCGGTCGCCCTCGGGGGCTTTTTGCACCGGGTCCGGACCCAGGTCCTTGATGTCCTCGGGCTTGGGCTCGTCACGCTCGCGGATCTGAAGGACCTCGCCCTCCAGGAGCGGTCCATGCAGAAGGGTGTAGGTTTGCAGGGGCGTGCCGTCGGAGCTGCCGAGGATTTCGTTTTTGATCGTCTTGACGTGGGCCGCCTCGACGGTGTTCTGCAGCACCCGGCGGATGCGCGGCGGCTTGATGTAGCCGCCCATCTCCAGCCGGGCGCGGATCCAGTAACGGTCCTCGGTGAACTTGAGGGTCTTGTCGAAATCGTCGGGGCCGACGAAGTCGATGAATCCCGACTCGGAGAAGTTCTTGGTGCCGTCGTTGACCACCAGGGGCACCCAGGCGAGGCCGCCGGGGGTGTTGGCGAAGTACTCCCACACCACCCGTTGCTCGGCCTCCCACAGGGCGTCGCGCTTGGCATAATAGGCCGCCAGGTGCTCGGCGTGGGCGTAGTCGAGCTGCAGGGTGTTCGACTCGACCATCTGCAGGGAGATCGACACCGTCTCATTGGGCAGCTTCGACGTGAAGCCCAGGTACAGGGCCGCGCCCTCATCGGGGATGGCCTGGAAGGGCTGGAACGGGCGGAACTCGTTCTTCTCTTCCTCCGAGTGATCGCGGTAGCGGAAATCGTTGAACGAAAGGAAGTACTTCAGGTGGTCCAGGTCCGTGCGGTAGCGCAGGCTGATCGACTTGAAGGCCGGCGGGCGCAGGGGGCGCTCGTCGCGCCACACCCACTTGTCGCCGTCCAGCATGTAGGCCCCGGGGACGCCGTAGTCGCCCAGCTCCAGACGCACCCGCACCCAGTAGTTCGGCTCGCCGGTGACCTTGCCGGCGGCCAGGTCCTTGGGCCGGCGAAACTTGACGGTGCCGCTCTTGGTGAAGGCGTGGGTACCATCGAAAAAGCCGTGGTCGTTGGTCTCGAAGCCCTGGGGGGCCTTGCCCCGGGGGGTGATCTTTCCCAGGATGCGCCACTTCTTGCCGTCGAAGTACTCCCACGAGAGGACCAGATCGTCGGCGGCCACCGGCAGCGGTACCACCGTCTGCTCGCTGAGCTGGAACTCGATCTCCACCTGGGCGTCTTGCTGGGAGAAGGTCTCCTGCGAGGCCAGGTACAGGCAGTTGTCGGGCTTGGGCTCGGTGCCGAAGGGGTGGACGTTCTTGCCCAGGTCCAGGCCGATGAACATGTTGTTGTCGAGGTTGGAGAACGCCTGGTCGGGGACCAGCCCCTCGCCGACCACCTCGATGACCGCCTTGACCGTGTCCACCTCGGTCTCGGCCTGGTTCTTGGGCACCTCTGCCAGGCGCCCGCGAATCCACAGGGTGCTGACCCCGTTGACCGCGCTGGGCTGCATGTCCGAGGGGCCGATGAAGATCACCTCGCCGCGCTCGACCTCCAGGGGGGACAGGCGCAGTTCGCGCCAGCGCCGGCCGTTCCAGTACTCCCACTCCATCAGGCGCGAGAGGTCCCGGCCGCCGTGCTCGGGGGCGGCCAGATGCAGGCGCAGGACGGCCAGCTCGTTCAGCGTGACCAGGCGGTTGTCGCCCAGGTAGACGAAGCGATCGACCCGCTCGGCCCCGGCGAAGGCGGCGAAGCCGTCGGGGCGCTCGCCGGAAAGGAAGGGTGAGTTGTCGGAGTAAGTCTCGTCGAAGTACGAGAAGCAGCGATCGAGGCGCGAGGACAGCACCGTCAGATCGCGCACCGTCTCGAAGAGCACCGCCTCCTCGTCGTCGGCCTGTGGGGTGGAGACCTGCAGGCCCTGGCGCAGCACCTGCCGCTCGACGCCCTCGACCAGCTCGAAGGTCAAAAGGGCGCGGGCGGGCTGCGCCGGCTGGAGCTTGATGCCGAGCATGTCCAGGAAGGCGAGGTAGTTCTTCTCGGGGACGCGGTTCAGGCGATACAGGATGAGTTCCGTCATCCACGAGCACAGTTCCAGGATGGTGATGCCGGGGTCGGACGGGTTGTGGTTGGTCCACTCGGGGGCATAGCGCGGGATAAGGCGCTTGGCCTCCTCGATGATGTCGGCGTAGGTCCGATCGTCGAGTTTGGGCGTGGGGATCATTCTTGGTCGCTCCTACGCAGGTAGAACGGGTACACGATGTTTCGCGTCACGTTGCTCCCGCGGACGCGGTAGCGGATGTCGATGAGCAGCTTGTTGGGCTCGTCGGCCGAGGGGTTGGCGTCAGCGGCGACGCCCTCGATGCGAGGCTCCCACTTCTGCAGGGCCTCGACGACATAGTGGGCGGCCAGGCCGGCGGTATTGATGTTGTTGGGGGCGAAAAGGAGATCGTGGATCTCGCAGCCGAAATAGGGGCGCATGACCCGCTCGCCGGGAGCGGTGCCGAGGATGATGAGGATGGATTCGCGGACCAGATCATCGAGCTGGCTGGTCGCGACGCCGCCGCCGCGGTCGATGAGGACCGGGTAGCGCAAACCCTTTCCTAAGAAGCTGCGCGCCATCTTGCTCCCTATCAAGCTCCCTGAGACAAGATCGTCCAGGAGGTGAAATCGCCATGCCGTGGGGTCACGAGTCTACTCGCTGTACTCGCCGCCGAAGCGCCCTTCGATGAAGTGATGGCACTTCTGGCACTCTAACCGAGTTTTCCTCTCTTCCCGAGTGACCGCAATCACGCCCACATAACAAAACGGACACTTCTTTTCGGACAGACGGCCGGCGTGGACCGCTTCCAGGACGTCCTGCCAATAGATGATGTCGTCTTCGCTCACGATCTCGTCCTGTCCTCCTGGAGTACGTAGACCTGGGAGTGGGTGCCGACGGAGGGGGCCGGGTATGATGGCTCTGACAATCCCACAGATCATGGTATCCTATGCAGGCTCATCGCGAAGGTCAACGATTGAAATTTTGTTGATGATCTGTATAGGGCTTGGATTGGGCGATGTAGGGACAGGGTAACCGATTTCAGCAGCGGGTTACGGATTTCTGGGATTTCCGGGCATGTCCGACCTGACTTGCCGCCGAGGTTGTGGCATCGTAGGGAGTGTGACCGTTGGTGTGACTGCTGGTGCGGCCGTTGGGACGATGGCAATGGCTGGCTGCGCCATGGGCCGGCGGGGATTTTTGCAGTGCTTCGGGAAGGTGGCGGGCACCTTGGGCCTGGTGCTGGCCGCGGGGCGGGCCCAGGCCTTCGGGGACGCGGACAAGTTGCAGGTGGGGCACATCCTTTATGCGGGAGGGAACCCCACGCCGCGGCCCAATGCCCTGCGGCGGCTGATGTGGGAACTGGACAAGCGCACCTCCATCGAAGTGCGGGTGGACTCGGTGCCGGTGCGGCTCTCGGACGCGGAGCTGTTCCGCTATCCGCTGCTCTACCTTTCGGGGGACCGGAGCTTTCCCCTCCCCGGCGATGAGGACCTGTCCCGGCTGCGGCGGCACCTGCTGGGCGGCGGCATGCTGATCATCGACAGCGCGGAGGGCCGGGCGGGCGGCGGGTTCGACGTTTCGGTGCGGGCCCTGTGCGCACGGCTCTTTCCCTCCCCCCGGGCGCCGCTTTCGCGACTGCCCGAGGACCATGTGCTTTTCCGGTCTTTCTATCTTCTGCGGGTGCCGGCGGGGCGGGTGCTGGCGCTGCCCTTCCTGGAGGCGGTCATCAGCGAGGGCCGGGCGGTGATCGTCTACTCGCAGAACGACCTGGGCGGGGCCTGGGCCAGGGACCCTTTCGGTCAGTGGGAACACGACGTGGTCCCCGGCGGAGAGGCCCAACGGGAACAGTCGCTGCGGCTGGGGGTCAACCTGGCCATGTACGCCCTGTGCCTGGACTACAAGACGGATCAGGTGCACGTCCCGTTCATCATGCACCGCCGGGCCTGGCAGGCGTTCCCCGGCACGTCGTCTGGTGGGAAGTCCCCATGAAGGGGCTTTACCGGCTGGCCCTCGTGGGGGCGCCTTTTGGCCCGCACTTGGGTACGACGGAGCAGGCGGCCCCGGAGTCGTGGAACGAATGGCACCTGGTGCTGCTCTCGTCCTGGGGGACGCTCGCCAGCGTGGCCGCGGTGACCATCGCCTTGCTGACGCTGGTGCTGGCGTGGCGGGCGCTGCGTCGGGACATTCGCCGGCGGCGCTATCTTTTATTATCGCTGCGGGCGCTGGGCCTTCTGGCGGCGCTGGTGCTCTTCTTCCAGCCGGGGGTGCAGTTGCGCAACGTGACGCGGGTGCAAAACCACATCGCCGTGCTGGTGGACGCCTCGGAGTCCATGGGCCTTTCGGAGCACGCGGGGGAGCCCACCCGGGCAGCGAGGACCGCGGCGCTGCTGAAGAAAGAGGCCGGGGTCCTTTCCGGCTGGCGCAAGGACCACAAGATCGACTTCTTCAGCTTTGGCGATCGGCTGGTGCCGGCCACCGAGGAACTGCTGACGCAGAAAGGGGGCATCCCCTCGCACGCCGACGCGACCCGCATCCGGGAGGCGCTGGCGGCGATCCGGCAGCGGTACGAGGGACGGGACCTGGCCGGGGTGGTGCTGCTTTCCGATGGGCTGGACAATGGCCGCCTGGCGGAAGGGGGGGCCGAGGCGGAGCGGGCGCAGAAGGAGCACGGCAAGAAGGGCGGCTTGGAGCCGGCCGATGAACGGCACTCCGCTTCGCTGCGCGCTATCGATGCCACAGACTTCGATGGGGACTCCCGAGACTTCCTGCGGGCGCTGGACGCACCGGTGCACACTGTGGCGGTGGGGCAGCCGGGCTTGCAGGACGTGTCGATTTCCCGGGTGTTGGCCGACGAATTCGCCTTCGCCCGCACGGCGGTGCGCGTCGAGGCCCGCCTGCTGGTGATGGGCGCCGACACCGCGGGGTGGACCGGGCAGCACCTGCCAGTGACCCTGCGCCGCGACGGAATGCCGGTGCTCACGGTGGACGTCGAGCTGCGCGAGGGGCAGCGGGAATACCAGGTGGTCTTCCCCTTCACCCCGGAGCTGGTGGGCAAGTACCTCTACGAGATCTCGACGCCGGTGCTCTCCGGCGAGGCGATCGCCGAAAACAACCGCCGGGCCTTTGTTCTGAAGGTCGTCCGCGACAAGATCCGCGTGGTCCACGTGGCCGGGCGGCCGAACTGGGACGTGCGCTACCTGCGCGGCCTGCTGAAGCACGACCCCAACGTGGACCTGGTGTCGTTCTTCATCCTGCGCTCTCC
>JBBRLA010000151.1:0-14156 GCA_038231615.1 Polyangia bacterium | reverse complement strand
TTGGACTTGGACATCTTCTCGCCGTTCTCGTCCACCACCAGCGCGTGCAGCATGACGGTGCGGAACGGGACCTTCTTCATGAAGTGCAGACCCATCATCATCATCCGGGCGACCCAGAAGAACAGGATGTCGTGGCCGGTCTCCATGACCGAGGTCGGGTAGAAAGTCTTCAGGTCCCGGGTCTTGTCCGGCCAGCCCAGCGTTGAGAAGGGCCACAACGCCGACGAAAACCACGTGTCCAGCACGTCGTCGTCCTGGCGCAGGTCGGTGCGCCCGGCCTGCTGGCACGCCTCCTCGAAGGTCCGCGCCACGTAGACCTGGCTCTCGCCCTCGTCCAAAGAAGCGGCGGGCGCATACCACGCGGGGATGCGGTGTCCCCACCACAACTGGCGCGAGATGCACCAGTCGCGGATGTTGCGCATCCAGCGAAAATAATCGTCGGTCCAGTTCTCCGGAACAAACCGCGTCTTGCCCTGCTCGACCGCCTCGATGGCCGGCTTCGCCAGGGGCTCGGTCTTGACCCACCACTGCATCGAGATTGTCGGCTCGACCACCGTGTCGCAGCGCTGGCAGTGCCCGATGCTCAGCTTGTGGGGCTTCTCCTGGGCCAGCAGGCCCTCCTGTGTCAGGGCCTCCAGCACCGCTTTCCTGGCGTCGAGGATGGTCATGCCGCGGAAGCGCTCTGGGGCGTTGTCGTTCAGCTTCCCGGCCAGGTCGAAGACCGAGATCTGCTCCAGATTGTGGCGCAGCCCGGTCTCGAAGTCGTTGAAGTCGTGGGCCGGGGTGACCTTCACCGCGCCGGTGCCGAACTCCATCGACACCAGCACCGAGTCCGCGATGACCGGAATGGTGCGCCCGCAAAGCGGCAGGCGCACCTGCTTGCCGATGAGGTGCTGAAAGCGCGGATCGTCGGGATGTACGGCCACGGCGGTGTCGCCCAAAAGCGTCTCGGGGCGCGTCGTCGCCACCACCAGACGATCTTGGCCCTCGGCTGGGCCGTCGGCCATGGGGTACACGATGTGCCACAACGTGCCGTCCGTCTCGACCGGCTCGACCTCCAGGTCCGAAAGCGCCGTCTGGCACCGCGGGCACCAGTTGATCAGGCGCCGCGCCCGGTAGATCAGGCCCTCCTCATAAAGCTGGACAAAAGCCTCGCGCACCGCGCGGTTCAGCCCCTCGTCCATGGTGAAGCGGCTGCGTTCCCAGTCCAGGGAGAAGCCCAGCACCCGAAGCTGCTCGTTGATGCGGTTGCCGTACTTTTCCTTCCACTCCCAGACGCGGCGGACGAATTCTTCCCGGCCCAGGTCGTGGCGGCTCTTGCCTTCCTCCTTGGCCAGCATGCGCTCGACCACGATCTGGGTGGCGATGCCCGCATGGTCCGTGCCCGGCAGCCACAGGGTGTTGCAGGCCTGCATCCGGCGCCACCGTACCAACAGGTCCTGGTTGACGTACATCGCATGCCCCATGTGCAGGGACCCGGTGACGTTGGGCGGCGGGATAACGATGCTGAAGGGCGTCTTGGGGGTGGCTGCGTCGGGGTGGAAGTAGCCCTGCTCCATCCACACGCGGTACCACTTGGCCTCGACCTGGGAGGGGTCGTACGCCTTGGGGATCTCGGTCATTTCGGTGTACCTTGCGACAGGGGTCGGGGCGCAGGTTGCGGGCCTACTGGGGCTTGGGTTCGCGTTCCCGTTCTTTGATCAGCCGGTCCAGCTCGGAGCGGATCATCGCCTCGGCCAGCTCGGGGATGACCTCCCAGGCGATCTGCTCGATGGTCTCCAGGCTCAGCTTGGCGATGGCCTCGTACTCGGCGCCGCGAGCGGCGATCCGCTCCAGGGCGGCCAAGACCGTCGCCGGCACGGGCGCCCGGGGAATCAGCGGCGGCCGGGGCATGGAGGGCGCGTTCAGCGGGATACCCGCGGCCCCGATGGCCCCGGGAGGCGGCGCGGCGGCGAAGGGCGAATTCCCCCCGTAGACCGTACTGGCCCCGGGGCTGGCGGTCACCGCGGCGGGGGCGCCCGTCGGGGTGCTCATGCGGTTGGTGTCCGCGGTGCTGCGGGTGGCCCACGAGGGCATCGGGCTGCCGCTCTGGGCGGGCATGTTGGGCGGGTTGCTCGCCGGCAGGTTGCCAGTCTCGCGCACCCGCATCCCCGGCGGGGGCGGCGGACGCAGGCCCGAGGCGCCCAGCGGGTTCACCGCCGGGATGCCCATCAGCGTCGAGCGCTGGAGAGACGGATCGCCTGGGGGCGAGGTCTGCACCGACACCGGCGGCATGAACGACCCGCTGGTGACCGGCACCCGCGACGGTTGCATCGGCGGCACCGTGGGGCGACGGGTCCCACCGTCGTGTCCGGTGGCGACCGGAGCGTTCATGGATCCCATCTGGCCGGCATGGCCCATCTGGGGCATGTTCACCAGCGTTGCCGACGGCAAGGAGGTGCCGGTGCCCTTGCGGCGCACCAGGTCGATCACCTTGTCGATTAGCACCTGCGTCTCGAAAGGCTTGACCAGGGCCGCATCGACCCCTGCCTTTTGCCCACGGACCTCGTCGTAGGGGTTGAAGTTGCCGGTGAGGAGGATTACCGGAATCTCGCGCATTCCCGGATCCGCCTTGATCGCGGCGCTCAGGTCGTAGCCTGACTTGCCCGGGAGGCCCGCGTCGGCGAGGATCACGTCGGGGCGCTGCTCTCGCAGGCGAGCGAACGCCTCGTCGGCGTCCCGGGCCGTGGTGATCCGATAGTCCTCATGTGCGAAGGTGATCTCGACTACCTTCTGCATCGTCAAGCTGTCCTCGACTAGCAGGATCTGCTTGGGCATCTCCTCCTCCGACTCCTATGCACGAGGGGTTGATCGCGACGCCGCAGGCGCCGCGGCTCATTGACTAGCACGCAAGCGCCCCGGCCGTCAAACACACTCGGGAAGGGTGATCCATCATTTTAGCCAGCATGGGGGTGCGGCCACGATTCTATACAGTACGTCATGCAGGATCGACTGGTTGATGTAAAGGCCTGTGATCGTCTGGATATTCAGCGACGGACGGGAGACAAGCTCTTGCGCTGGGCCCGGGCCGGACGATCCTCAAAGGAGGATTCCTCGTCGGCAGGATCGGTTTCCAGGGTGGATGGGCTCGAAGGATTCCGGGCGCTGTGGGGGACGGGGCCGGAGTCGAGCCTTCCCGGGGGACCGCCGGGCCCGGTGGGCGCCTGAAGGGGCGGGATCGAGGGCCGCCTGGGCCGGGAGAACATGTCGTGCGCCGGGGACAGGATGGGGTCCTCTTCGGGCTTTAAGGGCGGCAGGTTGTGGGTCAGGTCGTGCAGGGGCGGCCGGGCGGTGCGCGGACGGCGGGTGACCGGCGGCGGGCTGGGCGGAGGCGGCGCCGAAGACCGGCTGGGCGGCAGCGTCGCCCGGGGCCAGCGCTCCGGCGGCTGAGACGGCGAGCTTAGCGAGAGCGGGAGGTCGGCCCCCGGCTGTGTCGGCTGAGACCAGCGGTTGGTCGGGACCGTCGGCTGGGACCACCGGTCGGTTGGAATCGTCGGCTGGGACCACCGATCCTCGGGCCGCGAGGGCGGGGAATTTCGCTCCGGCGCCGGCCCGGGGGTCTCCTGGGGCTTCCGATTGGGGACGGCCGGGCTGCTCCCCGGAGGCAGGGTGATCGTCGGGCCGGTCGACAGGGTGCGGAACTCGTCGTTGCTCGCCCGGGAGCCCGGCCGGCTGGTCCGCGAGGCCGCCCATGCGTCGGAGTCATCGGTAGCCTTCTGCCCGACGCGCGGGTAGGCGGCGACCAGTGGGATTTTCTCGAAATTGCCGCTGCGCCGCGCCGATCCCGCCTGTCGCCAGCGCCGGGCCAGGTTCAGCCCTTCTTCGTAGCCCTCGACAATCTCGCTGCGTCCATCGGACGACGCGATGACGATCTTGGTGATGTCCCCCTGATGGCCGAGCGAAAGCGAGACCCAGCTATTGTCGATGGATTGCCACCGGCAACTTTCACGACCCTTGGGTGGTACGAGGCGCCAGTCCGGGCCCCAATCTTTAGCCACGAACTATTATGACATACTCACTCCGCGGGTGAAAGTTCCTGGTGAGCGGCGGGTGATGTAAGCTGGCCGCTCGTTCTCTCCGGTGTATGCTTGTGGCAGGAGCGACTCTAATGAAGACACGACCGCTGACCCTTCTGGTCCTCATCCTCAGCTGCTGCCAGAGCACGGCCCCGTCCGGAGACCAGGACCTGACCCTCGGACCCACGACCGACCTCATCGCCAGCAACGACCTGCGGGGCGGCCAGGGCGCGGCGGACCTGACCCAGCAACCGGGCCTGACCGATGTGCCGGCCGGGGCGTGGGGCCAGGAAGGACGGGCCGACATGAAGGTCACCTCCATCGGAGGCACGATCCAGTTTCCCTGCGCCGTTGGAGTGTTGAGCGAACCCTTGCGCTATGACGCCCAGGGTCACTTCGCGGCCGACGGGACCTACGCCACGGGTCCCCTGGCACGCGATCCCGCGCCGGCGCGCTTCAGCGGCCAGGTCAATGGCACGCAGATGGACCTGACCATCACCATCAAGGCCACTGGCAAGGACGTCGGGAGCTGGCACCTGACCTATGGCCTCCAGGCCACCTTCCCGCGCTGCCTTTGAGCGAACCTGTCTGACAACTTGTAAGGATCAGGAGCCGCCGATGAAAGTCCGTGCCGCACTCGCCGAGGCCCCGGGCCGCCCCCTCTCGATCACTGAAATCGACCTTGACCCGCCTCGTCAAGGAGAGGTGCTGGTGCGCCTGCACGCCACCGGCGTATGTCACACCGATCAGTACACCCTGAGCGGCGTGGACCCCTCGGGGCTTTTCCCCACGGTGCTGGGCCATGAGGGCGGCGGCGAAGTGGTCGAACTGGGTCCCGGCGTGCAGTCGCTGTCCGTCGGGGACCACGTCATCCCGCTGTACATTCCTGAATGCGGCCGGTGCAAGCACTGCCTCTCGTCCGAGACCAACCTGTGCCTGGCGATCCGCGAGACCCAGGGCAAGGGCCTGATGCCCGACGGGACCACCCGCATCCATCATGGGCCCGGCCACACGCCGGTACACCACTACATGGGGACCTCCACCTTCGCCGAGTACACCGTGGTCCCCGAGATTGCCCTGGCGCGCATCCGCAAGGACGCGCCCCTCGACAAGGTGTGCCTGATCGGCTGCGGCGTCACCACCGGGGTGGGCGCGGTGCTCTACACCGCCAAGGTGCGCCGCGGGGCCACCACCGCGGTGTTCGGTTGTGGCGGCGTCGGACTCAACGTGGTGCAGGGCTGCGTGCTGGCGGGGGCCGAGCGCATCATCGCCCTGGACCGCAGCGAGATGCGCCTTTCCCTGGCCCGCTCGCTGGGCGCCACCGACACCATCCTGGTGGGCGGCGACGATCCGGTGCAGGCCGTGCTGGACCTGACCTCGGGCTACGGCGTGGATTATTCCTTCGAGGCCACCGGCAACGTGAAGGTGATGCGCCAGGCGCTCGAATCGTGCCACATGGGCGGCGGGCAGTGCACCCTGATCGGCGTCGCCGGCAGGGGCGAAGAACTGTCGGTGGTGCCGCGCTTCCTGATCACCGGGCGGCACTTGACCGGCTCGGCCTTCGGCGGCGCCAAGTCGCGTCGTCAGGTGCCCGAACTGGTGGACTGGTACATGGAGGGCAAGCTGAAGATCGACTCGCTGTGCACCGCCTTTCTGCCGCTTCAGCGGATCAACGAGGCCTTCACTCTGATGGAGCGGCAAGAGGGCATCCGCACGGTCATCACCTTCTGAAAGCATGGCCCGCATGACAGCCAGATTTCGCATTCTTTGGATCGCCCTTTGCGGCGTGCTCTTGCTGCCGCGGCCCGGTTCGGCGGCGGGGGCGCCGGATCCCCTGGGCGGACAGCCCGAGGCGCTGGAACCCGAGCTTTTGGCGCTCTACCGCGACCTGCATCAGCACCCCGAGTTGTCCTACCACGAGGAGCACACCGCGGCGAAGCTGGCCGCGCGCCTGAAGGCCCTGGGCTTCACCGTCAGCGAACGGGTCGGCGGCTATGGCGTGGTCGGGGTGCTGAAGAATGGGACCGGGCCCACCCTGCTCCTGCGCACGGACATGGACGGCCTGCCAGTGCTGGAGGATACCGGACTGCCTTATTCCAGCAAGACCTCGGCGAAGGACGAACGCGGCCAGCAGGTGCCGGTGATGCACGCCTGTGGCCACGATTTTCACATGACCGCCTGGGTCGGTGCGGCCACCCTGCTTTCGCGCATGAAGGACCGCTGGAAGGGGACGCTGGTGATGATCGGCCAGCCAGCGGAAGAGACCGGCCTGGGGGCCAGCACCATGCTCAAGGCCGGGCTTTTCACCCGCTTTCCGCGGCCGGATTTCGCCCTGGCCCTGCACGACAGCGCCGAGGTCGAGGCGGGCCAGGTGGGTTACGTCCCGGGCTTCGCCCTGGCGGCGGTAGACTCGGTGGACATCACGGTCTACGGCAAAGGCGGCCACGGCGCCTACCCCCACCGCACCATCGATCCCATCGTCATCGCGGCGCGGATCGTGCTGGCATTGCAGACGGTCATTTCGCGAGACAAAAACCCCCTGGACCCCGGGGTCATCACCGTGGGCTCGATCCACGGCGGCACCAAGCACAACATCATCCCCGACGAGGTGCGCCTGCAACTGACGGTGCGGTCCTTCGACGAGAAGGTGCGCGACCTGCTTCTGAACGGCATCCGCCGGGTGGCCCAAGGGGAAGCCGCCGCTGCCGGGGCCCCTCGTCCGCCCACGGTGGCGGTCAGCGAGAGCCTGCGTTCGACCTACAATGACCCGGCGCTCACCGAGCGAGTGGCGGCCTCTTTCCGTCGGGCGCTGGGCGATGGCAACGTGCTGAAGATGCCGCCGGTCATGGGCGCCGAGGATTTTGGCGAATATGGCCGGGCCGGCGTCCCCGGCCTGATCTTTTGGGTGGGCGCCGCCAACCCGGAAAAGTTCGCCGCCGCCAGGAAGAAAGGCGAGGCCATGCCCTCGCTGCACTCGGCCCGCTTCGCCCCGGACTTCTCGCCGGCGATCCGCGCCGCCTTGCGTTCGCTGGTGACGGCCAGCCTGGACCTGCTACACACCTGATCCGGGCCTGTTTCAGCGTGGCACCCATGTGTAGGCCATGGGGACGCGACGCTCTCACTTCTTGGCTTCGGTCTTCTCCAGCTTGGCCCACGAGTCCTTCAGAGAAACGGTGCGGTTGAACACCAGGCGCCCCTCCCCGGAGTCTTCCGAATCGACGCAGAAGTAGCCCAGGCGCTCGAACTGCCAGCGGCTCCCGGGGGCCGCTGACAGAAGGCTCGGCTCGACCAGGCAGCCGGTCAGCCGCGAAAGCGAGGCCGGGTTCAGGTGCTCCTTCCAGTCCTTTCCGTCCTTGTCGCCCAGCGGGTCCTCCTTGACCCAAAGCCGGTCGTAAAGGCGCACCTCGGCGGGCACGGCGTGCGCCGCCGACACCCAGTGCAGCGTCCCGTTCACCCGCCGTCCGTCGGGGGAGTTGCCGCCCCGGGATGCCGGGTCCCATACGCAGCGCAGCTCGATCACCTGGCCGGTCTTCTCGTCCTTCACCACCTCCTTGCAGGTGATGAGGCAGGCGTAGCGCAGGCGTACCTCGCGCCCGGGTCCCAGGCGGAACCACTTTTTGGGTGCGTCTTCGCGAAAATCCTCCTGTTCCACGTAGATGACGCGGCCAAAGGGCACTTTGCGCGACCCGCGCTCGGCGCCTTCGGGGAAGTAGGGGGCGTCAAACTCCTCGACCTGTCCCTCGGGCAGGTTCTCGATGACCACGCGCAAGGGATGCAGGACGCCCATCACCCGGGGGGAGTTTGCGTTCAGGTCCTCGCGAATGGCGTGCTCCAAAAGGGTCAGGTCCACCACGCCGTCCTTGCGGGCGACGCCGATGCGCTCGCAGAAGGCGCGGATCGCCTGGGCGGTGTAGCCCCGGCGGCGCATGCCCGAAAGGGTCGGCATGCGCGGGTCGCTCCAGCCGTTGACCTTCCCTTCCTGCACCAGTTCCAAAAGCTTCCGCTTGCCCAAAACGGTGTAGCTCAGATTGAGCATGGCGAACTCGATCTGCTGCGGACGCCGGGAAGCGTCCAGGCGCAGCGCCTCGAGGAACCAGTCATAGAGGGGCTGATGGTTCTCGAACTCCAGGGTGCAGATCGAGTGGGTCACGCCCTCGATGGCGTCGGACTGCCCGTGGGCGAAGTCGTAGGTCGGGTAGATGCACCAGGTGTCGCCAGTGCGGTGGTGGTGGGCGTGGCGGATGCGGTACATCGGCGGGTCCCGCAGATTCATGTTCTGCGAGGCCATGTCGATCTTGGCCCGCAGAAGGTGTGCCCCATCGGGGAACTCGCCGGCCCGCATGCGCAAAAAGAGGTCCAAATTCTCCTCGACGGAGCGGGTGCGGTAGGGGCTGTCCTGGCCCTTCACGTAGAAGCTGCCGCGGTATTCGCGGACCTGGTCCAGGGTAAGGCTGTCGACGTAGGCCAGGCCCTCCCGGATGAGCTGCACCGCAAAGTCGTAGAGCTTCTCGAAGTAGTCCGAGGCGTAAAACAGGTGGTCGCCCCAGTCGAAGCCAAGCCAGCGCACGTCATTCATGATGGCGTCAACGTACTCCACCTCCTCCTTGGTGGGGTTGGTGTCGTCGAAGCGGAGGTTGCACTGGCCGCCGTGGTCCCGGGCCAAACCAAAGTTCAGGCAGATGGACTTGGCGTGGCCGATGTGGAGGTAGCCGTTGGGCTCTGGCGGGAAGCGGGTCAAAAGGCGCCCCCCCCACCTGCCGTTCTTTTGGTCCTCCTCGACGATCTCGTTGAGAAAGTTGGCCGGGGCCGCGTCGGCGGAGGGCGTGGGCTTTTCGGCAAGGGCGGCAGGCTGTTCGGTGGGGAATGCGGGCTTTTCGGCGGTGCTCATCGGCCCTGTTGTACCCGCTCTTCCGGGTCGGAGCAACCCGTGACCTTCTGGGCCGCGGGGCCGTTCAGTTCTTGCAGCAGAGGATGCCGCCCTGGTTCGCCGTGGTCTTGTGAGAGGAATTGTTCAGGTCAAAGCCGCCGTTGCAACTCCAGGTACTGGTCTTGTTGCAGGGAAAAGCGGAGATGAAACTCAGGCAGGCGGTGTCCTTCGGGTCCACGTGGTCGACCTGATCCTCATCGCCGCAGCCCACCAGGACCGACACGATACCACCGGGAATGCAAGCCAGGGTTCCGTCGATGCGGAAGCCGCCGTAGATGCTGGCGGCGAAGAAACCGCCGGCCGCCTCGCACTTGCCGCGATCGAACATCATCAGTCGGCCTTTGTCGCTTTCGTTGCAAGCGTGGTAGCTGGCCCCGCACAGATCGGCAAACTTGCCCTTGTCGAAGCTGCCCTTGCAGGCGTATACGTCGGCCAAGTGGTCCTTGTTGCCCACCTGTACGCCGCCGCCCTTGGGGCAGTTGGGGTCGATGACGGTCATGTCGGGGGGTACGTTCAGGTCGGGGGGTGTTTTCAGGTCCGGCGATTCACGCTGGTCCTGCTGGCCCATGGAGAGATCGTCGGGCGATAGGCTCAGGTCCGCCGTGCCACCACCGCAGATCCCGCCGGTGCACAAGAGGCCCTCCGGGCAGTCGGCGCTGGTGGCGCAGCGGTAACCCGCCGCAGTGTAGTTTGGATTGTAACAGCCGAAAAGGAGGAGTGCGAAGACGACCCGGGGGCGCAGGCAGGAGGCGTGGTGGACTGTGGACATGTGGGCTCCCGTGCTGCGGGCGACTTCGTTGGCCCTGACTTGATTGTACCAGGGATTCGGGCTTCCGCGAGGGACCTTTTCCGGTCTATAAGGCGATGATCATCTTGCCTATCAGCCTACCGGAGACCCGTGGAACCTCCAGCGCTTCGGCCTGGACGATGCCTACGCCGTAACCAAGCGCAAAGCCCATGAGCTGGTGATGCAGGCGGCGCGGGACGAGATCGACGCGGTGGTGGTCTGCCCGGGCTACATGATCGGCCCCTACGACGTGCGGCCAAGTTCGGGCAAGCTGGTACTCGACACGGCGCTGGGCAAGGTCCCCGGCTACACCGGGGGATGCAACAGTTTCGCGGATGTGCGCGACGTGTGCCGTGGGATGATCGCAGCCTGGCTGAAGGGGCGGCGGGGAGAGAGCTACATTCTAGGCGGCCACAATCTGGGTTATCGGGAGATTTTCTCTCGAATCGCCATGGTCGCCGGAGTGAAGCCACCGCGGTGGCGAGTGCCTCGGGCGGCGGCGGCCGTGATCGGCCGGCTGGGCGACCTGCAGGAGCGCCTGACCGGCAAGGAGGCCCTGCTGAGCACCGTGCGCATCCGCTGGGCCTACTGCGAGGGCTTCCGCTGCAGTTCGGAGAAGGCATCGCGGGAACTCGGATATCAGATCAGCCCCCTGGAGCCGGCCATCGCCGATGCGCTCTCCTGGTTCAAGGAGCGGGGGATGCTGCGGTAAGGGAAGCCTTCGGGCGGCCCGAGGATCAGGCAGGTTCCTGCTCAGTGCGCCCACCCTGTCCGGCGGGGGCCGGTTCGGCTCCGGGGGCCGGTTCGGCTCCGTGGCCCGGCTCGGCTCCGTGGCCCGGCTCGACCTTGCTGCCCGACTGGACCTCGCTGCCCGGCTCGGCTCCGTGGCCCGACTGGACCTCGCTGCCCGGCTCGGCGCCCTTCCCTGCCGCGTTCTGGTCCGTGGCCAGCTTGGCGATAGACTTCTGGTCCCTGCCGCCGATGGGCTGATTCAGCACGGCCCAGACCGTTCCGCCGATGCGCCCGACCGGTTGGTTCAGCATATCCCATATCTTGCCGCCGATAGGCTGATTCAGCGCCTCCCATAACCTCCCTCCGGGCTGCCGAGGCCCCTCTTGCGGACGGCCTTGCGCTGGCACCACCGCCTCCGCCTTGGGCACCGCCTCCGCCTTGGGCGCCGCCTCCATCTTGGGCGCCGCCTCCACCTTGGCCACCACTTCCACCTTGGCCACCACTTCCACCTTGGGCAACGCCTTCGACGTCGTCTCCGCCCTGGGCACCACCTTCGGCGACACCTCCACCGCCTGCCGAGATTGCACGGGCATGGCGCCGGACACGCCGCGGGCCCGCCGGGACTGAAGGAGCCGCATCTCGCTGGCCGCGGCCACGTGCTTCGGATCGATCCGGTTGACCTTGGCGAAGCAGCGCAGGGCGTGGTCGATGTCGCCGGTGTCCTTGTACAGCATCCCGGCGAAGTAGAACACCTGGGCGTCCTCGGGCGCCTTCTTTTGCGCCCGCGTGACCTGGGTCAGCGCGTCCTTGGCCGAGGCCTTCCCGCCGCAGTAGGCCGAAAAGGCGCGGTGCGCCAGGTACTCGCCGCGTTCCGGCGCTAGCGTCGCGGCCTCATCGAACTCCAAGAAGGCCCTGCCGAAGTCGCGGGCCTCCAGCAGCGCCTTGCCGCGGGCAAAGGCAAGCTGGGCCTTCCCGATGCTCACCCCACCCTGCGCCGGATCCCGGTCCCGCTCCTCGATGTACGCCCGCCGACGAGCAGGATCGACCAGCACCTCCCGCGCCTCGCGCACGCGAACCAGGATCTTCTGCGCCTGCTCGGTCAACGGGCCCAGCAACAAGGCGGCCAGCCGCTCCGGGGCATATTTCGCCGCCAAGGCCAGGGCTGCCTCTTCGATCTCAGCCGGTCCGGCCTGCTCCGAGACGCCGAGCACCGCGAAGAGGTCCGCCTGATCGATCACCGGGCTCATGGTCTCGATCTCGGTGCGGAGCAGTTGAGGGTCCACTTGCGTCGGCCGCTTCGGTGCCCTTACATTGAGCAGGGCCAGGCTACCCACGACCGGCGGGGCGCCGCGATCCTCCTCAAGGCTGGGCACGCTGGGCACTGGCAAGGATGGGTCCGGCAGCTTGGCGGCCCCCCTCTCGGAGACGGAGAGCAACTCGGTGACCCGGAACGCGCAGAGCAGCGCCAGCAGCGAGGAAACCGTGAGACCGGCCCCTGTCAGGAGATCGTCGAAGCCGTGCCCCCCCATCAGCAGCAAGCCGGCGGCGTGGGCCTCGCGAGGAGGCAAACCGAAGCTGGCCAGCACCTCGATGTGTTCCCCGGAAAGACTCAGCGCCATGTCGGTCAGCGGGGGCAAGAGCGCCCGCAGCCGCGCCTCGGGAAGGGTCCGGGTGAAGCGCAGGATGATCCAGTAGGGGTGCACCCCCAGGGACTCGGTCCCCTGCATGCCCTTCTGATGGTCGCCCGGCGCCGCCGCGTAGCCGCCGCGCTCCAAGGAACAGAGCCGGCTGACCCGCCGCGCCACCTGGGCCCGCAGCCCGCGCTTCAGCGCCGCCTCGTCGCAAATCCCGAAGAACATCAGCAGCTCGCCGTAGCGCTGCCCAGGGCGCGGCTGCAGCGCCTGACTGCGCCGCTGCTTGGCATCGTCCAGCGTCCCCAGGTCGCGCAACACCTTGCCGATGAGATCGACGTCCGCGGGGATTTCGGCGTGAACCGGGCACCCCTTGCGGAAGTAGAGGCGAACGAAGGCGGCCTCGGCGTTGATGCCAAGCTCGCCAGTGAATCGTTCCCGGTACAGGTAATGCAAAAGGGCCGGGAAGGGCCGGACACGGAGTTGACCAGTCAGCAAGGACACCTCGGGTGGCGCCCGGCTCTGATCGCGGGTGCCCTGCTTGATCGTAAGGGCGCCGGCCGATCCCGTCAAGAACGGCATGGCCCCCGTCCGTGGCCCCTTTGGCCGCGAATCCCGTGGTACAGTTTGCGAATGAAGATCGCCGCAAGGATGCTGGTCGCGCTGGTGGCGATAGAGCACCTCTGGTTCCTCATTCTGGAGATGTTCCTTTTCACCCGGCCGATGGGGCTTGCGACCTTCCACATGAGCCAGCAGGTGGCGAATACCTGTTCGGTCCTGGCCATGAACCAGGGGCTGTACAACGGCTTCCTGGCCGCCGGCCTGATCACATCACTGCTGGCGAATTCGCGCCTTCTGCGTCGCTTCTCCCTGCTCTGCGTGGTGGTGGCCGGGGCCTATGGGGCGGCCTCCCTGGGCGACAAGACGGTCTTTCTGCTGCAATCCGGGCCGGCGCTCCTGGCGCTGCTGGTCTCGGAAGTCCACTCCCAGCGGATGCGGTCGTAGATCTCATGGCGGGTCGACGGCCGCCTCCAGCCCCCTCTTCGCTCGATCGAGTGTGTAAAAATTGATTAAGAAGGGCTAACGTATTCCCATTTATGACAGATCCTATCACGATGCACGCATGGCAAGAAAGCTAAAACTGCGAGCGTTCCACGACGTGTATCGATTCCCTGGCTTGGCGCCCAGTGCTCAGGTCCGCGGAGTGTTCCGAGATCCCATGGCTGTGGTGATCTCGATCATCTGACGGGGAAAAAAACTGCATGCGGCGCTTGTGGGCGATGGCATCGCAGTTCCTATGACAAGAAGATACGTCGTGTTCGCGACCTGTCATTGCGGCGATACCACCACTTCCAGGTGCCGCACTACTGGATCATCGATCCCCGGGACGAGACCCTGACCGTGTATCGATGGGGGCCGGATGGCTACATCGAGGTCCTGATGGCTCAGCGAGGAGAGCGCGTTCGTGCCGAGCCCTTCGCCGCCACGGAACTGCCGGTCGGCGCCTTCTTCGGCGAGGAGAAGGGCCTTTTTCGCGGCCCCATGAGGTCTCGGGGTTTAGACTGCCCGGTTCATGATGAACGACTTCGCTACTTCCCTTTCCCAGGCCGCAGACCTGATCTCGTTGGGCCAGCGCTTCCTGGTCACGGCCCACGCCCACGTGGACGGGGACGCCTTGGGCGCCATGCTGGTCACCGCCCACGGGCTGCGCGCCCTGGGCAAGCAGGTCTTTTTGTACAACCAGGATCTGGTCCCGGCGCGCTTTCGCTTCCTTTCCGGCGCCGACGAGGTCAAGCGCAAGGTCCCCGCGGGGCCGCGCTTCGATGCCACCCTGGTCCACGACACCGGCGCCAGGCACCTCCTGGGCGAGCGCTTCCCCGCCGCCGAGATCACCGGCCCCCTCATCGTCCTGGACCACCACGCGGTCTGTGACCCCTTCGGCTCCCTGGAGGTCCGCGACCCCGACGCCGCCAGCTCCGGCGTCGTCGCCTGGCGCCTGCTCTGCCGCCTGGGCCTGACCGAGG
>JBBRLA010000150.1:0-14175 GCA_038231615.1 Polyangia bacterium | reverse complement strand
CGGGTCGGCGCACGAATATCTGTCGATCGATTGATCGATGCACCTTCTCCGGGTGGGAGCCGCCCAAGGAGGCAGGAAGCCAGGCGGGCCGCCAGGCGGACCCTGGAAGAGCCGCCGATGGAAGCGCCGCCAGCGACTCACTGCGGGGGGCGCTGTCAGGGCTTGTAGCGCAGGACGGTACCGGCGATGCCCGCGAGCCAGGTATTCTGCGGGCCGGTGCCCCACATGGAGGAGAACGGCTGGTTCAGACCGGTATCGACAAGGGTAAAGGCAGTCCCGTCGTAGTGGGCTTGCAGGCCGCTATCGCCCACGACCCACAGATCGTTCCCCCCGCTGCCCCACAGGTGGATGCTGGTGGAAAGCCCTGAGGCCTTGGCCGCGGAGAAGGTGTTGCCGTCGTAATGCCGGACGCTGCCGTCGTCGAAGCTGAGCCAGAAGTCGGTGCCGCTGCGGCCCCAGATGCCGGTCATGGTGTGCATGAGGTCGGGCAGCGTCGGGAACTGGAAGCGGGCGCCGGTCAGGTGGACCAGGGTGTTCTGGGCCGCCCACGCCTCATTCGGTCCGATGGCCAAGACGTGGCCCAGGGAGAAGTTGACCCCCAGGTCGATGGGCAAAAGGGCGGTGCCGTCAAAGTGGAGGGTGCCCTCGCTGCCGCCGAAGTAGATGTCGCCCGGCCCGGTGCCGGAGATGCCGGTCAGGTTGTTGTTGCCCGCCGCCCCGGCCACGGCCTTCCACGAGGTGCCGTCGTAATGCAGCACCTTGCCGCCATCCCCGGCGACCCAGATGTCGTTTTTGCCGCTGCTCCACACGGCGTGGAGGTTGGCGTTGGTGACGCTTTGCAGGGACTTCCAGTAAAACCCGTCGTAGTGGGCGATGGCCCCGGCGTTGCCGGCGGCCCAGATGTCGGTCTCGCTTTTGCCGAACATGGCGGAAAGGTCGGCGCCGGGACCGGGGTAAAGCCCGGTCCAGGCGGCCCCGTCGTAGTGGGCCAGGCTGCCGTGGCCGCCCACCGCCCACACGTCTTTTGTGTTGACCGAGGACGAGGCGACCCACCCGTTGGCGGCGTTGGTGTTCACCGCCTGCCAGGTGGTGCCATCGTAGTGGTAGGCGGTGCCGCCCGGCGTGGCCAGCACCCACACGTCCTTGGCGCCGGTGCCGTGGACCGACGTCAGGTCCTTGGTGGACCCCAGGTTGATCGGGGCCCAGGCGCTGCCGTTGTAGTGCAGCAGGGTGCCGGCGATCCCGGCGGCGTAGACGTCCGACGCGCCGGAGCCCCACACCGATTTCAGGTGCTGGGCGGTCTTGCTGACGGAAAGCGTCCAGCGGGTGCCGTCGTAGTGCTGGATGCTGCCGACGGTGCCTACCGCCCACACATCCTTGGGCCCGCTGCCCCAGACGGACTCCAGGCTGTACAGGGTCGCCGTGGGGAAGGTCTGAAAGCGAGTGCCGTCGTAGCGCGTCACGGTGCCGCGGTCCCCGACGGCCCATACGTCGCCGGGCCCGCTGCCCCAGATGGCGAAGAGGTCCTTGATGGTCATGCCGGCGAAGGTCCGAAAAATCTTGCCGTCGTAGTGGTAGACGGCGCCGATCTGGCTGGCAATCCACAGGTCCGTGGGGGAGCTGCCCCAGATGCCATAGAACGCCTGCCGGGTACCGGTCTCGATGCTGACCCAGCCCACGCCGTTAAAGTGGAGCAGGGTGCCGGCGCTGCCCACGGCAAAGACGTTGTCGGAGGCGAAGGCCATGACCCCGGTCAGATCGTAGCCCTGGGGGAAGGGGCTGTCCCAGCAGAAATGCGCTGCCGGGCACACCCTGGGGGAAAAGAGGGCCGTCACGGTGGTCGGCTGGGACAGGGTCACCTGGCACGGAGCGACGCCGCTGCACGGTCCGGACCAGCCGGCGAAGTAGGACTCGGGCGCGCTTTTCAGGCCCAAAGTCACCTTGGTGCCCATCGGGAACCCATAGCTGCAATCCGGGCCGCAGTTTATGCCCGGGGGGTCGCTGACCACCCCCGTGGATCCGATGCCGCTACGCTGCACCGTCAGCTTGATCAGCGCGGGCAGAAGATCGAAGTGCGCGGTCAGGGTCACCTGCCCGTCCACCGTCACGGTGCACGGCCCGGTGCCGGTGCAGGGCCCGGAGAAGCCGGTGAACACCGAGTCCGCCGCCGGGGTGGCGGTGATCTGGACCTGGGTGGCATTGGGGAAGCCCGCGTCACAGGTCGCGCCGCACGTTATGCCTGCGGGCGCGGAGACCACCGTGCCCGATCCATCGCCCGCGCGGACGATGCGCAGGTGCGGCACGCCGGGCTGGAAAAAGCCGTCGTCGCCGCCATCCGACGTCCCGGAGCCGTCTCCGCCGGAGAGATCCGGGGAGCAGGCGAGACAAAGGACACTGAAGAAAGAGAGGGCCAAGGGCCATGCGCCGAGACCCAAACTGCACGGTTTCCGGCTCATCATGAAAGGGACCTCCCAAAGGTGAAAGCGGGGCGCCAAGGTCAATGGTGGTGGTGCCGTCGCTTGGCCTCGGTCACGCACTGTCCTTCGGTACAGGCCCAGCGCAGGCCCTTGCCTGGCGGGCCCTTGAACTGACAATCGGTCTTGTCGACGCACTCGGCCGTGCTGATCGGCGTGGGCGCCACCGGATCGTCTTTCCCTTGCGGGGTCTCGGCCACGACGGGCCCGGGCTTGGACGACGACGACATAACTGCGTCGCCGTCCTCCAGCGGTTTGAAGGTCTTCGGCGGGGGCGCCGAGGCACAGCCTACCCAGCCAAGGAAGCACGTGGCCAGCAGGGTCGTGCGAAGAAAGGTCACCATCCTCATGTCACCCCTGGTCCTTGGTTACAGGTTAGCGGTTGCAGGTCGGGGATGATGAGGATACCACGTCAGTGGGAACGTGTCAGCCAGGTTACTTGTGCCTACCTTGGAGTCGGGGGTAGGTGGGGCTGCCCAGCACGAGTCGGGTCCTGTCGGAAGGACCCGCGGGGGGCAAGCTCCGATTCGACGGGCGGCGGTGATTAATGGATGCTGCCGACCAGGCGCTTGAACTGAGAGATGAAGAGCTTGCTGTCGTTGGTCTTGCGGATGGCCCCCAGGGCGGAGCAGTCCTTGACCAGGGCGTTCAGCTTGGCCTGATCCTTCCCGGAATAGAAGATGATGGACAGCTTGCCGACCTTGTCCTGCTTGCCGAGCATCTCTGCCAGGGCTTGACCTTCCAGTCCCGGCATCTCGACATCCAGCAGGAGGACGGCCGGCTGCTCGCGCAGGACGACGCGGTTGGTGCCAAAGGGCGAGTTGTGGGTAATCACCTCATACCCCTCGGAGCCCAACCAGGCGCTGACGATGGTCAGTTGCACCTGGTCATCATCGACCATCAATACTTTTACTGGCTTTGCCATGAGGACTCCTGGACCTTGCGGTCAGCGGCGCTTGTTTCACAATTGTGGTTCTTCTGGAGGTTTCCCGGCTTGGGCATCGGCATGGGACCCTTACCTTGCGATCTTGCCGAAGACGAGCCTTTCGAGCCCGTCGAACCACACCGCGCGGGCGTCAAGCACCCGGCGGGCGCCGGCCTCGATGCGCTGCTGCGCCTCCTTCGTGCTGGCGAAAAGCGAGAGGGCCTCGACGATGTTCTGGCCGTGGCCGTCGTCGCAGTGGATGTGGATGGTCCAGAATATATAGTCGTCGGGCGTGAGGATGCCGCTTCCGGCCAGCCCCTGCTCGATGGGACGATAGAAGCCCGGGACCACGCATTCGGTGCCGGGGCCCATGGCACCCATAGCCTCCATCCAGTGGCCGTTGCGGCACACCTGGCGATATTCCTCGATGAAGCGGGCGGTCTCGGGGAGCGGCTCGATCTCGTCGATGCGCTCGGGGACGACGCCCAGGGCCCGGAGGAAGCGGCGGAAAAGGGCTGGGTGGGTCACCTCGCCGGCGCGCTTGGTGGCGTTGTCGACTACCTGGGCGACCTGGGCGCGGGTCACCAGGCCCTTCTCGATGAGGATCTGGGTCACGTCGGTGCGGTTGGGGCCGGAGAGGGCCTCGATGGAGGCCTGGGAAACGTCCTCGGGCTTGACCACCCCGGCCTCCATGAGCAGGCGGTGGGCCCAGTGACGGAACTTGAGGGGCTCGCCGATCTCTTCGTAAAGGTTCAGGACCAGCAGGCTGCGGCCGGTCTCGTCGGGAAGATTGGACACCACCGCGGCCAGGTTGCGGGCGAAAAAACGCGAGTACATGTAGTGCTGCGCGGCGTAGGCGGCAAGCTGCTGCTGCGTCAGCTTCTCGCTGGCGAAGCGGCGCAGGAACGAGTGGGACAGCGCCGGGTGGCCGGCGATGCGCTGCTCCAGCGCGGCGAAGAACGACGCTCCGACGAGTTCAGGGTTGCTGTGTCGGAAGATCCGCTGGGTCATGTAGGGTCTCCGTGCATGGGGGCTTTGGGATCACGAAACATGGTGGACTGGCGATGGCGATGTCTTGAAAGGAACCGGCGGCGCCGCGGCGCTTTCGGCAAGCAAGGCCGAGAGGCCGGTGCGGACGCGGGCGCACTCGGACTGGAACTGGCTGAGAAGATCGGCCACCTGCTCAAGACTTTCGGTCTGGCAGCGCTCCTCCAGGTCCGAGCAGATCTCGGAGAAACGCAAGGCGCCGACCATGGCGCTGCTGGACTTCAGGGCGTGGGCCGGCTTGGTGACGGCGATGGAGTCCCCGTCCGCGGAGGCCATCTGCACCGCCTGGACGCGATCGGGCAGATCGCCGAGGAACTTCTTGACCACGTCGGCCACCAGATCGGGCGCCCCGGGCTTCTGGTAGCGGCGGAGCTGATCGAGCACCGATCGGTCGATCGCCGGGGGTGGGGCGGCGATGGCAGGGGGGGCCTTGGCCGCCTGTACGGGCGGCGTTGCAACTGCGAGTGCCGATGCCGCGGCGGACGTGGTCTTGACCCGCTGGATCTCCGCCGGGCTGTCGCCATCCAGCGGGACCCAGAGCTTGAGCAGCGAGACCAGCTTGTCGAAGTCGATGGGCTTGGCGATGTAGTCGTCCAGCCCGATGTCCAGCGCCCGGGTGCGGTCCTTGGCCATGGCGTGGGCCGTCATAGCGATGATCGGCGTGCGCTCTGCGGTGCCCTCCCTGGCGCGGATCTCCTTGGTCTCCTCGTACCCATCCATCTCGGGCATCTGGAGATCGGTCAGGATGATGTCGTAGGGCGCCTTGAAGTGGGCGTTGACCGCCTCGCGGCCGTTGCCGGCGATGTCGACGCGGTAGCCCATGGACTCCACCATCTGGGAGGCCACCTCCTGGTTCACCGGGTGATCGTCGACCACCAGCACGCGGCGTTCCCGCATGGGTGCCGCCATCGCCGCCGCCGCGGTATCTAGGGCGACGCTTTGCAGTGGGACCGGGGCGGCGACCGGTTGCGGGGGCTTTACCACCGGGGCCTGGATGGGTGCTTGTGTCACCGGCACCTGCATCACGAGCGCCTGAATTACCGGCGCTGGCACCCCAGGCGTTTGCATCAGCGAGACCAGGCAGTCGAGGACCGAACCGCTGCGCAGCGGCTTGGTCAGGCTGGCGTCGAAGCGCGCCCGCTCGCGGAGCGCATCGCCCTGCATCTCCTGATCGAGAGAGGTCAGCACCACCGTCCGCAGCCCATCAAGGGCGGGATCGCCTGCGATGATCATGCGCAGATCGAAGCCGGAGAGGCGCGGCATCTTGGCGTCGATGAGGGCCATGGCGTAGGGCGTACCCGCCGTGGACGCGGCCCGCAGGGCCTCCATCCCCTGGATGGCATCTGCGGCGCAGACCACCAGGGCGCCGCTGCGGGAAAGGACGCTGGACAGATGCAGGCGGCAGGCAGCGCTGTCATCCACCACCAGCACCCGCTGGCCGATGAGGTCCGGTTCGCGGGCCGGTGCGTCGACCTCTGCCGCGGTTTTCAGGCACGCGCTGAACCAGAAGGTGCTGCCCTTGCCGACCTCGCTTTTGAGCCCCGTGGTGCCGCCCATCAGCCCCGCCAGGTTCTTCGAGATGGCCAGCCCCAGGCCGGTCCCGCCGTGCTTGCGGGTCATCGACCCGTCCACCTGGGAAAAGGCACTGAAAAGGGCCGACTGGTCCTTGGGATCGATGCCGATGCCGGTATCGATGACATCGAAGTGCAGCATCACCCCTTCGGGTTGGGCCGACCCCTGGGTAGCAACGCTAGCATCCCGACTTACGCTCAGGGTGATGTCGCCCTGGTCGGTGAACTTGACGGCGTTGCCGATGAGGTTGGACACGATCTGGCGGATGCGCCCTGGGTCGCCGTGGAGGGTTATGGGCACCTCGGGCGCAAAATTGCAGACCAGGTCCACCCCCTTGGCCTGCGCCGCGACCGCGAAGAGTTCGACGACGTCGAACATGAGCTGCTGCAGGTCGAAGTCGACCGGCTCCAGGGTCAGCTTGCCGGCCTCAATTTTCGAGAAGTCCAGCACATCATTTACCACGACCAGAAGGGCCTTGGCGGAGCGCAGGACCTTGTCCACGCAGTTCTTTTGCTGGGGGAGAAGGGTGCCCCGGGTCAAAAGGGTGGTCATGCCGATGATGCCGTTCAGCGGCGTTCGCAGCTCGTGGCTGGTGTTGGCCAAAAACTGGCTCTTGGCCGCCGAGGCGCGCTCCAGCTCCTTGTTGGTTTGCTCCAGCTCGTCGCGCTGCTTGATGACGGTCTCACTGAACTGCTTGGCGTCCTGCAGGGCCAGGGCCTTGGCCTGCACCATGTACAGAAAGTCCACGATCGGGTCATGGACCGTGAAGTCCTTGAGCTGCAGATCGGTCTTTTGCAAGTGCTCGATGTCGGTGAACCAGGGGCTGCCGATGAACAGGAGGACGTTGAGCTGGGGCTCGATGACCATCTGGCCGCGCATGCGGATCTTGGTGGTCACCGAGTCAAAGAGGAAGGTCGCCTGCAGCTGCTGCTGGAAGCTCTGGAAGGTGACCTTGCCCTTGGGGCGCCACACCGAGAAGATCTCCAGCAAGGGCAGACCCACCGAGATGTTCTGGCAGATCTTGGACACCGCCCGCCCAAAGTGGGTGACCTTCAGCTCGTGATCGAAGGCGATGTAGAACGGGAAAAGGTGCTGGACCAGTTCCGGCCCAAGATGCACCGCGGAGGCGGAATCAGCCATTGGCCGGGTCCATCTTCAGCAGGAACTCGCAGTGATCGGCGCCTTCTCGCGAGCAGACCGGGTGCTCGACCTCAGTCTTGGTGTGAAACATCTCGCTGAGCCCCTTGACCAGGCCGCGGATCATCGGGCACATCCCCGGACGATCACTGTGGTAGTGCATGCGCATCCGCCCATCCGGCTCGTCGTTGAAGCTGAACGAGGGCGGCTGCAGGTTGGTGAAGTTCTGGCCGACGCGGGTGTGCAGGTTGTCCAGGTTGATCAGGAAGTCGCGCAGGTTGTCCCCGGTCATCTTGAAGAGGTGGCCGTAGCCCGCCTTGCCGGTATAAAGCACCCAGAACTCCCCGAACGCCTCGAAGACCGCGTCCTTGGAAATGCCGATGGTCTGGCTGACCGCGTCCACCAGCTTGAAGGTCATCTCGTCGGGGTAGGACTCCATGCGGGAAAAGGCGATGCCCTGGACCCCGGCCAGCTTCTTGATTTGCTCCCACTTGTCTTCGCCGAACTTGGTGCAAACGATTTCCTGAATAGCTGCATTTACCAGACCGTACATGTCGATCACCCTTTCACAATAACGATACGTAGCAAGGCACCCGATGTCGGGCCGTCCATCACCCGCTACGCACCCGCAGTCATCTCGATCATCTTGCACTGCTCTTCGTCGCTGAGCAAGCGCATGTTTTGCACACCCTCGTCGCCTGGCAGAATCACCTTGGAACAACCTTGGAATGACCTTGGAATGACCTTAGAACGACCTTAGAATGAATAGATCAGGCTCGTATTCAGGGAACGATCGTAGCCGGTGAAGCCGGGATCCGCCAGGCGCGGATCCCGGCGCTGCCACTCGTTCCATTCCATCATCAGCGACAGGCCGGCGCCGATGCGAGCGGTAAGGCCGGGCTGAAGGATCACCTCCTCCACGTCCGGCCCAAGGTGGTAATCCACGTAGCTGGCGTTGAATCTCAGGGAAAGCCAGCGCCAGCCGCCGCGGACGCCCATGAGCACGTAGTCGGCATCCCGGACCCCCGGCCCGAACTGGCGCAGGTACTCGCAGTAGAGCAGCACCGGGCCCATGTTGAAGGTGACATCGCCGGATGCATGGGTGATCCGGGCCTCATCGTTGATCATATCCTTCATGGACACGCGCTGCACCGAACCGGTCAGGCCGGAGGCGCCGATCTCCGCGCCGAACGCTTTTGATGAGTGCGGGTGCAGGCCCAGGACGAACCTGCCGACGAAAAGGTTGCGCAGGGCGCCCATGTGGGCCCCGGTCGAGTCCAGTTCCCCCTCGGGGTTGGGGCTGCGCACCCGGGCGGCGTCGATGTTGCCAGGCGTGCCGGCGACCAGGCGGCCGTAATCCAGCCCGCCGTTCACCCCATCGGAATTGAGGAAGAACTGTGCGGCATAGGACAGGGTGATCGCCCCTCCCAGCAGGGCCGTCTCCCCTTCGAGGCTGGCGCCGTAGTCCGGGTTCAGCTTCAGGCCGTCGTAGAACTGGATGTTGCCGAAGAACGAGTCGTCCCAGAAGATCCCCACCCGGCGGTAGACCTTGCCGGCCTTCAGGGTCAGGGTCTTCCAGGGCGAGTAGAAGACGTAGCCCTCCTGCACCCAGATGTTGGATGAATAAAACCCGCGGAAGAAGTTGTTGGTGGCGGTGGGCCCCAGGTGGCCGCCGTCGCGCATGCGGGTCTCCAGGTGGGCGCCGAATTGGTGCACCTCGGCGTCCAGCTTGAAGTAGTAGAAAAAGGTCTGGAGCGTCCCCTCCAAGCTGCCGCCGGCCAGGGTGGTGTCGCGGCTGAGGGGTTGGAAGTACCACAGGTATAGGCCCGCGCCGACCTGGAAGGGCAATCGATCCTGAAAGGCGCGGAACTGCTGGTACAGGGCCTCGACCCGCTGCGCCAGCGCGGGGGCCGCGGCGTCGACGGCCGGCAAATCGGGCGTCGTGAGGGTCACGCCGTGGGCCGGGGCGGCCAGAAGCGAGAGGAACAACATCCAGACGAGAACCGTTGCGCGCATTGCAGGCTCCAAGAAAAAGACGCCGCGTAAAAGGGACCGATCGAATGGGGCAGTCAGCCGATCCATAATGGAAATCGGCAGCGAACAATGGACTATAAAAAGGTCAGTTGATGAAAAGTCATTTCAAGAAAAGTCATTTCAAGAAAAGTCATTTCAAGAAGAAGCACATGGCCGGAGCAGATTTTGGCGCACCCCCACAGCGACCGAGGGAGCGTACTACTGTACGTGACCGACGGAGCGAGGAGGTACGCCAAAATCTGCCCGGCCAGGGGCTTCTGTTTAGCGCAGCGCGTAGACTCGGGGCTCGATCTCGCGGCACAGGCCCCGCTCGACGAAGTCCTTCACGTGGGCGTGGATGGTGTTCAGGGCCTGGAAGTCCGGCATCTTGTTCATCTTCACCGCCACCGTCTTCCAGATCTCCTCCAGGGTGACGAAGTCCTTGCCGCACAGGACGTGGAGCAGGCAGCGGTCCATCTTGTCGAGGAAGGCGGAGGCCTTCTCGCACAGGATGTGGAGTTCGGCGGGTTTGACCACGCCGAAGTGGGTCATAAAGATATTCTCCACCTTCAGATCGCGAACCAGGCGCTGCACCTTGGGGATGGTGGTGCGGTAGCCGGCGACCGTCAGGTGCATGTGGAAGTGCGGCCACTCGGTGGCGGTGATGCCGTCGCCCAGGAGCAGGGTGCGGGTGGACGACTCGAACCAGCAAAGATCGTTCATCATGTGGCCCGGGACCGAGTGGCCGGTCAGGGTCACGCCGCCGCCCAGGTCGAAGACCGTGCCTTCGTCGACGAAGATGTCGATGTGGTGAGGGGCGTCGAAGAGGCTGTTGAAGTAGGCCCGCTGCTCGGCGGTATCGGGGACCAGCTCCGGGATCGGCCGGGCCCACTCCTGGAAGTGGCGCTCCAGGTCCGAGTGCCAGTGGGCGTAGTGCTTGGGCCCGGCGATAAGGCAACCGGTCTGCTTCTTCAGGGCGCTGTTGCAGGCGATGTGATCGTTGTGCGAGTGGGTCTGCACCACCAGGCGCAGCGACGAGTCACTGACCTTGGCCATATCCATGGCCCCCTGCAGCATGGGGAACATGTTCTTGGTCCCGCTGTCGACCCAGACGGCGTAGTCGGCCCCCTTCACCAGGGTCACGTAGAGCGGAAGATAGTCCCCCGCCAGCATGGTCTTCACATAGAAGATCCTGTCATTGAACTTCACCGAATCATTCACGTTTGGCTCCTTGCAGATGGGGTTGCGTCACACGAGGCGGCGAGGCGGCCAAAAAAAATCGCTTCCCGCGTCACCTGATAGGTGAGCAGGTTTCGTGCCGGACGGACCGATGCGGGTTTCGGAGCACCTCGACGGGGGGTGCGTGTTGTTTTTTGCACATAGACCCTACGTACCCCGTGACAAGTTTTGCATGGGGGTTGCCAGCGGGCTTTACATCGCCGGGCCGCCGCCGTAGCACTCATCTGGTGCGCAAATCCTGGCTGACGGTGGTGATAACGGCCGGTCTGGTGATCCTTTCAGGGGCCTGCCAGCGCGGACGCGCGCCGACGCACAAGGCCCGAGACGAGACGGGATCGCCAGGCGGGCCCACGCAGCAGGACGCCTACCGCCAGCCGGAGCGGCTGATCGCCGCCCTCCCTTTGTACCCTGGCGCCCGGGTCGCCGAGGTTGGCGCGGGCGGGGGCTACTTGACTCTGCGCCTGGCGCTGGCAGTGGGCCCCACGGGGCGGGTCGTGGCCACCGACATCGACGAGGAGGCGCTGGCGGCCCTGCGGAAAAGGGCGGTAAAGGCGGGTCTCGCGCAGCAGATCGAGACACGGCGGGTCCGGCCTGCCGACCCCTCCCTGGAGCCGGGGACCTATGATTTGATCCTTCTGGCACAGGTCGATCATCTGCTGCCCGATCGGATGGCCTACCTCCGGGCGATCCTTCCCGCCCTTCGGCCCAGCCTCGGGCCCGGGTCGATGCCCGGCCGGAAGCCGGGCCTGCCCATCGCCGCCATTGCCGTGACCAATGGCGAACGCTACCGCGCCGTCGCCATCGCCGCTGCCAGGGCAGTCCCGCAGCACGTGGAGGAGGTCTTCGCCGGCCTTCCCGGACAGTTCCTTTTCCTGCTGCGCCAACCGTGACCTACACTCAAGGGCATGCGCGCCGACACCTTCACCCATCCTGCCGACGACGGCCTGCCGCTCTTCGTCTACCGCTTTCTCCCCGACGGCCCCAAAAGGGGGATCGTCCACATCGCCCACGGCATGGCCGAACACGCCGGGCGCTACGCCCGCCTGGCCGAGGCCCTGACCGCAGCCGGCTACGCGGTCTTCGCCAACGACCACCGCGGCCACGGCCGCACCGCCGCCGCTCCCGAGGACCTGGGCTGCTTCGCCTCCTCGGGCGGATTCGACCGCGCCGTCCGCGACCTGGCCCTGCTGATGGCCCATGAAAAGGGTCAGTATCCTGACCTTCCCGTGACCCTTTTCGGTCACAGCATGGGGTCCTTTCTGACCCAGGCTTATCTTCTGGATGATGGCGCCGAGCTGAAGGCGGCGGTGCTTTCCGGCTCGGCGGGCAAGCCGGGCCTTCTGGCCCAGGCCGGGCGTCTTGTGGCCCGCATCGAACGCTGGCGCCTGGGCCAGCGGGGACGGAGCCAGCTTCTGACCTCCCTGAGCTTCGGCGCATTCAACAAGCAGTTCGCCCCCAACCGCACCGCTTTCGACTGGCTGAGCCGGGACACCGCGGAGGTCGACAAGTACATCGCCGACCGCCTGTGCGGCTTCGCGGTCACCACTTCGATGTGGATCGACGTTCTGGATGGCACCGCGCGCATTGCCGACCCCAAAAGGCAGGCCCGCATCCCGCCAAAGCTTCCCATCTATGTCTTCAGCGGCGCCCGCGATCCGGTGGGCGAAAGCGGTCGGAGCGTCGCGCAACTTTGCTCCGCCTACCGGGCCGCCGGCCTGCAAAGGGTCACCCAGCGCCTTTATCCCGATGCCCGTCACGAGACCCTCAACGAGACCAACCGCGACGAGGTGACCCGCGATCTGGTGGCCTGGCTGGACGAGGTCCATAATGCAAAACCGAGGCCAAGCAGGCCGTGACGCCAGCCGGCGATCCGGCTATCATGTCCCCCATGATTCTCATGATCCGGCCCGCCAAAGCCCTTCGCTCGCGTCTGGCCCCGGCGTTTCTGGTCCTCGGGTCGGTGGCGTCGGGCCCGGTCTGCGCCAGTCCGGCCACCTCCCCCGCGCCAGTCCCGGCCCCGGCCTCCGCCCAGCGCAACATCAACGACAGCAAGTACGGCGGCAGAGGGACCGACCCCCTGCCCTTGCCCCCCACCGCGGTCCACCTGCGCTCCGCCGAGGTCCGCGTCACCGAGATCCCGGTGCAGGATGGCTGGCAGGTCAGCGCCACCTACGATCTGCAAAACCCCGGCGCCACGCCTGCGGCCCTGTCCCTGCTGCTCCCGGAGGATCGCTGCGCGGCCCACTGCACCTCGAACGCCGGGGTCTTCCAGGAGCTGGGCGCCCGGTTCGGCGATGAGCTGGTCACCCCGACCGCCGCTCCCGCCGAGGCCCTGCGGCCTTTCGTCGATCGGGAAGCGCCGCAGGGCTACCTGTATCGCATAAGCGTCCCCCAATGGCAGAGCCGGAAGTTGTCGCTGGAGTACCGCTTCGACATCTCCGAGGGGAGCCAGTATTCGGGGGTCTCGTTCCTCTCGTCAGCGGGGCGCTGGGGCGGGCCGGTCGCGCAGATGCGCTACATCCTCGAATTGAAGCATCCGACGCCCTATGTCATCTACCCCAGGGCCTTCAAGCTGGGCGAGTTCTCCGAGAGCCCCGGAAAGGGTGGCGCCGGCAGCGTCACCAGGATCGTCTTCACCGCCGAGGGGGTCGCGGCGCGCAGCGATTTCCAGGCCATCTTCCCCGCGGACAGCGTGGTGGGCACCACCCGGGCCGGCTTCTGCCAGGGTTTTCGCGGCGACCTGAGCGATGAGGAGCTGTCCCCGGTGCTGAGCAGCTACGACCCCGCGCGGCTGCTGGCCTGCCGCGATCTGGTCCTCTCCCTGCACGGCAGTTTTGCCCGCGCCCCGGCGCCGCGCGCCCCGGCGCTGCCCTCGTGGGCCGATCCCCGGTCCTTCGCCATCGCCACGCGCCCCGCGGACCCCGCCTACCGCGAGACCCGACTGGCCCCGGGCGAGCAGGCCTATCTGAAGGCGTTGACCGCCGCCGAGCGCCGCCGTACGAAATAGCGCCGCGGGGCCGTCCGCACCAGCGTCTGCGGCTGCCCCTGCACCGCCGGCTTCCCCTGAATCACCGGAGGGGTCGCGGGCCCCGGCCTGGTCACTCCGTCCGCGATCGACTCCACCATGGCGATGATCCCGAGCTGTTGGTCCCGGAAGTTCGGGTCGTAGACGCCGTCCGCGACGTACTTTCCTTTCTGGTACTGGTCGGTGCCCGAGTACACATAGGGGCTGACCCTGCCCTTTCTGAAATAGCCCAGTCCATTATAGTATTCGGCGTACGTGGCCATGGCCGCCAGGTCGGTGCTTTTGTCGTTCAACCCCAGGTCGTTTTTCGTACTGCTCTTCATGTTCAGGGCGTTGACCGCCGCATCCTCCCACTTGTAGAAGATGGGGATGTTGCGGGGTACGTGGACCGCCGGCTTGCCCAAGGGGTCTCCCTGGTGCAGGTACGTGTTGAAGTTGCCGCTGGCCTCGCGCCAGTGGATGGCGGCGATGAGGCGAGCCGGCACACCGGTCTGGGCCGACACCGCCTCGTACCGCGCCCGGTTCTTCTGCCAGTTCTGGACGAAGCGCGCCAGGTCCTGCTTCATCGCCGGGTCCGTGACAGCGACATTGGCCTTCCCGACCTGGGTCAGGTTGCGCTTGTAGACATCATCGGTGAACGCCCGCTTGTGGCCGGCGGTATCTCCGATGGTGAGTTGCCCGGGAGTCGCCGGCGGTGGAGTCGCCGGCGGTGGAGTCGCCGGCGGTGGAGTCGCCGGCGGTGG
>JBBRLA010000149.1:0-14203 GCA_038231615.1 Polyangia bacterium | reverse complement strand
TCGGGTGGTGTTGTCGGCGGCGTTTCGTTCGTCGGGGGGGCGCGGCGGGTTGTCGCGGAAGCGGCGGTCGTGCAGGCAGTAGTTCACCGCGTCCAGGCGAAGGCCGTCCACCCCGCGGCGCAACCAGAACTCCGCTTCACCCAGGATGGCGTCGAGGACGGCGGGGTTGTGGTGGTTTAAGGCGGGCTGGCTGGCGAGGAAGTGGTGCAGGTAGTATTGCCCGCGACGCGATTCCCAGGTCCATGCCACGCCGCCGAAGACCGAGAGCCAGTTGGTCGGGGGCGAGCCGTCGGGGCGCGGGTCATGCCACACGTACCAGTCGGCCCGCGGGCCGGTGCGATTCATGCGGCTTTCGGCGAACCAGGGGTGCTGGTCAGAAGTGTGGGCCGGGACCAGGTCGATGAGCACGCGCAGCCCGGCTCCGTGCGCCTCGCCGAGCAAGGTGTCAAAATCGGCAAGGGTGCCGAAGATCGGATCTACGTCGCGGTAGTCGGAGACGTCGTAGCCGAAGTCCTTCATTGGCGATTTCATGAAGGGCGAGATCCACACCGCGTCCACCCCCAGGGCGGTGAGGTGGCCGAGCCGCTGGCGGATACCCGGAAGATCTCCGACGCCATCGCCATTGGTATCGGCGAAGCTGCGCGGGTAGATCTGATAGATCACCGCGCCGCGCCACCACTCTCGGTCGTTTGTCTGCCGTGGCATGCGATTGATCGGTCGGTCGATTGCTCGATCGATCAGACCTCCCCAAGGCCAACCGGATCGTCGTGGCCGCCCTGAAAATAGAGCACCCCCAGGGGCGGCAAGGTCAGGTTCAGGGAGGCCGGGCGCCCGTGAAACGGCACTGGGGCCGCCTCGACGACACCCAGGTTGCCCTGCCCGCTGCCGCCGTAAAGCGGGGCGTCGCTGTTGAGCACTTCGCGCCACCGGCCCCCGAAGGGGACCCCGACCCGGTAGTTGTGTCGCGGCACCGGGGTGAAGTTGCACACCACCAACACCGCCTCGCGGTCGGACTCCCCGCGGCGCAGGAAGGAAAGGACGCTGAGGTCGGAATCGTTGGCGTCGATCCACTCGAAGCCGGATCGGTCGCAGTCGCGCTGGTGAAGGGCCGGCTGCTGGCGGTACGTGCGGTTCAAGTCCTCGACGAAGCGTTGGGCACCGGCGTGCAGTGGTTGATCCAAGAGGTGCCAGTCCAGGCTGCCATCGTGGTCCCACTCGTTCACCTGGCCGAACTCGCCGCCCATGAAGACCAGTTTCTTTCCGGGTTGTGCATACATGTACCCAAAAAGCAGGCGCAGGTTGGCGAAGCGCTGCCATTCGTCGCCCGGCATCTTCGAGAGCAGGGACCGCTTGCCGTAGACCACCTCGTCATGGGACAGGGGCAGCACGAAGTCCTCGTTGTAGGCATAGAGCGAGCGGAAGGTCAGCGCGTTGTGGTGGAAGCGTCGGTGGATCGGGTCGCGGGCCAGATAGTCCAGGGTGTCGTGCATCCAGCCCATGTCCCACTTCAGGCCGAACGAGAGTCCGCCCAGATAGGCGGGGCGGGTCACCAGCGGCCACGAAGTCGACTCCTCAGCGATGGTGATGGCGCCGGGCTGGCGTCGGCACACTTCCTGATTCAGGCGGCGCAGGAGCGAGATGGCCTCCAGATTTTCCCTGCCGCCATGCTGATTGGGGACCCATTCACCCGGCTTGCGGGCGAAGTCCAGGTGCAGCATCGACGTCACCGCGTCTACCCGCAGTCCATCGGCGTGGTACCGTTCCAGCCAGAACAAGGCGTTGCTGAGCAAAAAACTGCGTACCTCGTTGCGCCCATAATTGAAGAGAAAGCTGTTCCACTCGGGCTGGATGCCCTGCCGCGGGTCGTGGTGCTCGTAGAGGTGGGTGCCGTCGAAGAAGGCCAGCCCATGGCCATCGTTCGGGAAGTGTGAGGGCACCCAGTCGAGGATCACCCCGATGCCGCGCTGGTGGAATTGATCGATGAGAAACATGAGATCCTGCGGGGTACCGTAGCGGCTGGTCGGAGCGTAAAAGCCGGTGATCTGGTAGCCCCAGGACCCGTAAAAGGGGTGCTCCATGACCGGCATGAACTCGATGTGGGTGAAGCCGAGTTGCTGGACATGGTCGCAAAGCCACGGCGCCAACTCACGGTAGCTCAAGGATCGGTTGCCTTCTTCGGGGACGCGGCGGATCGAGCCCAGGTGCACCTCGTAGATCGACATGGGGGCCGACCGGGTCTGCCGCTGCGCCCGCCCGGCCATCCACTCGGCGTCGCCCCATGAGTAGTCGAGGTCCCAGACAATGGACGCTTTCCGGGGCGAGATCTCGGCGCGGAAGGCGAAGGGATCGGCCTTGTCCATGCGGTAGCCGCCATAGCGCGAGGCGACGTGGTAGACGTAGCACTCGCCGTGGCCCACCTGGGGGACGAATCCCTCCCAGATGCCGGATTGCCCGCGGGCGCGCAAGGGGTGTCGCAGGCGGTCCCAGCCGTTCCAGGCCCCCATGACCGAGACGGTCTCGGCGTTGGGGGCCCACACGGCGAAGCAAGTGCCCTTGCCCTTCTCGGCGCCCGCGCTGCCGGAGACGGGGTGCGCGCCGAGCTTGTCCGCCAGGTCCAGGTGGCTGCCCTCATTAAAGAGGTAGACGTCGGCATCGGTAAGCAAGGTGGGGGAGTCGGGCACGGGGACCTCGGGGATGCCGGATGCGGGAGTCATATCACGCCCCGTCCAAAAGGTGCAGAATGCCTTCGAGCGGGATGCCGATCCAGTCGGGGCGGCTGTTCAGCTCGTAGCCCAGCTCGTAAATCGCCTTCTCCAGTAGGTAGGCGCCCAGGAGCACCGTCAGTTCTTCCCGGGTCCGAGGAATGAACGAGGCCTCCTTGGTCACTGCCAGGTACGAACGCAGGAAGGCCTGGCTGGTGAATGCGACGAAGAAGTCGGCCCACGGCCCGAGCGCGGCGACGTCTTCGGGACGGACGCGCACACCGGTGGCTTCCACGCGCAGCGCCACCTGGGAGGCATAGGCGAAGGAGCGCAACATGCCGGCCACGTCGCGCAGGGGCGAGCGCTTTATGCTCCGTTCGGAGAGCGGACGGTGGGGTTCGCCCTCGAAGTCGAGGATCACGAAGTCTTTGCCGGTGTAAAGCACCTGTCCCAGGTGGTAGTCGCCATGGTAGCGGGTGCGCGTGGCGGTGACGCGATGTTCGATCAGGGCGTGAAAGTGCTGGAACACGCTCGCCTCGCGGGCCAGCAGTCGGGCAGCACTTTCCTGCATTGCCGGAGGAAGATCCTTGCGGTTGCGATCGAGGAGCTGGAAGACCTGGCTGGTGAGGTTGCGCATCGACTGATAGATCGACCGCTGGTAAAACGAGGTGAAGGGCTCGGGGCAAAGATCGGGGTCGTCGCTGTCGGCCAGGGCCAGGTGCATCTCGCCCGTGCGCTGGCCCAGCAGGCGGGCCCATTCCAGCTGGGCGCCGATGGTCAGGAGGGCCAGCGTGGGCGGGTCCTCTTCGACCCGCTCCAGGAGGGAGGCGATCGTGAAGGGCACCCGGGGCGGGGGGCTTTCCGCATCCTTCTCGGCGGCGCCGCGGCCGGCGAGCACGCGATCGAAGAAGTGGGACAGGGCGTCCAGGGTGTAGCGCCAGCCATCGCCCTCGCTGTGCCGGAACTCCTGAAGGACGCCGAAGGTGGTGGTGATGCCACCCGGCTGGACGTATTTCAGGGCGCCCAGGGTGCGAGGGGTATAGGGGAAGGCCGCGCGCTCGGTGAGCATGCGGCCGATCTCCCATTCAGGATTGGCGCCCGGTTCGATGTGACGGAAGAGCTTGAGGATCAGGCGTTCGCCGAAGGCCACGGAGGTGTTGCTCTGTTCGCCCTTGAGAGGCGCCGGGTCGAGTGGTCCGTCGCCCTTTTCTAGAACCGAGGACAGGGCTGAGGTGACCAGCCCCTGAAGCTGGCCCGTGCCGCCGGAGAGCGTGCGCTGTCCGGTGATGGTGGCGAGCAGTGCCTCGGCGAAGCCCCGGTCGGCGGTAGGGTCGACAAGATAGCCCAGGTCCGCCCCGCCGGCCTGTCGGGTGATGCGCGCGATGGGCGGCGCCACGGTTGAGGGCGGAACGGCGGCCGGGTCCACTCCAAGGAGGCCCAGGGGAAGCAGGTAGGTCTCGGCGCTGCCGCCAGCGTACTCCACCCGCAGGAGCGTCAGGTAGGCCGGCGTCTCCCCAGATGGGATTGCGAGGGTCTCCGCCAGATCCACTGACTTGATGCGACGGCCCTTGCCGCCGAACCAGCGTCGCGAGCGCAGATACTCCGGCAAGAGCGCCAGGAACTGTTGCAGCACCCGTCCGGAAAGCACCTCCGTCCAACCTTCGCGGACGGCCAGGACCGGGACCTCCGCCGGCCCCGGAGAAAGCGGGCTCATGATCTGCCCGACCGGTCGCGACGCCTCCAGGGAGAACCAGTAGAACGAATGCGGCCCCAGGGTGATGAAGTACGGCCGATCGGTGATCGGCGGGAACTCGATCTTGCCGAACATCTCGATGGGCAGCAGGCCCTTGTGCGCGGACAGATCCAGCTCAGTGCACTGAGGGAAGCGCGACAGGTTGGCAATGACCAGGATCTGTTCCTTTTCATGGCTGCGCAGGAACGCCAGGATTTTGGGGTTGTCCGGCTGCAAGAACTTCAGGCTCCCTCGGCCGAAGGCCTGAGATCGCTTGCGCAAGGCGATCAGCCGCTTCATCCACCACAGGAGCGAGTGCTGGTTGCCCTGCTGCGACTCGACGTTGATTGCCTCGTAGTGGTACTCGGGGTCGATGATGACCGGCAGGAAGAGCCGCTGCGGGTTGGTCCGAGAGAAGCCGGCGTTGCGATCGGGGCTCCACTGCATGGGCGTGCGCACTCCGTTGCGATCGCCGAGGTAGATGTTGTCGCCCATGCCGATCTCGTCGCCGTAATAGAGTACGGGCGTGCCCGGCAGTGAGAAGAGCAGCCCGTTCATCAGCTCGATCTTGCGCCGGTTGTTGCCCAAAAGCGGCGCCAGGCGGCGGCGAATGCCCAGGTTGATCCGGGCCTGCCGGTCCTGCGCATAGGTCTGGTACATGTAGTCGCGCTCCTCATCGGTGACCATCTCCAGGGTCAGCTCGTCGTGGTTGCGCAGGAAAAGGGCCCACTGGCAGCTTTGCGGGATCTCCGGGGTCTGGCGCAGGATCTCGATGATCGGGAAGCGGTCCTCCATGCGTATGGCCATGAAGAGGCGCGGCATCAGGGGGAAGTGGAACGCCATGTGGCACTCGTCGCCCTGGCCGAAGTAAGCCACGGCATCCTCGGGCCACTGGTTGGCTTCGGCCAGGAGCACGCGCCCCTGGAAGTTGTCGTCGACGTGCCGGCGCAGGTCGCGGAGGAAGGCGTAGGTTTCGGGCAGGTTCTCGCACGAGGTGCCCTCGCGCTCGTAGAGGTAGGGGATGGCGTCCAGGCGCATCCCGTCGATGCCCATCTTCAGCCAGAAATCCATCGCGTCGAAGATTGCCTTGTGCACCGGCGGGTGGTCGAAGTTCAGGTCCGGCTGGTGCGAGTAGAAGCGGTGCCAATAGTAGGCGTTGGCCACTGCATCCCAAGACCAATTGGAGGTCTCGAAGTCTTTGAAGATGATGCGGGCGTCCTTGTAGCGGTCGAGGGTATCGCTCCACACGTAGAAGTCACGTTCGGGGGTGCCGGGTTTGGCGTGGCGGGCGCGCTGGAACCACGGGTGCTGGTCCGAGGTGTGGTTGCACACCAGCTCCGTGATGACCCGGAGACCTCGCCGGTGTGCCTGTTGCACGAAAGCCTCCACATCGGCCAGCGTGCCATAGCTCGGGTGCACTGCGGTGTAGTCGGCGATGTCATAGCCGTCGTCCTTCAGCGGAGAGGGATAAAAGGGCAGCAGCCAGATGGCCGTGACCCCCAGGTCCTGCAGGTAGTCGAGCTTCTCCGTGAGGCCGCGGAAGTCTCCTTTGCCGTCCCCATCGCTGTCGAAGAAGGCGCGGACGTGGACCTCATAGAAGACCGCGTCCTTGTACCACAGGGGATCGGTGTCGATCGGCGCATCGGTCTTGGGCATGGCGCAGGGCCTCCAATCACAGAAAGTATTCGAAGTCCCGCTCCGTGCGCACCCGCCGTCGCAGGCGGAACAGGTGGGCCGGGACGACCTCGGGGTGAAGCTCGACGAAGTTCCGCGCCCCGTGCCACAGGTAGCGGGCGTCGCTGAGCAGATCGTGGACCTGGTAGGGCTGGTCGGCAGCCAGCCCCAGCTCGCCAAGGGGCAGTTCGACCCAGCCGCTGTGGGCGTGGTGGGGATCGAGGTTGACGATCACCAGCACCACATTGTTCCCGTCCAGGCTGGACTTGCTGTAAGCGATGAGCTGATCGTTGCTCACCGGGTGGAAGCGCAGGGCCTCGTCGCGCTGCAGCGCCGGGTTCTCGCGGCGGACGCGGTTCATGCGGGCGATCAGACGGCGCAGGCTCTCGGGGCGGTCCAGTTCGTCCAGGGTGTGGGGCCGGTGCTGATACTTCTCCGAGTCAAGGTACTCCTCCTTGCCGGAGGCCACCGGGGTGTTTTCGCACAGCTCGAAAGCCGGGCCGTAAATGCCGTAGCTGGCGCCCAGGGTGGCGGCCATCACCAGTCGGGCGGCGAAGGCCGGGCGCCCGCCAAGCTGAAGATACTCCGGGAGGATGTCCGGGGTGTTGGGCCACAGGTTCGGGCGGAAAAACTCCCGCATCTGCGGGGTGGCCAGATCGGTGAAGTAGCGGGTCAGCTCCTCACGGGTGTTGCGCCAGGTGAAGTAGGTATAGGACTGGCTGAAGCCGAGCTTGGCCAGGCGGTTCATCACCTTCGGGCGGGTAAACGCCTCAGCCAAAAAGATCACGTCCGGGTAGACGCGCTTGATCTCGCCGATCAACCACTCCCAGAATGGAAACGGCTTGGTGTGGGGGTTGTCCACTCGGAAGATGCGAACGCCATGTTCGATCCAGAAGAGGACCACGCGGCGCAGCTCTTCCCATAGCTCGCCGAAGGATTCGGACTCGAAGTCGAAGGGGTAGATGTCTTCATATTTCTTGGGTGGGTTTTCGGCGTACTGCACCGTCCCGTCGGGCCGCCTGCGGAACCATTCGGGGTGCTGCTGCACATAGGGGTGGTCGGGGGAGCACTGGAGGGCCAGGTCCAGGGCCAGCTCGATGCTGTGTTCTTGCGCTGCCTGGATGAGCCTGTGCAGGTCGTCAAACGTGCCGAGCGCCGGGTGCAGGCCGGTGTGACCCCCCTCAGATGAACCGATGGCCCAAGGGCTGCCGGGGTCGTTGGGGCCGGCGGTCACGCTGTTGTTGCGCCCCTTTCTGTGGTCGTGGCCGATGGGATGGATGGGCGGCAGGTAAAGCACGTCAAACCCCATCGCGGCCACGTAGGGCAGGCGCTCGGCCACGTCGCGCAGGGTACCGTGCCTGCCAGGGCCGCCGGTGGAACGAGGAAAAAGCTCGTACCAGGTGCTGAAGCGGGCCCGTTCACGATCTACCACCACGGCCAGGCCCGGATCATGGTGGACGGCAAAGCGACGGTCTCCGTGGGTGGCCATCAGAGAAAGCAGGTCCGGGGGCAGGGGAGTCGGAGATACCGCGCCCTCCCGCAGCACCGCGGCGTGGCGGGCGAGGGCGGTTGAGTCGTCACCTGTAGCCCGGCGGGCTGCTTCCTCTACGAAGTCGGCGCCGATCAAGAAATCGACCCGACAATCCTGTCCTGCGGCGACGCGCTTTTCCAGGTCGCGCACCCAGGTGCGGAAGGCATCCACCCAGGCCAGGAACGAATAGCGGTATCGGCCCAGCTCGGCAGCAGGGAACACGCCGCGCCAGCGATCGTTGCCCAGGGCCGTCATGGGGACCGATCGCCAGTTAGGCGCAGTTTCTTCTTCTTTACGAAAGAGCAGGGCGCAGGAGAGCAGGTCATGTCCATCGGAGAAGGCGTCGACCTCGACCGTGACCAGGTCGCCGATGGTGCGTTTGATAGGGAAACGTCCGCCGTCGATCGCCGGCGTTGGGTCTTCGATGACCACTCGTCTCCTGCCGTCCTCGCTGTTCATGATTTCCGACCTTGCATGCGGCCCGCTGACCGGGCGAAGCTATAATCTGATCATCTGGGAACGCCCGGGCCAAGCCGATCGCCGTGAAGGCGCCTGTCGAAGTAGGATAGGAGTATGCACCACCGCTTGCTTGTCGCCTTCTGCCTCTGCGGATTCGCCTGCGGTTCGCCTCCCGCCTGGGAGGTGGTGACCATGGACCAGACCGCCTGGATGCTCTCCGTTGGCGCCGACGAGCACCGCATTCTCGTGGCCGGGGGCACGCCGGCCCCGGCGGGGATGAACGGCACGGGCGTGTTGACCGTGGTGCGCGGCGCCAATCCCCCTTCGTCCCAGCGCATCCTGAGCCCCCGGCCCGGGCTGCTGTGGTGGGTCCACCCGCTTTCCTGCGCGGTGGCCTGGGTGGCCGGCGAGAATGGCACGGTCCTGCGCTACGACGAAAGCGGCGCGACGCCGGATCTGCGGGCCCTGTCCACGCCGACCTCGGCGGTGCTCTATGGCATCTGGGCCTTCTCGGATGACGATGTGTGGGCTGTCGGGGGTGACGCCGGGCGCGTCGGGGTGGTGCTGCATGGCGGCCGGGCCGGGTTCTCCATCGATGCCACGCCGCCGGCCACTGCGACGCTCTTCAAGATCTACGGGGCTGATCCAGACCATCTTTTCATCGTGGGCATGGGGGGCACGCTGCTGCGCCGGGAGGGGGGCACCTGGCACCTGGACCCTGCACTGACGCCCTTGAACGAGACCCTCCTCACCGTCCACGGCCGCGGCAAGGATGACGTATGGGCCGTCGGCATATCGGGGCGGGTACTGCATTTCGACGGCCAGGGCTGGAGGCTGCGGAATGACATGGGCCTGGCGGGACTGAATGGGGTCTTCGTCAGCCCGACGGACGTGCTGGTCTCGGGGCAGCGGGGGCTCCTGGCCACCAGCCAGGACGGCGGCCCCTTTCAGATGCAGGCGTCGCCGTCTCCCCTGGACCTGCACGGGCTCTTCGTTTTTGGCGAGGAGCGCTTCGCCGCCGGGGGCAACCTCTCGCAGTTCGGCGCCGATCCGCCGCAGGGCGTGCTCCTTCACCAGGGGCCGTCGCTTCCCTGAGTGGCACGCTATCGAGAGGCGATCCTGCCATTCAAAAAATAGGTGTACACCGTACCTTGACCCTTGACCTGGATCGGGCCCCGCTCTTCAAGGGCGTACCGAGCGGCCAGTCGCTTGCCGGTGGCCTCGGTTACCTGGATGCGGCCGGGCACCCCGTGGGACTCCATCCTGCTGGCCAGGTTGACGGTGTCCCCCCACAGGTCATAGCTGAACTTTTTCGTCCCAATGACGCCGGCCACCACCGGGCCACTATGCACGCCGATGCGCAACTTCAGGGCACAGGACCCCGCCGCGGGCAGGTGGGCGATGACCTCCTGCATGTCCAGGGCCAGCTCGGCGATCGCGGCGGCATCGTCGGGGCTCGGCAGGGGGACCCCGCCGACGACCATGTAGGCGTCCCCGATGGTCTTGATCTTCTCCAACCCGTGCCGCTCGACGAGTCCGTCGAAGGCGGAGAACACCTCGGAAAGCAGCGTTACCAACTCTTCTGGAGGCATGCCTGCGGAGAGCTCGGAGAAGCCGACGATGTCGGCGAAGAGCACGGTGGCCCGGGGGAAGCTATCGGCGATCCTGCCGGAGCCGCGCTTCAGCCGGTCGACGATCGAAGCGGGGAGAATATTGTGCAAAAGCCGATCCGATCGCGCCTGCTCGTCCTGCAGGGCCAGAAGAAAGGTCTGCTCCTGATCGCGCAGCCGCTTTTTCTCCAGACAGGCGCTCACCCGAGCTTCCAGGAGCACCGGGCTGATCGGCTTGAACAGGTAATCCTCCGCCCCCAGTTCCACACAGCGCACGATGCTGGCGAGATCGTGGAGGGCCGAGATGACCACCACCGGCACGCGATGCAGGTTTGGGTGGGACTTCAGGTACGCCAGCACCTCGTAGCCATTCATCTCGGGCATCATGATGTCGAGCAGGACTAGATCGAATGACTGGAGTTCCATTTGCTCGATTGCACGCCTGCCGTGGTCAGCCTCGACGACCACCAGGTGATGGCGACGCAGGCGGCGGGCCAACAGATCCCGGTTGTCGGCGACGTCATCGACCACGAGCACCTTGGCCCCGGCGAAGTTCGCCATGGCATTCACGGATGGCACATCGCAGGGAGGCCTGAACCAAACCGACGGAAGGTACTCACGTTCTCATGATATCGCACTTAAATGTCGATGCCACCGTAAAACTTCGGTCGATAAGAGAGCATCACCCAATTTTGCCCATTTTGAACGAAGAACATCGGCAGGCTGAACGCGACGATCGGTCGATCTATCTATGCCCATGGCGATCGTTTGCGTCTCCCCTTTTGACAGCATCGCCTTCCCTTCCCCAGGGCATGGACCGCCTCGCTACGTGGCAGCGACTCTACATTCGCGAAATCGGCATCCCGACCCCGTCTGGCAGATGAGGTCGGTGTCCTGGCCTGGTTTGGCCGCCTTGACCCCATGGCTGGTGGAGGGGGACACCACCAACCCTGGGGGTATGGCCTTGAAATCCAGCCCTGGGCGCTGATAACCAGGGGATGTACCTCCAAAACCAATCCATGTTCGCCGTCGATCGCATCATCGGCATGTTCTGGCAGCTCCGCCCACTGGAAATGGCGGCCGAATCGGGAGACAATGGCCGCGATGTTGGCAGAAGGACAGTATATCGGGAGTTACCGGGTCGTTCGCGAACTCGGTCGGGGCGGCATGGGCTCGGTCTATGAGGTGGTTCACCAGGAGCTGGGGCGGCGGGCGGCAATCAAGGTGCTGCATGCGCAGTTCTCCCACGATCCGCAGTTCGCCAGCCGGTTCTTCAATGAGGCCCGCGCGGTCAGCATCATCGACCACCCCGGCGTGGTCGAGGTGCTGGACTTCGGCAGGCTGCCAGACGATTCGACCTACATCGTCATGGAGTTCCTGAAGGGCGAGTCCCTGAAAGCGCGCATGGAGCGGGCCCGGGGGCCGCTCGGGCCGGAGGCGCTGAACCTGGCCCGGCAGATCGCCTCGGCGGTGTGCGCGGCCCACGACAAGGGCATCGTGCACCGCGACCTGAAGCCGGACAACGTGATGATCGTCCCGGACCCCGAGGCCCCCGGCGGCGAGCGCGCCAAGGTGCTGGACTTCGGCATCGCCAAGGTGGCGGAAGAGGCCCAGCGCCCCGACGCCGACGTGGTCAAGACCGAGGTGGGCGCGCTGCTCGGGACGCCGGCCTACATGGCGCCGGAGCAGTGCCGCGGGGCCGCGGCGGTGGATGCCAAGGCCGACGTGTATTCGCTGGGGGTGATCCTGTTCCAGCTTCTCTCGGGGAAGCTGCCCTTCGAGGGGCAGGGGCCGGGGATGATCATGGCGATGCACCTGATGCGGGAGCCGCCGCCCCTGCGCGAGGTGGAGGCCTCGGTGCCGCCGGAGGTGGCCGAGCTGGTCCACGCGATGCTCCGCAAGGACCCCACCGAGCGCCCGAACATGGCGCAGGTGGTCGCCGAACTGGAACGCCTGGGAGCGGCGCGCACGACCCGGATGGCGGCGGCGGTGGCGAGCGGATCGACGCCGGTGGCGGGGTCAAGGAGCGAGCCGGGGCTGGCGCCGACGGGGGTGGCCGGTTCGTTGCACTCGATGCCGAACCCGGGGGCCACGGAGAACTCCGGCGGCACCGGGACCTTCGCGGAACGGAACCCATCGGCGCGCATGGCCGGCATCGTGGGGGCGCTGGCGGCGGCGGCGGTGCTTTTGGGCATCGGGGTGGTGATGCGGCGCGACCATCCGCAAAAGGACACGGTTGTGATGACGACGCATCCCGTCGGGGAGGTGACTTTGCCGGCGGCCCCGGGGGCGATTCCAGGGTCGACCCCAGGATCGAAGAAGATTCGCTGGACGCTGCACAGCAACCCGGAGGGGGCTGACGTGGTGCGCCTGCGGGACAACCAGGTTTTGGGCCAGACCCCGTGGGACGGGGAGCTTGACCGCGGCGACGTCGACCTGCAAATCGAGTTGCGCCGGGAGGGTTTCTTCCCCAAGCCGCTGCGGCTGGGCCTGTCCCAGGATGGCTCGCGTACCGAGGTCCTGGTCCCCAAGAGTGACGAGAAGATCCCGCTTCTTAACTGAAAACCCGCCGGCTGGCGGTGGTCATGCTTTGTGTTTCGGAGGTCCCATGAGAACCAGCTTCACCCAATGCGCGCTCGTCTTGTGCTTCTTCCTCGGGCTTTTCTCGCTGCCGGTCGCGGTGACCCGGGCGGCCCCGGGGCCCGCGGAGTTCCAGCAGCACTACGAGCGCGCGGTGACTCTGTTCCTTTCGGAGCGCTACCACGAGGCGCTGGTGGAGTTTCAGGCGGCGTACCAGGTCCAGAAGCTGCCGCGGCTGCTCATCAACATCGGCACCGCCTACCGCAAGCTCGGGCAGGCCAAGGAGGCGCTGCAGGCCTATGAGGAATACCTGAAGATCGAGCCCAACCCCGCCCCCGAGGTGAAGAAGAAGCTACAGGAGTGCCTGGCCGAGGCGCGGGCCATGCTAGACGCCGCCAGCAGGGTGGTGGCGGGCCAGGGAAATCCCGATTCCAGGCACAAGCCGGGCGGCAAGAAGGGGCTCTTCTCCCCGGTGCGCAGCCAGGGGGCTGGCGGCGCCGTGTTGAAGGGCGCGCAAAAAGGCATTGCCGGCAACGGCCCGGACGATCTCTTCGTCGTTGGCGCCCCCTCCGACACGGTCAACCTGACCGGGGCCACCATCCACCACTACGATGGGAAGAACTTCACCCCGTCCTATGGCGGCTGGGGCGGGGACCTGCGGCACATTGCCGGCAGCGCGGCGAACAACCTGTGGGCGGTGGGCACCAAGGGGACAATCCTCCACTTCGACGGCGCTGCGTGGCACGGGAACGAGAGCGGCACGGAGAAGAACCTGGTCGGCGTGTGGACCGGCGGCCCACAGGAAGTGTGGGCCATGGACGAAGGCGGCGCGGTGCTGCGCCTGGAGGGCACCGACTGGCTCGGGGTCCCCGGCGAAAACCCGGAGAACGTCACCCTCTTCGGTTTCCACGCCAGCGGCCCGAAGAACGCCTTGGGCGTGGGGGCCGGGGGGGCCATCGTGCGCTGGGACGGCACACAGGTTTTGGCCATGCCCAGCGGCACCAAGTCGAGCCTCTTTTCGGTGTGGGTCGGCGCGGCGAACAACGCCTGGGCGGTGGGGCAAAACGGGACCATCGTGCACTTCGACGGCTCGGCGTGGGTCGGCGTGCCCAGCGGGACCAAGAAGGCGCTTTTCGGCGTCTTCGGCCTGGGACCGGACGAGATCTACGCCGTGGGCGGAAGCTGGGAGCAGCCCTACGAGGGCATCGTGCTGCGCTGGAACGGCAAAAACTGGCTGACGGTGCTGCCAATTACTAAAGACCGCCTGCGGGGCGTTTTCGGCGATGCCAACGCGGTGTACGCGGTGGGCGAGAATGGGCAAGTGATGCGCTTCACCAAGACCAAGGGATGGTCGGAGCAGCCCAGGCGCAGCGACAAGGACCTGTGGGCGGTCTACGGCAAGGGGCCCGCGGACGTGTGGGCCATGGGGCAGGGCGGGGCGATGCTGCGTTATGACGGCACCGCCTGGTCCACCACCTTCAACCGCACCAGCGACGCCATCAACGGCATCTTCCGCGGCGGGCCGAAGGACTTCTGGGCCGTCGGCGACAGCGGGATCATCCTCCGCTGGGACGGCAAGGCATGGGTCGGCACGCCCAGCGGCACCACCGCCAACCTGACCGCGGTATGGGGCAGCGGCCCGCGCGACGCCTTCGCCGTGGGGGCCAAGGGGACCATCCGGCACTTCGACGGCAGCGCCTGGAGCAACCTGCCCAGCGGCATCAACGATGACCTGACCGCGGTGTGGGGCAGCGGCCCGCGCAATATCTACGCCGTGGGCGAGAACGCTACCGTGCTGCACTATGACGGCAAATCGTGGGCCCGCCAGCCCAGCGGCTACGTCAAGGAGACCAACCGGCCGCAGCTCATCGGGCTCTTTGGCACCAGCGACAAGGACGTATGGGCCGTGGGCACC
>JBBRLA010000148.1:0-14212 GCA_038231615.1 Polyangia bacterium | reverse complement strand
GACGCTGGCGCCGGCCCGCGTGGTCTCTACCAGAAAGAGGGTGATCCCTTCACCGCTGCGCGCGGGCAAAAGGACGGCGTCGGCCGCCGCCAAGTCTGGAACGAAGAACTTCTTCCCCGACAGCCGGTATCCGCCTCCCGGCAGCGCCTCGGCCTGGGCGTTTACCGCGCCAAGTTGCGCATCCTCTTCAAGGAGCCCCAGCGTCACGCGGCGCTCGCCGGCACACAGGGCGGGCAGCCAGGCCGCTTTCACCGCCTCGCTGACCTCGGCCGCCGCCAGCACCGGCGCCGCCAGCGCCGCGCAGGAGAAGTAGGGCCCGGGGCACAGCGCCCGTCCCATCTCTTCCAGTAAAATGCCCAGTTCCACCACGCCCAGGCCCAGCCCGCCGTGGGCCTCGGGGACCAGCACCCCGAGCCAGGCGTTGTCGGCGATGTCGCGCCACAGCTCGTCGGAGATCGCGGCAGGGTGATCCGCAAGCCCGCGCACGACCGGCATCGGGACTCGGTTCTTGCAAAAACGGGCGACGCTTTCGCGGAGCAGCTTCTGCTCTTCGGTTGGAGATAGGTTCATGAGGTTCGCTCCCGGTGGGGGTGCACGCTGTCTATCTGCCTGGCTGTCTATTTATCGAGGCAGCCCAAGGACCCGCTCGCCAATGATGTTCCGCAGGATCTCCGAGGTCCCGCCCTCGATGGAGTTGGCCCGCGCCCGCAGGAATTGCTGCATCCACAGAGCGACCTGGGGGGTGTGGGCCGCGCTTTGCGGTAGCTGCTCGGCGTAGGGCCCCAGGATGTCCAGGGGCAGCTCCAGCAGGTCCTGGTTCACCGTGGCCCAGGCGAGCTTGAAGATGGACCCGATGGCCCCCGGGTCATCCCCCGCTCGCATGCCAGCGCGCATGCGCAGGTTGTTCAGGCGCTGTGTCTCCACCGCCGCGTGGAAGCGCACCAGCTTGTGCCGGACGATGGGGTCCTCGGAAAGGGGGCGACCGTTTCTGTGTACCCGCTTTGCCAGCTGGACCACGTCGTTCAGCGTCTGTTTGATGCGGGTGTAGAGCATGGCCGCGATGTTGACCCGCTCGTGCATCAGCGTGGTCATCGCCACCAGCCAGCCATCGTTCTCCCGGCCCAGCACGTTGGTCTTCGGGACGCGCACATCGGTGAAGAAGATCTCGTTGAACTCCGCCTCGCCGGTCATCTGGCGCAGGGGTTTGACCTGCACCCCGCCGGCCTTCATGTCCACGATGAGGTAGGTCAGGCCCTTGTGCCGGGGCAGCGACGGATCGGTGCGCGTAAGAAGGATGCAGTAGTCGGCCATGTGGGCCAGGGAGGTCCAGATCTTCTGCCCGTTCAAGACATAGTGGTCGCCTTCGCTGCGGGCGGAGGTGCCGAGGGCTGCGAGATCGCTGCCGGCACCCGGCTCGGAAAACCCCTGGCACCAGATCTCCTCACCGGAAAGGATTTTTGCCAGGTGCGCCGCCTTCTGCTCGGCGGTCCCCCAGGCCATGATCGTCGGGCCGGCCATGCCGATGCCGATCACCGTGAGGGTCGGCGGCACGCGGTGGGCGGCCATCTCTTCCTGGAAGATGAACTGCTCCACCGGGGCCGCGCCGCGACCGCCGTATTCGATGGGCCAGGTGATGCCGGCCCAGCCGCCTTCATACAGGGTGCGTTGCCAGGCGCGCATCGCGGCAATCTGGCCCGCCTCGTCCTTGGGCACGGGCCACGCGGGGGTGCCAAAGTCGCCGGGGACGTGGGCCTTGATCCACGCACGCACCTCGGCGCGGAACGCCTCTTCTTGGGCAGTGTAGGCAAAGTCCATGGGGGCTCCTGGCACCGGTTTCAGTGAAGTGGGCGGATGCGGCCCGTGGGCATTCTACCTGCATGGCCCGGCGGGTGCCATGCGATAGTGTGGGTCCAAGGCGGGGGCAGGTCAGCGGGAGAGCGCCAAGATCGCGGCAGCAGTGCCCGACCAGAGCAGGATGGCGGCAAGAAGGGGCCGGTCACGGAAGAGCAGGTCCTCCGGGCTGCCGCCCCCATGCTTCTGATAGACCAGGTACAGGTAGCGGAACATCCCGTAGATGACAAAGGGGATGGTCAGCATCATCTGGTGGCTCTGCGGCAGCTTGGGCGAGGTGAAGGTGTAGAGCGAATAGGCCATGATCGTCGCCGAGGCGACGATGCTGATGAGCTGGTCAAGGAGCTGTGTGTTGTACTCGCGCAGGATGCGGCGGTGGTGGCCGGCGTCATCGCCCAGGAGGACCAGTTCGTGGCGGCGCTTGCTCAGTCCCAGGAAGAGCGCGCCGAGGAGCGTGACGATGTACAGCCAGGGGGAGATCTCTGCCCCGATGGCGGCGGCGCCGCTGATGGCCCGCATCACGAACCCCAAGGCGATGATGAACACGTCGAGGATGACGACGTGCTTGAGGGCGAAGGTGTAGAGGATCTGCATGATCAGATAGGAAAGGCCGATCGAGAAGAAGAGCGGGCCCAGGGCGTAGCTGCCGGAAAGAGCCGCGGCGCCCAGGATCACCGCCAGGATCACCGCCGTCGCCGGAGACAGCGCCCCGGAGGCCAGCGGCCGGTGGCGCTTGACCGGGTGCAGGCGGTCTTGATCGATGTCCTTGAGGTCGTTGATGAGATAGACCGTGCTCGAGAGCAGGCAAAACAGGAGGAAGGCCAGGGTGGCGCGCAGGAGGCAATCGAACATGGCAGGCGAGAAGGGGCGCCACTTCTCGTTGAGGGTGAAGAGGAAGCCGGCGTAGAGCACTACGTTTTTCCGCCACTGTTTGGGGCGCAGGGCCCTCACGGCGGCCCCCAGGCCGGGAACGACGGTGGGAACGGCAGGGGGGCGATCGTCGGAGTGGCTGGTCATCTTCCTCTTGCCTTCGCAGCAGGACAGCTTATCACCAGCGGGGCTCGCCAAAACCGTCTTTCGCCGTCAGCATAAGAACCAAGAACCAACCGAGAGACCCATGCCACGATTGTCGAAAACCGCCAGCGCCGCCAAGAATGCCTTCGCCGTCCTTCTGTATGTGGGGCTGATCTCAAGGTCGTCGCCGAGCGTCGCCGCTGCCGCGACCCGCACGTTCCGGGTCGGCGAGCAAGGCTATGACGGCGGCGCCGACGCGGCCATCTCCGACCAGAACAAGGGCTACACCGGGGGCAACGGCCTCACCGGACGCGGCGAGACGCTGGGTTGCTACCGGATCGACGGCCCCGAGGGCTACCAGACCCGGGTGCTCCTGCGCTTCGGCAAGCTCTCCCTGCCCGCCGGGGCGCGGGTGACCGCCGCCTCGCTGACCCTGACGTTTGACAACTGGTCCACCGGGTTCACCGTGCGCGGGCGCTACCTGAAGGTGTCGTGGGACCCGGCCTCAAAGCGGCTGGGCTGGCTGCACCGCGATGACCAGGGGCGGTGGGCGACGCCGGGGACCGGGGCCGTGGGCAAGGACCTGCTCGATGGGCCGGGCTTCGAGATCTCCTCCTTCTCCGGCAAAGGCGAGGAACGGTTCACGGTGGACCTTTCCCCCGGCGTGGTGGCCGCGTGGGTGAAGGACCCGGCGGCGGCGCAGCGAGGGGTGCTGCTGGTCAACGAGGCCGAGGGCAAGGTCACGCGGATTTACTCATTCCGCGAGAAAGAGCCGGGGCGGCGACCCCTTCTGTCAATCACCTACGAGGGGCCGGGAGAGGTGGCACAGGTCCCCGCCTCCGCTGCCTCTGCTTCATCTGCTTCCTTGGGTTCATCTGCTGCCTCGGGTTCCTTGGCGCCGCTTGCCACGACCTCATCGCACCCGCGGCTGCTCTTTTCTCGGGACAACTTGCCTCAGCTTGCAGCGCGGGCGAAAAATAGCGGCTCTTTTGCGCGGCTGCGCGCCCGTTGCGACGCCTACCTTGGCGGCACCGTCGAATGGCCCGATGGCAACCGCTACCCCGGGGGCGGCAGCATAGGCGAGGGCTACCAGGGCAGCGACTACTTCGAGGCGCTGCTCAACGACGGCCTGTGCTACCAGATGGCGCGCTTCCTCGCCCCCGATCGTGCCGTCGCCTATGGCAAGAAGGGCGCGGAGATTTTAGCAAAGATGTCCGAATCGCCTGGCACCGGCGCGCCCCATTCGGTGGACCCCCTGCGCGATTCGGGCTTCGGCATCCGCTTCTATGGCGTCGGCCTGGCGTTGGGCTACGACTGGCTCTATGATGCCCTTGCCCCCGCGCTCCGGGCCCGCCTGGTTGTCGCCCTCTCGCGCTGGATCTCGGCCTACGAGCAGAAGGGATTTGGCCGCGACCACCCCCAGGGCAACTACTTCGCCGGCTACTATGCCGCCAAGGCCTTAGCGGCGCTGGCCACCTCCGGGGATACGCCCTCCGGGGAGGCGCAGTGGCAGGACTTCTTGACCCGGGTACACCGCGGCAGGGTCCAGCCCTATTACGCGGCGCACCTGCGCGGCGGCGGTTGGCCCGAGGGCTGGAACTATGGGCCGCTGGCGATGATGAACATGGCCCTGCCTGCGCTGGCGGCGAAGACCGCGCGGGGCATCGACCTGGTACACGACGCCGGCCATCCGTTCCTTTTCCCCGTCGAGCAGGGGCCGCACCTCATCCACTTCACCTGGCCCGACCGGCGCACCCTGGACGATCGCCACATCCAGTTCGGTGGAGAAAACCCGTCCCGGGCGCAGCCCGATCTCTTCGCCGAGCAGGCGGGCATCCTCTCGTTCTTCGACGACCCGACGGCGCCGGTGTTCCACCGCTTCGCCCGGGCCGTGCGAAAGGTGCTGGGGGACGCTCCGACGCCGTGGGTCGAGGCGCTCTTCTGGGACGATGGGGCCCGGGAAGCGGACTTTGCCACCCTGCCGCGCTCCTATCTGGCGCCGGGCATCGGGGCCGCGGCGTTGCGTTCGTCGTGGGACACCGACGCGGTGTGGGGCACCTTCGCCGCAGGCACTTATGTGAACAACCCGGATTCGGGCGAGCAGTACTACGATCAGGGCAGCCTGGTCATCGTGCGGGGCGGGCGGCAACTTTTGGTGAATGCGGTGGGCGCCCTCTCGCGTCACACGCCCGGGACCGAGGACGGCGCCAGGTATGACGACCTCGTCTACAACGACCTGTACAACAAGGGCAACCGGACCCTCTTCAACATCTTCTACGTGAACCGGCCGGCGCCCCCCATGCCCTACGGTCAGGCGGCGATCGGGCCGGAAGACGCCCATACCCGGATGAGCCGCTTCGAGGATGGCGGCGACTACGTGGTACTGCGGGGCGAGGACTTGCAGGACATGTATCGCGGCAAGCGGCGGGCGGTGACCTCGTGGACGCGGGACGTGATCTACCTGCGCCCGCAGATCTTCATCGTGTCGGATCGGACCTCGATCGGCGATGGGGAGGCGGACCAGTGGATGGCGTTTCACTTGCCGCGGAACGTGGTGTCGCTGCCGCCACCCTGCCTGGGCGGGCAGCGCTTCGACGTGGGCAAGGGCGCGGACTTTGCCGGGGGGGTCACCACGCTCTTGCCGCAGGGCCAGGGGGTCTCCAAGGTGGACCTCTTCGGGCGAGGCAAGGTCTTTCGGATGGAGATCCGCCCGCGGAGCCCGGGGAAGGACCAGCGCTGGCTGACAATCTTCGATGCCGCCAGGACCCGCGGAGAGGTGGCGCCGGCGATCCGGCTGTCGGTGCGAGACGGCAACGTGGAGGCTGGCGCAGTGGTGGGGACGCTCCTTTCGCGGCCCGAGGGCAATCAAGTGGTGCTTTTGCCCGAGGGGGAAGTGGAGAAGGGGGAGGTCCGCTACCGGGTGCCGACCCGCGCCACCGCCCACTTGCTTTCAGACGTGGCGCCGGACACTTTTTACACCGTGCGTCTTTCGCCGCGCCGGGAGGAGCAGATCGTCAGCGTGAGTTCCGGGGGTTCGCTGCGGAGCAGCCATGCCGGGGTGCTGCGTTTTCACAGTACCCCGGCGGGGGAGGTGTCGCCGTGAAGGGGGCTACTTGTAGACCACGGTCAGCGCAGGGCGATCGGCGACGACGTGGTGCGAGGAGGAGCGGATCTTGGTGACGTCGCCGATGTCCGGGCCGTCGATGAGGACGCCGTGGTTGTGGGCGGCGCCGCGCACCCAGGACTGCACCTGCGCCGGGTCCAGCGCCACCGTCAAGCGCTGCACCCCGGTCGGCGTGATCCCTCCGATGTTGAATGATGCGCCGCTCTGGTCCCCCGCGCCGATCCCCGGGGTCGACCACGGGGCCCCGTCGTCGTAGTTGGCCCAGCCGAGGTTCGCCGAGGTGTAGTCCCACGGCCGGCTCATGTAGCTGCCCCGGAGCGCCACGCCCGCGGCCCAGGTGTCCACGCTGAGCTGGAGGCTCGCCGAGATCACGGTGGCGCCCTGGGGGATGCCGCTCACGTCGAAGGAAAGCAGGGACTTGCCGGTGTAGCCACCGCTGCCCTGGATGGTGTAGGCCAGAAGCTCCTCGTAGTTGAACAAGGTCGATCCCTTCGGGTTCGAACCGTCCAGGTACAACGAGGTGATGCTCAGATCGCGGGCCCCGGTGTATCCGCTGACTCCCATCTGGTACGACATGGTCGTGAGGGACGCACCAGGAGGCGGCGGGGGTGCGGGTGCTGGGGCCGGTGCCGGTGCCGGTGCCGGTGCTGGCGCGGGTGCCGGCGCCGGCGCCGGTGCCGGTGCCGGTGCCGGCGGGGGAGGACCTCCCGAACCACCGCCGCCTCCGGCCGAGACCCCTCCCTGGCTGTCCACGATGAAGCTCAGGGAGCCCGCCGCGGTGACCGCGAAGCTGCCGCCCTGGTGCACGTCGATGATGAACGAGCCGCCCGAGGGGGTCACGGTGATCCCGTAGGAGCCGGGCGCCATGTCGATGAGCACATGGTCCGTGTCCGCCGTCTGCCGCACCTCGTAGCGCACCGCGGAGACCGTCTGCACCCCCAGGTGATCATTGCTCAGCAGCACCACCTGGTTGCGTGTCCCCTGCAAATGCACGCCCACCATCTTCCCCGCCTGCACGTTGCCGTCCGCCGCCGAGAGCCGCACCTGGTTCGCCACCCTGCCATTTGCCGTCACCACCGTCAGCCAGTCTTGCGATGCGGCCCGAGCCGAAAGATGGTTCTCCAGCCGCCACACGGTGCCCCCGGGCAGGCCGACCACCTGGCTGGACAGGTTCGCCGGCGAGAGCGCCCGCACGCTGCCCACGGTCTGGGAGCCCAAAAGAACATCATAGCGGCGCGACCCATCGCTCGTTTGCACCGGTTGCGGTGCCGACGGGGTGTGGAACGAGAGCCACTGATCGTTGCCCGCGCCGGCCACGGTGGTGCGATCGTAGACCACGAAGACATCCGGGCGCAGGTAGACCATGTCCCGCATGTACTGGGTCACCGGCGGCGGCCCGCTCTTGGCGATGTACATGTCCTCGATACGCGCCGCACGCGCCCGAACATAAGTCCCCTGGTCCTCATAGCGCTCGATGTGCGTCTTGGCGCTGTCCGGGCCGACGCTGCCCTGTCCCGGGTTGTAGAGGTTGTTGCCATCGTTGACGAAGAAAGTGTTGTAAAGCACCCGCGTGTGCTGCTGCCAGCTGTCGTTGTAGACGAAGTCTTCCCCGGCAGTCCCGATGGTCTGCGGCAGCCAGCCGGTGGCGTTGACCAGCACCGGCTGGTCTCCCTTGACCACCGCCAGGCTGCCCTGGTTAAAGAGCTGCTCGCCGGAGTCCGGGGCGTCGATGTACGTCCCGCCGGTCAGCGTGCCCCACACCGCGTCCTTCTGCCAGGTCGAACGCACCGCCAGCTCGCCGGGCCCCGTGGCCAGGTACGAAAGCGCCTGCGCCTCGTAGGCGGTCTTGGGGAGCGAATCGTCCCAATACATGAACTTCTGCCACGCTTCCCGTCTGTCGCCTGCCGCTGTCAGCAGGTCCTGGGCGAAGCTCCGCGCCGTTTCCGCGTAGCCATCCCCATTGTACTCCAGGATCATCGAGAGCGCGGCCGCCGCCGACGAGGACGGCGAGAGCGTCCCGCGCACCGTGCCCTGGTCGTCCATATGCGTGAGGGAGGGCCAGGTGAAGTAGCTCAGGTACCTCGCCTGGTCCCGGTCCTGGGGAAGCTGGGATTGCAGGTCCAGGCCCTTGGCCGTCTTCATCGCCCACAGGAACTCGGCCATCTCGACCACCGACTTGGGCCCGTACTGCCACCCCTCGGGCCAGCCCCCGCCGGTCATGGATTTGCTGTAGGCCGGCAGCACGAGCTGCCCCCACATGCGGGTCTGCACGTCGGCGAAGTAGGTGCCGGCGTTGCCGTTGTCTCCTTCGGTGGCCAGCGCCGCGGTGCTCTTGGCCAGAAGGTAGCCGGAGAAGTAGTTGCCGATGGGCACATTGCGGATAAACCCGTGATCATCGTACCAGTCGATCCACTGGTTCAAGGTGCTGACCACCTGCTGCACCTGTCCCGCCGAGAGCACCGGGTACAGCCAGTCGAAGCCGACAGCCATGCCCACGCCGTAGTTGCGGATGCCATAGCCCGAGTCCGTACTGGGCTGTGCCCCGCCCGACCCGGGCGGGGTGGACATCGCCATCAGCAACTGCGCGCCGACCGCGCCATAGCGCGCCTCCGCCGCCGAATCGACCCCGCGGACGATCTGGTAACACAGGCCCAGGTTGCGAATCTCCGGCGGGTAGGACTCGCCCTGGTAGCCGGATCCCACGTTGGGCAAGTCTGGATACGCGGGGCCGCTCGGTGGGTACATCGTCCCGGTCGCCAGCAGGTCGCAATGCTGCCGCAACGCGGTCCATGCTGCATCGCCGGCCTGTGCACGCGCCTGAAGCCGCTTGAGCACTGGGTCGGAGAGGAACAACCGGGGGGCTCGGCCCCCAAGCCCTTGCGAAAGAGAGCCTGCCGGGTCTGCGGCCCCACCCCCGCAGCCCAACAAGCTGCCTGCCGCCGCGAGTCCAGCACTGAACAAGTATACACACTTCATGCGTTCCATCCTCTCGATGGTAGGTAGTAGGATTGCGCTTGTGGTCTTTGAGCCCCAGATCCAAAGTCATAAGTACCAGGCCATGGTATCCAGACCCCTGACTTATGGGAAGCAAAAAAGACCAGCCCAGTAGAAAAATTTCAAATTACATCGACGATAAAAAAAGGAAATGAAGATTTAGTAGTGCTCTGTGTCACGCATTTTTTGCAATTCGTTGTGTGGTTTTCAAACCCCAGATTCTACTAAGTCGAAGCAAAGTCAGGAGTTAGAACTCTGAATTCTCCGTGACACCCATCACTCGCTCGGGGGTCTGTGGACCACAGTCCCGGTTTTCCAGAAGCGTCAGATCCCTCCGTCGATCGGGAAAATCTCACGGAGGCTCCCACATGAGCGTACAGTTCCGCCGCAGGAGAACACATGCGACGGACCTTCTTGCTGGCGGCAACGCTCGGGACGCTTCTGACCCTCTCGGCCCTCGGGTTTCAGGGGGCCCACGGGCAAGAGGAACTCCCGCCTAAAAACCGGGTCGTCCTCGGCAACCTCTTCGTCTTGCGGCTGAACCCCATCGGCCTCGAAGACCAGATCCGCCTGGGCTACCAGCGGCGCCTGAGCGACCGGAAGGCCCTCCTGTTCCGCGACACCTTTGTCTTCCTTGGCGTCAACCCCAAGCTCAATCCGGCCTACGTCAAGCTCGGCCCGTCGATCGAGATCCAGCCCCTCACGATCTTCAACCTGCACCTGGCCGCCGAGTACATGGGCGTCTACGGAATCTTTGGCTATCTGCAGTCTTTCCAGTCGCCCCAAAGCGAATATTCGGACAGCCTGATGTCCTGTCAGGGCTTGCTGGGCCTGCGCAAGCTGTCCGCCGACCAGTGCAACACCCGGGCGAACTACGGGGCCGGCGGGGCGCACGTCATCATCGAACCGCAGATCCAGCTCAAGTTCGGTCCCATCGCCCTGCGCAACCGCTTCTCCATCGAATACTGGCGCATGGGCGTCCGCGACGGCGACACGGTGTTCTACGATCCCACTCTGGATACCCTGGTGCCGGTCAACGGCTGGGTCCTGTCCAACGATCTCGACCTGGTCTTCGTCACCAAGTTCCGCTTTGTCATCGGCGCGCGATACTCGATGGTGCAGCCGATCTACCAGGACGGCGACTACCAGCCCGGCGACCCATCCCGGGACACCCTGAAAAATGGGCACCACCGCATCGGTCTCCTGGCGGCGTACACCTTTTTCGACCGCGGCTTCACCCGCTTCAACAAGCCCACGATTCTGCTCGTCAGCAGCTGGTACGTCAGCCACCGCTACCGCGCCGGCCAGGATGTGAGCCAGGGCGTGCCCTATCTGCTGCTGGGCTTCGCCTTTCAGTCCGATCTGCTCAGACCTCCGCCAGGCATCCAGTAGCCAAAAACCAAAAAATGGCTCACGACGTGCTTTGGGGGTCCAGCACCAGTTCCAGCGAACCGCCGGTCTCCCGGAACTCTGTGTGGAAGCGCCGGCTGACCTCGCGCAGGCGGCGCCGCACCCCCTCGCCCTCGGGCCCCGGGACTGGCGTTGGGTTTCCATTCGCCCCTTGCAAGAGGACCGGCACCAGGGCGACCCGGGTGATCGGGCGGGTCGCGGTGCGCAGGTCCAGCTCCAGGATCGCCGACTGGTCTCGCGGGTGCGGCTGGTGCCCGAAGACAAAATTTCCCAGGGAGTACACGATTGCCCGGCCGCGGTAGACCTCGACGGACTGGAGAACGTGGGGGTGGTGCCCGATGATGGCGTCGGCCCCTGCGTCGATGATCTGATGGGCGAGCTGCACCTGCCATGGGCTGGGCGAAGGGACATACTGGGTGCCCCAGTGCAGCGAGATCAGGACCACATCGACCTGCGAACGCAGCGCCTGCACCTCGGCCACCCATTCGGAAGCGAAGCGCCGTTCATCACGTATGCGAGCCACGTAGGCCGGCCCGTGGGCGGTGCGGTTGGTGGCGAAGGTGTAGGCCAGCATGCCGATGCGCAACCCGCGTACCTGTCGGATGTAAGGGGCGTGGGCGGCTTCCCTGGTGCCACCGCCACCCACTGCGGTGACTCCGGCGCGGGAAAGGTGGGACAGGGTGTCGGCAAGGCCCCCCTGGTAAAGATCGAAAGCGTGGTTGTTGGCCACCGACACGACGTCGACGCCTGCCTGGGACAGGAGGTCCGCGGCGCGTCCCGGCCCCTTCAGGATCGGGCCGTAGCGGGAAAGGCTTGGCTCGGGCACCGGGCGTTCGGAGAGCACCCCCTCCAGGTTGCCGAAGGCCAGGTCGGCCTCCGCTAGGATCTGCCGCACGTTGATCAGCGGATCGAGACGGCGGCGACGGACCGCGCGGCCCACGTCAAAGCTGAATGACAGGTCGCCGACGGCGACGAAGCGCACCGGTCGTTCTTGGGCCCCCAGGCCCGGGTCCGCGGCCGCCTGGGTGGCGGACAGCGCGCACAGCATGGCCAGGACCACCGAGGCGCGGCGAGAGACAGAAACGGCCACGGTCCATCATATCGCAACTCGGCTTGACCGGGAAGCACAACCCGACACGGCGGTTCCCTCATCGTAAAGTAGCCTGCGCTACCCACGCGCAGTGTGCTATTCATGGCCTTGTCATGACTCCCGCCGAGCGACCCCAGCGTTTTCGTTTTCCGCCCGTCAATCGCGTGCCCGACTGGGCCCGGAAGCTCTTCACCCTGGATGAACTGCGCGTCTTCCACCACGCCATCGAGGACGCCATGTGGTGCCGGATGAACTGGTTCGAGGTGAAAGAGGGCTTCCTGGTGGTCCACTTGCCCACGGGCGACATCGCCCAGTGTGGCCTGCTCAACGTGGCGACGCGCTGCGCGGCGGGTCGCCCCCCGGATTACCCGGCCCTGGTCGAGGCCCACTTCAGCCGCTGCTTCGCCGATGTGCTGCCCAGTGCGGGCCTCCCGAAGGGCCTTCCCAGCTTCGATGAGGTGCGAAAGGCGCTGCGCATCCGATTGTATAGCGACGCGTTCCTCGGCGACAAGAAAGGCCACAACGTGGGGCGCGAAATCTCCCCCGGGCTCAATGCGGTGGTGGTGATCGACTACCCGCATATGGCCGCGTCGCTGGACCGCGAACTGTTGGCCGAACTGGGCGGCACCGAAGAAGAGGCCTTCGCCGCGGGCACCGCCAACTGCCGTGACCTGAAACTATCGCGCGCACCCATGCCCATTTCCGGCACCGATGCCTTCATGCTGACCAGCGACCATCACTACGTGACCTCGCAGATCTTCCACCTTGAACGTCACCTGCCGGCGGTGCACATGCTGTGGGCGCTCCTGTCCATGCCGCACCGCCACAATTTGAGGGTGTGTCCGGTGACCGGAAGTTCGCTGGCCGAGGCCATTCCCGCCCTCCACTTCGTCACGTGCGGGCTCTTCCAGGAGTCCTCCACGGAGGAGGGCCTGGCGCTGAGTCCGCACCTTTATTGGTGGCACGAAGGCGAATTGACCCTGGTCCCTGTGGTGGGTCAGCCCGGCCAGTCTCACGCGGTCATCGTCCCCCCCGAGTTCATCGAGCGCGTCCTCCTGTCAAGCACGCTCACCGGCAAGGGCGCCCGGGCCTGAATCAGATTCAGTTTCGGGCTACTTCGGGGTCTTGTTGATCTTTTTTTGCATGTTTTGCATGCCCCGGGTCAGGCGGGACTTGACCATGATGTGCTGGCGCTCCTTGTAGGCCTGGTGGCTGGTGTCCCCGGCCTCGTTGTTGCGGGCCGAGTCGGCGTCGACCACCTGGAACTCGGCCAGGACGAAGATGACCTCCTTGGGGCTGAGGTCGGTCTTGGGGGCGGGGTGGATGTGCTGGAAGACGGCGGACAGGCGGACCGGGAGATCGGCGACGAAGTTCACGACCTTGTAGCTGGAGGCCGAGAATTCGTTGGAAAGGGCGCTGGCCTCCTCCATGTCGATGTCGGTCTGGAGCTGGTCGATGTAGCCGCGAAGGTGGGGGGAGTCCTCGACCATCTTGCGGAAGGGGAGGATCTTGTTCACGGTCTGACCGGGGATGATGAAGTTGAAGGGGATGAGCTTGTGCAGAAGTTCGCGCAACACGGCGGCCAGATCGAGGGATCGCTGGGTGACCAGGCGGAAGCGCAGCTTGTCGTAGACGTGGGCGGCGATGGAGTCCTTTTTGGCCAGGAGCTTGGTGATCAGGCTGTCGCGCTCTTTGCGGCTCCAGGCAAACTCGACGATGGGGTAGCCGGCGCTGCGGATGGCATCCACCACCTGGACCACCTTGTTCTCGACCAGGCCGAAAAGCTGGTCGTCGGAGATGGGCAGGCGGAAGAGGTTCTCGCGGCCGTTCAGGTGGTGCATGACGTGCATGAGTTTGAGGATCATGCAGGCGTAGGTCTGGTACTTGCCGCGGCGGGAGGCGACCAGGAACAGGTCGGTGGCCGGGGAGATGCTGGCGATCTCCTCGGGGATGCGGTAGCTGAAGTGGCGGGTCAGGTACTCGACGGCCTCGGCGCGGAGGTTTTCCAGGCGCTCGATGTCTTCGGGGTCGCTGGGATCGAACTCGTTGACACGGAGGAACTGCTCGACCTCGTTCTGGTGGTTGAAGGCCAGGCGGTGCCAGTCGATGACGGAGCCGCCGCGCAACAGGAGCCGGATGGACTCCAGGTCGGTCAGGGTGGTGTGGGCCATGGGATCGGTGAGGCTCATCGGAGGGAAGACCGCTGAGCCGGATACCGATGAAGGGCCAGAATCGTAGCCCTTCTGTGGTGTCGTCATATCGCCTCGCTCTCCCCTCAGGTTGACCGCCCAAGGCGGGAGAGTCCAGCGAATTGCTCGCCAAGTACATGTCCCCGGAAATCAGGCCGTCGATCCCGTCAAACCCAGCCACTCGGGCGGAAAACCGGACGTGACCCGAAAATCGCCTTGGCCATGACGGGAATCGCCTTGGTTATGACGGGAATCCCGCCGGACGCCCCACAGCTCCTCGCAGCGCTTGCCCGGTGGCAGCGGCTCGCGGGACCTCGCATCGCCCGCTCCACGTCCCCGTTGTCCAGTTCCAGCGCGCCATCGGTGAAGATGACTCGCAGCAGGTCCCAGTGGTTGTGCGCGTAGGTCAGCGCCTTGCCCAGGTAAGAGGTCGGAGGTTCGGTAGCTCGCTGCTGCTGAATCCAGGTTTCCATCTGCTCAAAGATGGGCACGCTGTACTGCAGCCGCCGTTGATAGCGCTGCTGGGGCGCCTCGCCCGCG
>JBBRLA010000147.1:0-14273 GCA_038231615.1 Polyangia bacterium | reverse complement strand
TTGTCATTCATTCGCAACAAAATGTGGCAATTTTTTGCCTGGTAGATGGATTGTTAAATATGAAGTCCTTGTTTTCCGCGGATGTTGACTTGTCGCCAATACTGTCATAGTATCTGCGTAGGGAAATACGCGTGGCACTTTCGCCACGGCGAAACGAAACCCCAAGCGAGACAGAACAATCCATGGCAAACGAAGACACAACGGCCGGCCGGCCGGGCATCGGCGGAGCGACACCCCCGGCGAAGACCGTGCGCTGGGGCGTCCCCGGTGGGCGAGAGGCGCCGCCCAAGCTCAATGCGTCCGCGCTTTACCAGCAGAACATCCTGGTCAACCAGGAGAGCACTACGTACGAACTGGTCACCGCCGTCTCCATCGAGCAGGAGAAGAGCAATTTGACGGCGCAGGCGCGGTTCGACCTGGGGCTGTCCATCAATGTGATCAACCTGGGCCAGGCGTACCGGTCGATCGTCCCGGAGATCTATGACCTGGAAGACATGCAGCGGCAGATCCAGGAACTGCCTCTGCTCCAGACCATGGAGACCAGCCACTCCGTCATTTCCACCGATTACCAGCGCACCCGGCTGACGCGGACGGACTTTCTGTCGACGAATGTTCTGGGCCTGGTGACGGTCCTGGTGGACCTGGCGGACAAGGAGACCCAGACCGGCTCGGAGGAGACCATCGGCCGCGCCGCCGCCTTGTCGCTGAAGGACTACCAGCAGCGCCTGCTGACCAAGAAGTCGAACGCGCTTTCGAACGTCAAGAAGGCCAAGGCCCAGGGCAACCAGGCGGGAGATGATCTTCAGACCAAGTACGATCAGGCCATGAAGCGCATCGCCGACCTGGAGCAGGCCGCCAAGGACCGCCTGCATCAGGAACTTACCGGCCAAGTGCCGATCCCGGCGCCGGGCCATACGGGCCACACCGCTGCCACCCCGGCCAAGGCCAAGCGCCGCAAGCTGGGCCGATAGAACTTCGCTGCCCGCGCCCAGCAGCCCCTCGCGACGGCCAGGATCTCGGCTTACAACATGACCGGCAAGCGGGTGAACTACCTGGACACCGGCCTACCCAAGGGGGCCCTGATGGGCATGGCGTTCGGCCCCGAGGGCAAGCTCTACTTCGTAGATGCCATCGGGAACCGGGTGCTGCGCATCGACGTCCTGCCCTCTTCTCCCTAGGGCGCTCCGCCCGGGGTGCCGCCGCTTCGATAGCGGATCGCCCGGCCGCGCAGATGTACCGGCCCGTCGCCTTCGCCGTGCTCGTAGCTGATTCCGATGATCAGGTCGGCGTGGAGCAGGCCCGCACGTCGGCGCAGCTCGTCCATGGCCTCTTCCTGGCGCTCCATGCTGGTGGGAATGTCGATCGTCTCCAGCACATCGTAGGGATCGTCCCGGAGCAGCTTGCGGTAGCGCACGGCCAGGCCGGACAGGTGGCTCGGCCGCCCCTTGCCCTCGTCGTGGTGGAACTCCACCCCGATAACGGCTTCCGCGCCGAGCGCCGCCCCCTCCTCCCGCAGTTCGCGCAGCGCCTCGTCGTGGTGCCCCTGCAGCTCGTGCGCGTCGACGATGCCCAGGGCCTCGGTCTCGCGGCCGAGGTCCGTCGAGTCCGACAGCACCACCCGGGCCACCGCAGCGGCGGACACCGGGGGACGCGCGGGATGGGAGGACCAGCCCCCCGACGGCCCCCGCGTGGACTCTGCCAGCTCACAGGCGCCAAGCGCGCCGCACCCAAGGATCAGCAGCAATGCTCGCATGACAAGCCTCCTCACAGCCCAAGGCTGATGAAACGCACGGCCAGGCCGGACAGATGGAGCGGCCCGCCCTCGTCCGCGTGATGGAACTCGACGCCGAGCACGGCATCGGCACCGAGCGCCGCAGCGCGGTCGCGCAGCAGGTCCAGCGCGGCATCCTGGCTCACCGAGCCTACGTGGATGTCAATGATGCCCACCACCTCCGTGGGGCGATCGGCGTGCGACGACTGGAGCACCAGCACCCGAGAGCCCGACGGCTGCGGGGTCGCGGAGACCGGGGCCGCGGACGGAGGCGGCCCCGCCTGATACACGGGCTGCACCTGCTGATACACGGCCGGCGCCGGCACGTAGTACGAGTCGCTGCCACAGCCGGGGGCCAGCGCCAGCCAGGGGGCCACCGCCAGACGCCAGCCCGACATCCGGATACGGGTCTGCCACGTACTCATGACCACCTCGCGAAGCCTGGTCCGGGAGGGCCATCCTCCAGAGTGCCCGGGCTCATACTTCGGAGTTTAGTCATCGCCGCCTCCGCTGCATGAAGTCCGCATGAAGTCTTCTTCACCCCGCGCTTCCGGAAGTACGACCAGTGCTTCCCTTGAGCCGGCATGCTAAGTTCGCCTTCCCATACGAGAGGAGCTAGCGAGCCCATGAAGACACAGATCGCGATCGTCACGACGTTCGTCCTCGCCATGTATGCCGGATGCAGCAGCTCAGGCAGCGTAGGCACCCAGAAGCTACCCGTCGGGTCGGCGTGCAGCGCGGATGCCGATTGCGGCACGGCGCCGTTCCATTGCATGCAAGGCGATCACCCGGGCGGCTACTGCATGCGTGACTGCGATATCAAAAATGGGGACGGAGACTGCCCGTCCGAAGCGATCTGCCAGTACGATGGCATGAAGGGCGAATGCCACAAGAAGTGCACCGCAACCGATTGCCGCGTCGGCTACTTTTGCAGCCCGGCGTCCACGGACGCCAACAACAAGGCATCCCATGCCTTCTGCGATGTCTCCCCGGATATGCCGGACGGCGGCGCCGACCACTGACACATTCTTGCTGCGCCCTACCCGCTCCGAGAAGCGGCCCGTAGACACAGGGATCGCCCGCCCTCAGGGGATCCTGGTTGTCATCGTTCGTGCCTCGCGTCCAATTCGAGCCGATAGATGGCGCAGCCGGCGCCGATTCCCGGTCCGATCTGCGCAGCATGCTCGTCCAGATAACGCACCGACCCGATATTGCCCCGATAGAGCCTTTCACTGGTGATAATCACGTAGGCGGCCCCTTCGCGACGGAGCTTCTCCAGGTTCGCCACGCTATAGCGGTCGGCGGGAAGGCTGAAGCCGTGACGATGGCTGTAGAAAAACAGGACCGGGTCCTGATAGTTGTTGGGTACTCCGCGACCCGGATCACGGCTCAGCTCGGTGGTGACCGAGACGATCAAGGCGCCCTCGGGCACGACCCGCTCCACCTTCTTCGCGCATTCGATCTGCTGGTTCTGGCCCGTGCGCAGCATTTGCAGATAAACAAGACCGGCCTGCGCCGTGATGGCGCAGAAGGCCATGGCCAGGATGATCGGGCCGGCGAGACGAACACGAACGGACAGGAGCCTCTCGCAGAAAAGACCGATGCCGATGGCGGCGAAGGGCAAGGCGAAGATGTGATACTGGATCCCCCATGACTGTTGTGCGTAGCGGGCGACGATCATGTAGTAGATGGCGATGGTGACTGTTCCGAAAGGCAAGAACAGGGGCCGCTTTCGCTTGATTGATAGAAGGAGGCCGGCTGCGAAGAAGAACGCGCCGACATCCGTCAGCACCCAGGCGACCTCCAGCCCGGCCAGCTTTTGATAAAACCCCAGGCTGAGCCAGTCGTAGAGGCTGCCGAACTTGCTGTCCCCGCCCGAGAAGAGGCCGAACGTGTTTCCATAAGTCAGATATAGGTTCCGCGCATGGATGTACCAGGGGATGGCGGGCAGCAGGCAGAGCACGCCGAAGAGCCAGACATCCCACCTCCTGAATGCCGCGATTCCAAATCGGCCCACCAGCAGGAGCGCAAAGATCAGGCCCACATGGATGGACGTGGGCTTGACCAGGATGGCCAGCGCGGTGCTCGCCGCCGCCAGCATCAGCGTGGACAGCCGCTGTTCCGCCAGCCAGATCTGGAAAAGGTACAGACTGACCATATAGAGGCACAGGACCGTCGACTCCGGCATGAATGCCACGCTATAGCGGACGTCCAGGGGTGAAAGGACCAGGAAGATCGTGGCCCAGACGGCGCCCTGCAAAAGGACCCGTCGCGCGAGCAGATGAAAGACGATGAACGTCGGGATGGCGAAGAAGAGCGAGACGAGACGTCCCAGCCACAGGTGTTCCCCGAAGGCCCGGTAGAGGAGCGCGACGAGGAACGGGTAGAGTTGGAATTCGGTCTCGACGTAGCCGGGACCGCTGCCGCCCCAGTAGATCTGAGGATGGAAGAGCCGGAACCTGTTCACCAGGAAATGATGGGCGATGGAGGCCGTGTCCGCCTGGCGCCATACGTCGCTCAGGTAGGTGAGCGGGGTGAAGAGGAGGGGCACTCGGAGCACAACGCCGAAGGCGATGACGATCCAGGCCACGCTATCGGCAGACGGCATTGTGAAAGAAGTATACGCGGTTGGGGTCAGGCCCGAGGGTGAGATGGTCGCAGACATGGCCCCAGCAAGCCACAGTTCCTCCGAGCCTGTCGAGGGGGAAACTCCGGGCAGGCTGGAGCGGGCGTGATCATGTTACTCAATGGTAACGATTTACTCTCGAAATATTACGGAACGGTTACTTGCCACGACCCACACGGGTATGGTAGTCACCGATTACATCGGTATCGACGCGACGTGGCCAAGCATAAAGACTCAGCACCCGATCGCCCTGAGCGAAGCGGAGTCGAAGGGCGCGATTGACGTCGGTAGCGCCCTTCGACAGGCTGTAGCGGTAATGATGGGTCACGCGACGCGATTACCCGGTGTATCTCGTCAGCCGACCGGCCTGCGCTGGTCGGCATGGGTTGTGCTTATGATTCCCACCAGAGGCTGATGGAGCGGAAGGATGCGAACGATGAGAACATGGCTGATCGGGATCCTGTTGTGCGGAACCGGGGGCCTGGCTTCTGCCGAGGATCTCGCGCAGGGCAAGCAGCTCTACGCCCAGCACTGTGTCGTGTGCCACGGCATCAAGGGCAAGGGCAACGGTCCCTCGGGGAAGGGACTGAACCCCAAGCCGACGGACTTCACCACGGTGGTCCCCAACGACGAGCAGTGGTTCAAGGCGACCAAGCTCGGAAGCAAGGCGGTCGGCAAGTCGGCCGGCATGGAGGCCTACGAGGGCAAACTCACGGACGCGCAGATCCATGACGTGCTGGCCTATGTGAAGACCCTCAAGGTTGCGCCGTGAACGACGGCACGCGCCGCTCGTTCGTCGGCACGCTGGTGGCCGCCATCAGCGCCGTCGTCGGCGTGCTGATGGCGGTGCCGCTGCTCCGCTTCGCCGCCTATCCGGTCACGCACGGCGGGGGCGGCGCCGACTGGTTCCCGATCGGCAGCCCCGACCGGTTTCGCGGCACCGAACCCATCCGCGCGGAGGTCGAGGTGCGCAAGCGCGAGGGCTGGCGCGTATCCGTAGCGAGGCAGGCCGTCTGGGTCACCCGCAACAACCGGGGCGAGCTGATCGTCCTGTCGGCGATCTGCACTCACCTGGGCTGCATCGTGCCGTGGAAGCACGATCTGCAACAGTTCGCCTGTCCGTGCCACCGCGGGTTCTATGCTAAGGACGGCACCCGCCTCAGCGGCCCACAGCCGCGTGGCCTCGATCCGCTTCCGACGAAGATCGAGAAGGGCGTGCTTTACGTCAAGTACCAGTACTTCCGTCAGCTCAGTTCGAAAGGGGAGGTGATCGGATGAGCGCTCCCGAGAAGAAGCGTTCGCGCCTGGGCGAGTGGATCGATCAGCGCGTCGGCTGGCGCAAGCTGATGCACGAGGGGCTCGACGAGCCGATCCCCGGCGGATCGCGCTGGGCCTACGTATTCGGCAGCGGGCTCCTGTTCCTCTTCATCCACCAGGCAGTCACCGGCGTTTTCCTATCGCTGTATTACGTTCCTTCTGCGGACCACGCACGGAAGACGGTGGAGTTCATCCAAAAGGAGGTCAGCGGCGGATCGTTCATCCGCAGCCTTCACTCCTACGGTTCGAGCTTGATGGTCATCGTGCTCCTGCTCCACCTGGGGCAGACCTACCTCTACGGCGCGTACAAGTCGCGGCGCGAACTGCTCTGGCTGCTGGGCTGCATGCTCTTCCTGCTGGTCCTTGCCATGAGCTTCACCGGCTATCTGCTTCCGTGGGACCAGAAGGCATACGCGGCGACTGCGGTGGCGACCAACCTCATCTCCGAGGTGCCGCTCATCGGAAATGGGCTCAAGCTGTTCCTGCGCGGCGGCACCGAGATGGGCACGCTCACGATCAGCCGCTTCTTCACACTGCACGTATTCATGATTCCGGCGGCGATCGTCGGCGCCGTCATGCTCCACGTCTTCCTCTTCCGCCGCGCCGGTGCCGCTGGGCCGCCGATTGCCGATGAGCAGTTGAAGAAGCTGCCGGTCGAGCCTTTCTTCCCGCCTCAGGTTTTCAAGGATCTTATATTCGGCATCACCGTCATCCTGGCGCTGATGCTGCTTGCTATCTTCCGGCCGGCGCTGATCGGGCCGACGGCGAACCCGGCGGATGCGACCTACCTGCCGCGGCCCGAGTGGTACTACATCCCGGTCTTCCAGTGGCTGAAGTACTGGCAAGGACCCCTGAGCGTGATCGGGATCGTCGTGGCCCCGGCGCTCCTGTTTCTCGCGCTCTTCGCCTTGCCCTTCATCGACCGCTCGCCAGAGCGTCGCCCGCTCAAAAGGCCGTTCGCGCTGGGTAGTTTGTTTTTCGTCTTTTTCGGCCTCGTCTGGCTGGGCGCGCGCTCGCATATCGAGGATCAGCGCGATCCCTCGGTGCGGGCCAAGCTGCGGGCGCAGGACGACGCGGAACGTCGGTTCGCCTCCGAACCGTTCGTCCCGCATGTTGTGGGCGGCGAAGCCGCTGCCTCGGCACGCATGCTGAGCCCGGCCGAGTCCAAGGGCGCCCTCCTCTTCGTGAGCGAGTCCTGCTCCGGCTGTCATGGACAAGACGCCAAGGGAGGCACCGGCCTGTTCCGTCTGCCGGACCTCGATGCCCGGTACGCGCCCGAGCAGCTCAAGGCGCTTCTGCGCACCCCGAATGTCGCGATGACGGAAGGCGGAATGGAGCCGTTGGAGCTCAAGGGCGACGACCTCGACGCGCTCGTCCAGTACCTCCGCAGCATCACCCAAGATCAATAGAGGTAGATGAGATGAGAAGAAAAGTCGAATGGCTGATCGCGCTCGCCACATTGCTGGCCGCGGGAAGAGCACTCGCCCTCCCCGAGTTCTCGCGCAAGACCGGAATGACCTGCTCGACATGCCATGACGCCTGGCCGCGCCTCAACGACGTTGGCGAGCTCTACCGCGATCGGGGCTACCGCACCGGCGCCGACGGCGACGACGGTTTCCGGCACCTGCTCGACTATTTTCCCATCTCGTTCCGCGCCACTGTCGGCTACCAGTACTCCTCCACGACTCACCAGGCGACCGACCAGGGGGAGATGACGATCAATAACGGCGGCTTCGCATTCCCAGGCGCCGATATCTACTTCGGCGCTTCCCTGTCGCGCCACGTGAGCATCTATGTCGATGTGGCCGGGTTCAGTAAGGCCGGCACCGCCAGCCTCGAGTCCGGGTGGGCGCGCATCAACGACCTCGGCACGAACTGGCTCAATCTCAAGCTCGGCCGCCTCGAGCTCGACCTGCCAGTATCGATGCACCGCAGCTACACCCTCTTCGCGCCGTTCCTCATCTACGCCTTTCACCCGACGGGCAGCACGAATGGCTTCAACCTGGGCGTGAACCAGCTCGCGCTCGAGATCTCCGGCCACGCGAATGGCCCTGGCCTGCGCTACGCGCTCGCGCTCTCCTCGTCGGGTGACATCACCAGCGCCTGGGCGCTCAACGCCCCGTCGTTGTATGGACACGTCACCTATACGGCGCTGCCGTACTCGCGCGTCTTGCCGCGGGTCCGTGTCGGCGCCATGGGCCTCGTCGGCTGGTGGCCGACGGCGTTCAACACCTTGACGCCGCAAGGAGGAATGCCCCAGGCAGTCGCCGGGACCGGCGATCAGCACAAGGTCCATGCGCGGGCGGGGCTCGATCTTCAGTTCGTCTTCGGCCAGCTCGCGCGGCCGATCACGCTCACCGCCTCATGGATGTATGGGCAGGAGGACGGGGCGCTGGTCGACAAGGGTACCCGGGACGCACAGTTCCACGGCGGCTTCGTCCAGCTCGATTATACGCCGATCCTGCCGCTGACAATGGGCGTGCGCTACGACGGCGTGTACAACATCCAGCAGGCGGACCCGGCGCAACCGGACAACTCGAACCAGCAGGAGGGCTTCACCTTGTTCGGACGGTACGCGCTATGGCTCTCGGCGTGGGGATCGCTGGTGGCGCACCTGGAGGCCAGCACCGTCGAGACCCAGAATGCCGCCATGGTTGGGACCAACCCCGTGCGCAACACGTTCGTGTTCGCCGGCTTCGACTTCCTGCTGTAAAGGACGCCGCCCATGCGAACGACGATCATCATGCTGCTCTCGCTTCCCGCCCTCGCGTGCGCCAGCGAGACCGCCGCCTTGCGTTTCGGGCGCGAGTGCGGCTCTTTGGCGACGACGAACTCTTCGACGGGCTTTCTGCCAGGCCGGCTGGTTGACCGAGGTGACTCGGAGGGAGACATGACCTGCTCCCGGGCAGGTGAGGTACTCGGGGCACCCCGTCGGGAGATACGGCCTGGTTCTGGCGCCCCGGACGCGGTGAAATTGACGGCACCCATATCTCCGACTGAGAAATCTGCGTCGTCCCCCAAGAGCCCCACCCTTGAGCGAGCTGGCTACCAGAGATACTGCCTGTCGTGCCATGGCAAGGCCGGCGACGGACACGGCAGCAGCGCGAAGCGCTTCGAGAGCGCCGCCACGGATTTCACGCGCGGTGCGTACAAGTGCCGCTCGACACCGTCGGCTACGCTGCCGACCGACGACGATCTGCGCCGGTCGATCCGCGATGGCCTGTTCAACTCCGGCATGCCTCCGTTTGTCGCCGTCGGTCCGCTGCAGATTCATGACCTGGTGGTGCTGCTGAAATCGTTCTCGGTCCGGTTTCAGCGCGAGCCGCAGGGGCACCCCATCGCCATCCCACCTGGGCCACCGTCTGACGCGACCACGGTCGCCCGTGGCGCCGCGATCTATGATCGCCTGAAGTGCGCCAACTGCCACGGTCCGCTCGGTCGCGGCGGCGGACCCGGCGCCTCCAACCTGCGCAACGACGATGGCACCGAGGCCCATCTGACCGATCTGGCCACGCACTACAAGTGCGGCGAAACGCCGGTCGATCTGTACCGGACCCTGATGACCGGACTCGACGGAACGCCGATGTCGTCCTACGCCGAAACGATCGAGCCCGCCGAGACATGGGATCTGGTCCACTTCGTTCTGTCGCTGAAGCGGTAACGTCGCAGCGAAAATACAAAGAGCAAACTTATGATCACCATCATCAATGGCCGGCGTTCGGTCCTCGCCGCCGGTCTCCTGGCCGGTGCCCTCGCCGGCTGCGCCACGACCGTCCCTGCAAACTCGATGAGCACGACGCGGCACGAGACCGTGGCCGCGCAAGAGGACCGCGAGGCGGCGGCGCACGCCCGTCAGTACGATCCGGGTGCTACGAAGACCGAGTGCCTGGCCCCGGGGGGGCGCCGCAGCCAGATCGTGTGCTGGACCTCGAGCACCAACCCGACGGCGGAACACCTACGGGAGGCGCGGAGACACCACGAAAGGGCCGCCGCCCACCGTGCCGCCTCGCAGGAACTCCGCGACGCCGAGGCGCGTGCGTGCGTGGGCATCCCGGAGGACGACCGAGACATGAGCCCCTTCGCCCATCGCGAGGACATCGATGGCGTGGACCCGCTTTACACGCTGCTCGGGTCGCGCAGCGGCGGATCGCGCGCCGTGGGTGCGGCGGTGCGGTTTCGGGCGGTGCCCGGAATGACGCCGGAGTGGCTCCAGCGGCTCGTGGACTGCCACCTGGCACGCAGCGCGGCGATGGGATATGACATGCCCGAGATGAACTACTGCCCCCTCATGCTCAAGGGCGTGACCGCCACGGTCATCTCCACGGGCCGGGGGTTCGCTATCGAGGTCCGCTCGGACAGCGTCGAGATCGCTACCGAGATCCGGCGGCGGGCAGAGGCCCTTGTTGCCCCAGCAAGCCACAGTTCCTCCGAGCCTGTCGAGGGGGAAACTCTGGCGGCCCGGCTTGCGTGGCCGCCGCCTCATTCTCTCTTCCTCTTCTACAGCGCCCCGGACACCGCCGCCGCCAGGGCGTAGAGCAGCGCGGCGCCGGCCAGGGCGGCCGTGAAGCCGGCCTGCATGCTGACGACGATGACCAGCGCCGACCCCAACACGGAGAAGACGCCGTTGAGCCCCCAGACCCAGGGCACCAGGGCCGGCGTCCGCAGGCCGACCCGCCGCAGCCCGGTCGGGAAGGGCATGCCCATCAGGAACGCCAGCGGCGCGATCAACACGACGCTCAGCCCGAGCCGGGCCGCGTCCGGAAAGCGCATCAGCTCCCGGAAGAGCACCGGCAGGCCCACGATGTAGAGCACGATCGAAGCCGCGACAAGAAGCAGCAGGGCCCGCAATCCGGGCCCCGTGTCGCACACCCTGGGCGCCACCAGGCTGCCGAGGGCCGAGCACATAAGCATGGCGAAGAGCGTCGTGGCGATGGCCCGGGTCGGGTAGCCGATAAAGAGGGTGAAGCGTTGGATGAGGACGATCTCCACGAAGATGTAGCCCAAACCCAGGATGCTGAAATAGACCAGCGCCGACCCGGCGTGGGGCGCCTTCAGGCCGCCGCGCTGATGGCGCAGGAGCGGATAGGCGATGAACGCCGCCGCCGCCAGGGTCGAGAAGCAGAGCATCGCCAGAAGGATCAGGTTCCCCACCGGAAAGCGCGTGTTGATGTCCCCCCCGTCTCCCTGATTGGCCCGTAGCCGGGACCACTTGAAGTAATCGTAGAAGAAAGGATTGTCGTCGCTGACCGGAAAGATGTTGAAGGGGTAGCCGGCTTCGAATGCGCGTGGGTCCGGCGCCGCCAGGTACTCGCCGTAGGGCGTGCCCAGGTGGGCCGATGGGTCCTGGAGGATGCCGAAGTGGTTCGCCGCCGCCCACTGTCGCAGCCGCTCTATGGCGGGTTGCGCGAAGGGCGAGGGCGAGACCAGGAGCGTGCCGATGGTGTTCGTGTCGTTGGCGATGAGGGCGATGTGCCGGGTCGGGTCCTTTATCCCTCGGCGCCGCAGCGCCTCTGCCGCCAGCCCCAGCAGGCGCAGCGTCTCGCGGGGGGGCTGGTCCAGGCTGCGGGTCCACGAGAAGGTCCCTTCCGGCGTGAGCCGATCCAGTGCCAGCCCGAGCGCCTCGACGGTGTACAGGTAAGACTCGGCAAGGACATAGGCCCCGCCTGAAAGGGCCGCGAAGTTGTCCAGCCCGATGCCCTGAACGAGGTCATAGTGCGCCTCATCGCGCAAAAGGAAGCTCCGCCCTTCGGCAGTGAGGAGCCGGGTACGGGGATCATCGGCCAGGTGGCCGCAATAGCCCGCGTAAGGTCCCTTGAGCAAGCCGATCACGTCGGCGTTCAGGTCGATCGCGGTGATGCTTTTGGCCTCGTAGAGTCGCGCCAGGATGACATCGAGGCCCCCGCCGACGCCGATAAGGAGCGTCGCCGGTCTGGGCACGCCGACCTGGTAGGGCGCGCTGATGACGGCATGGTCAAGGAAGCGGAACCGCGACAGGTCGCCGTCGAACTGGTAGATCTCGCTCATCGAGGTGCCGTCCAGGGTCAGGAACCGCAAGCTGTGGGCCGGGGGCGTGCCTTTTGACAGATAGACCGAGCTGAGGCCGCCGACCAGGATCGGCTCCTTCACTGACAGAGACGGCAGGACGTCCACCCGGGCCACCGGGTTCCATCGCGTATACTCCGGGCGATCTGCGCCGGTCAGGCGCAAGGCCCAGCCCAGCTCCTTGGATGGGGGCACGCTGAGCTGGATGGGCCGGACGAGAGTGAAAACGATCAGGCCCACCTCGGCGAGGCCGAGGAGCCCGAGGACCGGCCGCCAGCGCCTGGGGCGTGCCGCGCCGAAGAGCAGGGCCGCCAAAAGGGCCCAAAGAGCGATGACCGCCATGGCCGCCGGGCCGCCCACGCCCTGGATCAGCCACGTCACGAGCACTGTGCTGATGCCGGCCCCCAGCAAGTCGGCGCTGTAAAGCCGGTGCGCATCGCGGACCCAAAGGCGGAAGGCGCCGGCGATGGTCAGACCGCCCAGGAAGAAGGTGGTGAAGAGCGTCGTGAAGTAGGCGAAGAGCCCCACAAGGGCCGGTACGATGACGGCCTTCCCTCCCAGCGGATCGCAGGGCACAAAGGTGAGGATCAGCAGCGTGATCAGGATGCTGGCGCTGAAGCCGGCTGCCAGCGGGCCGAGGCGGCGCTCGATGGATGCCTCTTCCCAGCGCCGGACCGCCAAGAAAGTGCCGGCGGAGCCGCCGCCGAGAAGGGCGACCCCGATGATCAGGTAGGTGAAGTGATACCAGATCATGATGGAGAATATGCGGGTCAGGGTCACCTGGAGCGCGAGCACGCTGGCCGATATGAGCGCGACCCCCAGGTAGCGGAGCGGGCTGATGACATTCATTTGCTCTCGAATCGTAACATGGCAGAGGGCGACGGCCAGTATTTGTCTGTGAGACATCCGGCGTGTGGACGTTACGGGTTGCCAGCAACTCGCTGACGGATTAGATTCACCGCGGCCCGCACCCCAGATCTGGAGAGCGCATGTTCACAAAACGGTCCGCCCGCCGATCGGTCTCGATGTTCATTCTTCTGTTTGCGGCCTGCGCGGGACGGGCCGCCGAGAAGTACAACGCTGACGTCGCGACCAACCCCGCCAGCCTGCTCGCCGCGGAGGCCCCCGCCGTACCCGCGCCCGACCTTCTGCGAGGCGATCTGCTGATGGCGGCACCGCCACCCGCAAGCCCAGTCCCGCCCGCGCATCACCACCACCCCGACCCCGTCATGCCCGCTCATCACCACCATGGCGGCATGAAGCCGGTCCCCACGGACCCGCCTGACGCGGGAGGGACGCAATGAGAGGCGGGCGATCGGGATGGCCATCGGCCTTGCTCGGGGCGCTGCTTCTGGCCGGAGGCTGCATGGTGCCGCGGGGTGCCGGCTTCGAGGACGTGCAGCGGATCATCGGCGATCGCGCTGGCGAGCGGCTGCACTGGAACCAGGGCACTGCCGCGGACCAGGAGGTCGCCCGCGCCGTCCAGGGCCTGTTGGGGCGCGAGCTGACCGTGTCCTCCTCGGTGCAGATCGCGCTGCTGAACAACCCCCGGCTTCAGGCCACCTACGAGAGGCTCGGTGTCTCCCAGGCCGATCTCGTCCAGGCTGGCCTCTTGCGCAACCCCACCTTGGCGGGCGCACTCCACTTTCCCTTCAATGGGGGCGTGTTCGCCTGGGACTTCTCCATCATGCAGGAGTTCCTCGACCTGTTCCTGATCCCCCTGCGCAAGCGCTTCGCACGGGCCGACTTCGCTCGGGTCAAGCTGGAGGTCGCCGACGCGGTCCTCGAACTGAGCGGCGAGGTGCGCACCGCCTTCTACACGGTCCAGGCCGCGCGGCAGGTGGCCGACATGCGCCGCACCGTGCTGGATGCTGCGGAGGCATCGGCGGAGCTGGCCGGGAGCCAGCATGAGGCGGGGAACCTGAGCGATCTGGACCTGGCCAGCGAGCAGGCATTGTACGCCCAGGCCAAGCTCGACCTGGCGCGGAGTGAGGCCCAGGTCCTGGCCGACCGGGAGCGGCTCACCCGGCTTTTGGGGGTCTTCGGACGCGACACCGAATGGAAAGTCGCCGGGCAGTTATCCGAAATGCCCCGCGAGGAGCTGCCGCTGGAACACATGGAGACCTTTGCCATCGCGCACCGGGTGGATCTGCTGGCGGCGCGGGAGCAGGTACGCACCGCGGCGAGCGCTCTGGCGATCACCCGCGCCTCGCGCTTCGTCAATGTCGTGCAGGCGGGCGGCCATGTCGAGCGCGAGCTGGAAGGATACAGCGCCGTCGGCCCCAACATTCAGCTCCAGATTCCCCTCTTCGACCAGGGGCAGGCAGCGGTGGCGCGCCTTGCGGCCCAGTCACGGCAGAGCCAGCGCGTGCTGGAGAACCTGGCCATCGAGGTCCGTTCCCAGGTCCGCGCCGCGCGCTTCCGGGTGCTGGCCAGCCGGGCCGTGATCGACTATTACCGGGCGGCGCTTTTGCCCCTGCGGGAGCGCATCGTCGCGCTCTCGCAGCAGCAGTACAA
>JBBRLA010000146.1:0-14366 GCA_038231615.1 Polyangia bacterium | reverse complement strand
CCGCTTATTCGAGCGTGGGGGCGTAAGGGTGGGCGCCCGACGCGCCAGCGGTGGGCTCCCTGGAGCTGGGGCCCCACGCGGACATTACTCGTGCGCCAACCCTCATCCGAGCCACCCGCCGATTCACCACTAGCCGCGCGACGCGATTCTCCCTTCGACCCCCAAGCCCCCCGGTTTTTTATGTACACTCCCTGTACCAGAAGTGCCAACCGCCCGATGTGCGGGCCAGCCTGATTTTTTCGCGGGGCCGCGGCCCCCGGGAGAGACGATGCGCAAACTCGGAGTATCAGCGGCCTCCAGCCTGGCCCTCTTCCTTTCCGTGGGCCTGCCGATCACCGGGTGCACCGACGATCCCCAGGACCCCCAGACGTGGATCAAGAAGCTCGACGACGTGCGCGAGCAGCAGAACGCGGTGCGGCAACTGGTCAAGCTCAAAGACCCCGTGGCCTATGAGGGCCTGGCCAAGCTCTTCAAACGCACCAAGGACCCCGAGCAGCTCAAGGCCATCGGCAAGCTCCGCACCGATGCCGCCGTGGACCTGTTCATCGAACAGCTCGACTACTCCGACGACAACTTCGAGAACGCCGCCGCCGCCGCCACCGGCCTGGCCGGCCTGGCCGGGCGCGACGACAAGGGACGGCAGGCCGCGGCCAAGGCGGTGGATGCCTTGGGCAAGGCCATCGTCAAGAAGCTGCCCATCAAGACCCGCGCCAACGTGGTCAAGGCCGAGGCCATGACCGCTCTGGGTGCTATCAAAGATCCGCGCGCGGTGGAGGCCCTGGATCAGGTGCTGGAGACCCCCGCCGACGACCAGGACTTCTTCCTGAACAAGGAGGCGGCCCGACACCTGGCGGAGTTCGCCGACAAGCGATCTGTGCCGTCGCTGGTACGGGGCCTGTTCATGACCGGCCGGGGCAAGGACATCTTCCAGACGTGTCGCCTGGCGCTGGTGCGCATCGGCGGAGATGCTGCCGCAGACGCGCTGGTCCAGGCCATGCAGCGCAAGAACCAGGCGCTGGAGGCCGACGCCAAGAAGTACGAGTTCATCCCCGGCATCGTGGTGCAGAAGACCTCCATCGTGCTGGCCGACCTGCGCAACAAGAAGGTGGTGCCGGCGCTGTTTTTGGAACTCGGGAAGAAGGACGACGGGTTAGCCCCGGGCGGCGTGTCGGGGCACCAGTCGGTGATCCAGGCCCTGGGCCTCATCGGGGATACCCAGGTGGCGCCGCGGCTCCAGGCCATCGTCGCCGACCCCAAGCGCCTGACCAAGTACCGGGCGGCGGCAGCGTCGGCGCTGAACTTCCTGAATGCCAGCGATGCTGAGGGGGCGATCCTGACGGCGGCCAAGACGGTTTACGTGAACGAAAAGAAGAAGGAGATCGACCAGGACAAGGCGCAGCTCGCTGCCGAGGCGGTCACCGAGTATTCGCGGCTCATCGGCGGCGATCGGGCGGCAGCGCTGGTACCGCTTTTCAAGGCGGCACCGGCGGAGACCGACATCTCGGTGGCGTTCAAGAACGCGCTTTTCCGGTCCGAGGTGGCCAAGGCCTGCGGCAAGGACGTGGCATGCTACGGCAAGCTGCTCGGCGACCCGATCAGCCCCAAGTCGGAGAAGGCGGCCTTCATGCTGGGGCGCTTCGGCCATGGCGGGGTGGCGTATCTGGCCAAGGGGGTCAACCACAAGGACTCGGCCACGCGCTTCGCGGTGCTCTTCTCGCTGACCCGGGTGGCCGGGAAGGACGACAAGGACGCGCTGAAGGCCATCGACGACCAGATCGAGATTGACAAGACCAAGCCGCCCCTGCTCCCGCTGGTGGACGAGATGCGGGTGACCCAGGCGATCGTGCTGCAGCGTTAGCGCCTGTACCAAGGGAATGCCAAGGCCCGGCAAGGGTGCAAAGGTAGGACCAATTTTCGGACAGGGGCTGGAGCCATGCTAAAATGCCTCCTGTGCTGAAACGTACGTTCACGCTGGGCAGGTATCACTGCGTGGAGCGGCTGGGCAGCGGGCCTCTCCACGAGACCTGGCGGGCAAAGCTTTATGGAATCGCGGGACTGGAGCGGCAGGTGCTGGTCAAGCGAGTGCACGCGCACCTGCTTTCGGATCCGGGCCTGGTGCAGCGGCTGAACGAGGCGGTGCGGGTGTATCTGGGCCTGGGTTTGCACAAGGAGGCGCCCGGGGTGCTGCGCCTGCGGGAGGTGGAGCACCGGGGGCAACAATATTATCTGGTGCTGGACTTCGCCGGGGCGGACCTGTCGCGGCTCTTCGGTGCGTTCCAGCGTTATCTGCCGCCGGAGGCGCGGGGGGCGCTGCCGGGGGTGGTGGCAACGATCGGCGCGCAGGTGGCGGCGACGCTTGCGGCGCTGCACGCGCAGGGGGTGCTGCACGGCGGACTGAGTCCGCAGGCGGTGTGCCTGGATAAAACGGGGCAGGCCCTGATCACCGATGTGGCGCTTCTTTCGGCGCGCAAGGCGGGGGACTGGCTGGCCGAGGCGGAGGTGGCGCCGCTCTTGCCGTATCTGGCGCCCGAGGTGCTGCGCGGAGAGGCGGCCGACGCCAGCAGCGAGGTGTATTCGCTGGCGGTGGTGCTGCATGAGGCGCTGCACGGGGAACTGCCCGCTGCCGGGGAAGGCGCCGGGAACCAGGACCAAGAATGGGAGCAGGTGGCGGGGGAAAATGGGGCGCTTTCCCAGGTACTCTCGCGGGCGCTCAGCGCGCGGCCGGCGGCGCGGCATGGGTCGATGGGAGAATTTTGCGCGGCCCTTTCGGCGATCGCCGCCCGGGAGGAGGCGCAGGCGGTGGGGCTCTTGCTGATGCTGGGCCGGCGGATGCAACGCAGCGAGCGCCCGGAGCCGTCGTCGGTCAGCGACCCGGGAGCGGACCCGCTGCCGCCGCCCCCATCGCGGGCGGAGGAGGGACGAGGCTTCGTTCCGCCGGGCCTGCCGGTGCTGGTGCCGTCGCGGTCGTCGGACCCGATGCGGGACGCGCCGCACTTCCTTCGGGCGAACCGTTCGGGGCCGGTGGCAGTGTCGATGGGGCATCGCTCGGGCCCTGTGGCGGTGGTCGCCGGGCAGAGGCGGGCCGAGGCGCGGGTCGGCGCGGTGTCGCAGCGCCTGGGGACCGAAACGAAAGAACCGGGTGGGGCTGAAGCGAAGCCGGGCGTGCAGGGGCGCACCGACGCCGCGCTGGCCAGCACGGCGTCGCGGATCATGGATCGCGGAGCGCCGCGGGTGGTCAGCCCCTTCTCGCGGCCGGGAAACGCCCGGCCAAGCTCGGCCTTTCTTGGGGACGAGGAGGACAGCACCGTGCCGGTACCCCACTCGCCGAAGTCGAAGATCGTCACCATGGACGCGGACCCGCCGGGCGGTGGCGGCACGGCAAGCGGGCAGGCCCGGGTCTTCGGCATCCTGCCGGAGGAGACCCCGCTGCCGATCTCGATCCCGATGCTGGGGAGCGATCCGGGGCCGGGGCCGGGGCCAGGGATGGATCTGACAGATGTGCCGGCCGCCCCGGGGATGGAATTGCCTCGGTGGTCGACGAGTTCGTTTGATTCGGGGCCGACGGCGATGGCGGAGATCCGGGAACGGGCCACGCCGGGGCAGGGATCAAGGACGCCGCTGGCGCGGGTGTTCCCCGGGCGACATCCGGCGGCCACGCCAATGCCTGCCGTGGGAAACGGGGTGGTGCAGGACAACTCGGATCGGGTGACCGGGGAACATCTGGCGGAAGGGTTGGAGCGGCGCCTGGGGGACCCGGCGGGCGAGCCATCGGGACGCGCGTCCCGTCGGGTGGCGCCGAGGCCGGCGGGGTTCACTGACTTCGACGAGCCGACGGCGCTGGCGGACTACACGGACTCGGCGCTGGCGGGGCTGGTCAGCCTGTCCTCGCGGGACAAGAGCGGCCCGGTGGTCGGCAACCCGTCTCGGGAGGTCGGATCGTCCCCGCCGAGAATGTCGTCGTCGATAGACCTCGGCGCCCGCGGCGCTTCGCGATCGATGCTGCCGGGGATCTCGCCCTTCGCGGACCCCACCGAGGCCCGGCGGTTCTCGCTGGCCGACGCGTACGCGCCGCTGATCACCGCCCCGGTGCCGCTCTCGACGGTGGACGATCTGGAGATCTCGATCAGCGGCGGCGTGGAGGCAGAGGACGACCCGGTTCCCGAGGCGAAACCGAACGGCCTTTCCCCTGGCGATGCGGGCCTGCCGTCTGCCGGTGCGTGGGTACCGGGCGGGTCGGTGCCTACGGGGGCGCGGTCGTCTCCGGGAATGTCGGGGGCGCGGTCGTCTCCGGGAATGTCGGGGGCGCGGTCGTCTCCGGGAATGTCGCGGGCGCGGTCGTCTCCGGGCTCGCCAGGGGAGCGGCCCCAGGAGATCCCCGCCTGGGCGTTGGCCGTCGTGGCCCGGGAGGCGGCTTCGGCGAGCGCGGCGGCGCGTGCCTCGACGGGCACTCCGATGGCGCCAGCCCCATCCGAGAGCTTTCGTCGCCCTTCGATGGCGGAGGGGCTCGGGGACTCCGTGGTCGAGTCGCCCGCCGGAAGCTGGCCCCTGCCGGCCCCGGCGCTGAGCGAGAGCGACATCCGCCCGCGGTCCATCGCGGAGCGACGGCGAGGCACGGCGGCGATTGTGCTGGCCAGCTTCCTGGGATCGCTGGCCCTGGGGGTCTGTGTGCCCCTTTTCTACCGATCGGTACGGCGAGGACCGGCTCCCGATCCGCGGACGTCGCTGCATCGAGAGACGGGGCCGGGGCGCAGAAACCCGGAGCCTGAAGCAGGACCGGGCAGGCCGGGCGTCATGACAGCCAGATCGCCCGAGAGGCCGGCCGACAGCCCAGGCGAGAAGGCCGCCAGCCCAGGCAAGGTGGCGGCCAGTCCAGGCAAGGTGGCGCTCAGGGGCGAGACCTCGGTCAAGGGGCTGGGGGGGAACAAGCTCCTGCTCTCGTCGATCCCGACGGCGGCGATCTTTGTCGATGGCAAGCCGATTGGGCACACTCCGGCCACGTTGGTCCTTTCCGGCACGCACCGGCTGGTGCTGGTGGCAGAAAAGCGCAAGATCTGGCAGCAGGCGGTCGAGCCGGGTGCGCCGCTCTCGGTCACCCTGGAGCCGGTGCGGCTTGTGCCCCCGATCGCCGGCAAGGCCGGGCTGAAGGTGCGCTGCGCCTCGAAAGGCAAGCTGCGTCTTCTGGTCGATGGCACCGACACCGGGGTGAGCTGTCCCTCGAATCGAATCAGCCTGTCGCCGGGGACCCACCAGATCGGCTTCTTGCAGCCGGCCACCGGCGAAAAACATGTGCACACGGTGGTGGTCAAGGACATCAACCGATCCGTGCGTCTTTACACCAAGTACTGAACCGCTTCCCGATCCCCTGGCAGTCAGAGACTGACAACCGTCAACCCTCACCGCGCTACGTCGTCGTCGCAGATTTTCTTGAACTGGCGCTGCCTCTCCGCAAGCGGGAGAGGCAAGCCCTAATTTATTACTCGTTGGCGTCGGCCAGGTCGATGCGGGTATCCAGGCCGTACTTGCGCAAAAGTTCGCGTAGGTGCTTGCGATCGATCTGCGCTTCCCGGGCCGCCGCCGACAGGTTCATCTTGTGGCGCTTCATCAGATCGATGATGTACTCGCGTTCGAACTGCTCGACGAGCTGGCCCTTGGCTTCCTTGAAGGGCAGGCCGATGCGGATGCCGATGGGGACCTGGGGCAGCCCCTCTCCCAGGGCGTCGTCGATGTTCAGCGTCTCCCCCTTGGACAGCACGCAGGCCCGCTCGATGACGTTGCGCAGCTCGCGGACGTTCCCCGGCCAAGTGTAGCTGCGCAGGCGCTGCATGTCCTCGGCGCTGATCTGGAGGGCGCGCTCGTTGCCGAACTGGTGGACGAAGTGATCGGTCAGAAGGTCGATGTCCCTGCCGCGTTCGCGCAGCGCCGGCAGGTGCACGCGGATCACCGCCAGGCGGTAGTACAGGTCTTCGCGGAACCCCTTGCGGGCGACCTCCTCGCGCAGGTCACGGTTGGTGGCGGCGACGACGCGTACGTCGATCTGATCGTAGATGTTGGAGCCGATGCGCCGCACCGCCCGCTTGTCCAGGGCCCGCAGGAGCGCCGGTTGCAGGTCCAGCGCCAGCTCGCCGATCTCGTCGAGGAAGATGGTGCCGCCGTGGGCCTCGGCGAAGGCGCCCTTGCGGTCGGAGACGGCGCCGGTAAAGGAGCCCTTGACATGCCCGAAGAGCGCCGATTCGATGAGCTCCCGCGGTACGGCGCCGCAGTCGAAGACCACGAAAGGGCCGTCTGCGCGCTGGGAGTGGCGGTGGACCTCCTCGGCGATGAGCTCCTTGCCGGTGCCGGTCTCCCCTTCGATGAGGACCGTGGTGTCGCTGGGGGCGATGTCCCGCAAAAGGCCGAAGAGCCGCCGCATCTTGGTGTCGCGGCCGATGAGCTGGCCGAAGTTCTCCTCGGCGGTCTCCTCGGGTTCGACGGCCTCTTCCTGAGGCAGGAACTTGAGTACGGTCTTGCCCAGCTTCATCTCGGCGCCGTGGCTCAAGGTGATCTCCTTGAAGCGCGAGCCATGGGTGAAGCTGCCGTTGGTGGAACTGAGATCGCGGACGATGACCTGGCCGTCCTCCAGGGAGGCGGTGGCGTGGCGCCGGGAGACGGTGCGATCCGAGAGGACCAGATCGCAGCCGGGCGCCGAGCCGAAGGTGATGATGGGGCCGCGCAGGACGACCTGCTCGCCCCGATCGGGGCCCTTGATGACCAGGAATACGCCGCCGGGCCTTTGCCGGGTAAACTCCGGCGCCTCCTCCAGCAGGTTGGTGGCGTTGGGATCTCGTACGGTCATCAGTTTTTTTTCGTCGAGGCGTCCGTCCGGCGGAGTATAGCCCAGGGTAGGCGACTTGAGAACTATCGCGCGGGCGGCGCCTCTGGCGAGGGTGCTTGCGGGGGGTGCGGTTCGCCGCTGTCGAGGCGGGGGTTGGACAGGAGCATGCCGAGGGCAATGCCCAGTCCCAAGAGCAGGACGATCAGCAAGCTCAGAAAGAGGATGCCGCTCCGGGTCATGTGGAAGGCCCGGCCCTCGGGAGAGAGGGAGGGCGGGTCCGCCTCGACCTGCGCAATCGCGAAACGCGAAACGTCGCGGTGAACGACCGTGCGGACGGTGGCCGGGCGGGGGGCAGTGACGGCGGCGGTGTCGTCATCGCGCAGGAGGAGGGGCGGCCCCAGCGGGGTTCCCGCCCGTTGGCCGTTGGCAGTCGGGGACTGCCGGCCGGGGGGGCCGGACAGGTCCCGCGAGCGCATGGGGAGCATCTTGCGCGCCATGGCGGCGATGTTCACCGGCGGCGGCGGTGGGCTGGCAGGGTGGTCGGGGTCATCGGGGGTCGGCTGGCGCTCGATCGGCTGGGTCTCCTCCATCGGGGGGTTGCGCAGTACTTCGACCAGGGAAGAGGCCATCAGGGAGGTGGGCTCGGTCATCTCCCCACTGGTTTCGCCAGCGATGTCCGGCAAGGCCTCGGGCTTGGAGAGGAGGCGGGAATTCCGCGGATACAGGAAGGGCGCTTCGTCATCGTCCCTTGGCGGGGCGTCGTCGTCCTCATCGCCCTCGCCGGGGGCGATCATCGCGGTGCCGGTGCGGTCCTCATCTCGCAGCCAGGCATCGGGATCGGGGCCGCAGATCTCGCGCAGGTGTGCCGAAAGCTCGGCATGGCCGATGAGCAGATCGTGTCGCTTGCCGACCTCGAGCAGGGCCTGCTCGAACGAAAGGGCGGTCTGGTAGCGGCCCTCCCGGGGCAGGCTCAGGGCCTTGAGCATGACCTGGTCGAATTCCTCGGGGAGGTTTTCGCAGAAGTGCGAGGGCGGCAGGATCGGGGCGCCGTAGACCAGGGCTGGGCTCTGGGTCAGGTTGCCGATGAAGAGGCGCTCGCCGCACAGGACCTCGTAGAGCACCACGGCCAGGGAGAAGAGGTCCGATCGGGCGTCGATCTCCTCGCCGCGGGCCTGTTCGGGGGACATATAGCCCACCTTGCCGCGGATCTTGTAGGTGGTGTTTTCGTAGGTCGAGGCCTTGGCGATGCCGAAGTCGGTCAGCTTGACCTCGCCGGAAGTGGACAAAAGAATGTTCGAGGGGGAGATGTCGCGGTGGATCAGCGAGAGGGGCTTGCCGTCGGGAAGCTTGCGCTTGTGGACATAGTGAAGGGCGTCGGAAAGTTCCCTGCCGATGAGCAGTGCCGCCGCCGGGGAGAAGCGGGCGCCCCGGCGCTTGGCCCGGCGCAGGAGCGAGCGCAGATCGCCGCCGCGCACGTATTCCATGACCATGTAGTAGCTGCCGGCGACCTGGACCAGGTCCAGGGTGTAAACGATGGACTGGTGATCCAGCGAGGCAGAGAGGCGCGCTTCCTGGAGGAACAGTTCAGTGATCTGCGGATCGCTGCTAAACTCCGGGAGGAGCTGCTTCAGCACCACCTGCTTCTCGAAGCCGCCGACGCCGATGCGTTTGCCCAGGTAGATCGCCCCCATCCCGCCTTCGGCCAGGTACTCGACGATGACATAGCGCTCCGCGGGTCCCATGGGGCCCTGCGGGAACTCCCGGACTTTCGCCCGCGCAACCGCAGTCGGTCCGAGTGGAAGGCGGCCCGACGGAGGCCGAGAGGAAGACACGATCGGCAGCCTATCGCGCGGACCGACCGGAAAGCAACCGCCGGCTAGCGCCGACGTGGAGCAGCCGCCCCGAAAGGAAGATTGCGGCGGTTCCCTAGTCGCGCCATGCTGATGGCGGGTCATGCCCGAACGAAGACCGACGCCCCAGGTGGTGGCGCTGATCCTGAACCTGCGCCGATCGGCGGAGCGGGAGGCGCGGCGGCGCTTTCATGGGGCCAAGGCAGAGTTGGAACTGGCCCGGGGGCAGGCGGCCCGGACCGCGCAATGGGTGCTGGCGGCGGAGCGGGGGCTTCTGGCTGTCCTTTCGGGGCGGGTGATGAAGACGGGGAGGCAGACGGCATCGGCGCTTTTCGGGGCGTGTGAGTCGCTGCGGCGGCACCGGGAGGAGCTGACCGCCGCCCGCGCCGAGGCCGCCGAGGGGGGGAAGCGGCTGGCCCTGAAGGTGCGCCAGGCGGAGGGGCTGCGAGAGCTGTGGATGCTGTCGATCTCCCGGCGTGAGGCGGCGGAGCGGCACGAGCAGAACGAGCGGCGAGACCGACTTCGGTTCCGCGCCCGTCGGGCGGCGGCGCTGGAGGACGAGATGGCCCGCCGTTCGCGGTAAGGATCAGGGCTGGTGGGGGTCGCCGGGGTTCATGGGGCCCCCGGGAGACGAGGAGGGCCGCGGTTCGCGGAAGAGGGCCAAAAGGGTGTGCCGGAGTTCCTCGATGCCGACGGGTTTGATGAGGACGCTGTCGGCGCCGATGGCCAGGCAGCGCGCGTGCATGCCCTTGTCGCAGTGGGAGGTGACGATGATGATGCGCACCGAAAGCTTGGTCTTGACCAGGCGGATCACGTCGACCCCGGTGAGCTTGGGCATGACCAGATCGGAGACCAGGAGATCCGGGTCGAGGGTCAGGCAGCGCTGTACCGCCTCGACGCCATTTTCCGCCTGGCCGACGATCTGCACGCCCAGCTCGCCAAGGAGGCGCACGAGCAGGCGGCGGGTGACGGCGGCATCGTCGGCGATGACCGCCCGGAGGTTAGAGGGTATCGCCATGTTGCTCCTCCGTCGTTTGGTCCTGGACCAGAAGGAGGCAGCGATGGACGGCGCCGGACTCCTTTTTCAAGATGAGATCGGCCTCGGCGCAAGCGGCTTCGGCGTTGGCGGGTTCCGCGCGATCCAGACGCTCGATCACCCGATCCGCCTGGGCGACGATCTGAATCAGGGTGGCCTGCTCTTGGGGAAGGCCCAGTTGTCCGATGAACTCCCCGTCGTGGTGGGCGGTCATGGCCAGGCGCACGGTGTCGGGGAAGCGCCAGGCCATGGCGACGATGGCGCCGGCCTCGGTGTGGGTGATGCCGAGCCGGTAGACCTCCTTTTTCAGCAGCTCCTCCTCGGTCTCCACCGGATCGCCCAGCTCGTCGGGGTAGAGGCGGTCGAGGACCAGGCGGCCGAGGTCATGCAGCAGGCCGAGAAGGTAGCACTCGTCGGGGTCGACCCGGCACAGAGTGCCCAGGTGACGGCACAGCAAGGCCACCTGGATGGAATGGTTCACCACCGAGACCCGCGCCGGGTGAGGGGCCCCCAGGGGTTGCGAGAGCAGCGCCGAGACGACGATGTTCTTGGCCGCCCGGGTGCCGATGTACAGGAGGGCCTGCGGCAGGGTCTGGACGCGCCGCCCGCGAGGCCGTTGCAGGGCCGAGTTCACCCGCCGCAGCACCCGGGCGGTGAGCGCCGGATCGCTGCCGACGGCGCGTACGAGCTGCTCGAAAGCGTTCTCGGCGCCATCGTCCACGCCGAGCACCCGGACGGCCTGGAGCAGTTGGAGATCGGTGTCGCGGAGCGTGCGGATGCGATCGCGGACGGTGATGGCGTGTTGCGGAAGGGGGGGGGCCCCGTCGGGGCCCAGGGTGATCTCGCTGACCTCCCAGCACAACGAGCCGAGGCGGCTGGGGACCACCGCCCGATCTCCCCCGCGCAGGGCCACGAGGCCCAAGTCGCCGGCGGTGGCCCCGGGGGCCATCTGGTAGAGGCGAGGCGGATCGAAGAGCACCCCGGGGAAGTGGGCGCTGACTTCCCCGGCGGCGTAGCCGATGATCTGCCCGCACAGCTCGCGGGCGGCGTCGCTCACTTGATCCGCGGTCAGGGAGTCGGCGGTCTCGTTCCACATGCCCTCGGCCACGCCGACGGCCAGCAGGCGATCGAGCCAGCAGCGCAGCTCGCCGCAGGTCGTGCCGCGGAAGGTGCAGGTGATGATCAACTCGGGTTCGACGTTCGGGTGCAGCTTTTCCCTGATTGGGCGTCCACCGATCACGTAGGCGTCGAGCAACTCGCTGGACGCGCGGATCAGGGCGGCCAGCCAGGTCCCGACCGGCCCCAGAGGGGCGGGGGCAAAATCGATGGGTCGTTCAGTTCTTTCAAAGGGGGGCGCAGTGGGCATCTCGACGCTCCGTTCTAATGCCCGTGTGACATCGGCACCGAAGGGCCCGTGTCAACTGCTGAAATGCAGGTTTTAGGGGGATTCTCTCATTCCGGGGATCTGCGGCTGATCGTGCTGCACCTGGAGGTGCTCGGCGAGCAGGGTGGGCTCCTGATCGTAGCGGACCAAAAGGAGGGCAGTGCCGTTGTGCAGGGTGTAGCGGGCGGCAGTGATGCCGGCGCGCCGAGCCTCGACCGGGCGGCCATAGGCCCGGGTCCACAGGGCCAAAAGTTCGCCGTACCGGAGTGCGGACAGCTTCCCGGTCTCGTCGCCAGCAGGCTGCAACTGGGCCTGCACGCCGGAAAGGAGCATGTGTTCGAATTCCAGGACGATTTCCCCCCCTTTGGGGTCCTGTTCTCCCGGGGCGCGGATGCACGCCTGGGTGCGGCTGGTGGAGGCCTCTGAGTCGCACTCGAAGCCGTGGTTGCGCAGGGCGGAGAGGACCTCCCCCTGGGGGCTGCCCAGGGAGAGATATTCAAGGCCCGGGAGTTTCACCGGCTGATGATGGAAGGCCATGACGTGCCCGTTGCCATCCGGCACCCACGAAAGGTTGCTGTGGCACCCGAGGATCGGCATGGTGCAAAAGGGAAGCAGAACGAGAGCGGCGCGAAGACCGGACATGTGAGCACCTCCATCCGGGTCTTCGGTGGATGTGCCGGTGGGGCTTTAGCCCATGGCTGCGGAACATCTCCAGACGGCGGGCGCCGGGGGCCGCTAGAATCTAGGCGCCAGCCTCGGCCAGGAGTTCGTCTCCTTCCAGAATGTCCTTTACCCCATTGACCAGGACGCCGGCCAGGCGCCCGTCAATGCTCTGGTGGTTGATGGTCACGGTCACGCACATCGTCGGCCGGACGGCAGGCGCTCCGTCCACGGCGATCACCCGATCGGCCACCCGTCCCGCCCCAAGCGCGCCCCCCGAATAGAAGGAAAAGGGCACCACCGAGTCGATGCTGCTCATGCAGGAGACCTGAAATGTGCCGGCGAGCTTGCGGCGAAACCAGAACGACTTCTGGAGTTGCCGCAGGATGAAGCGCCGGATGAAGCCGAAGGGGATCAGCCACCCCTGCCGGCGCAGGCCCGCGAGATCCTTGCCCTCCTTCAGCCTCGTCGCCTTGACTCCCTCCACCACGAACGGGACCAGTTCGCGCAGGGGCATCCGATCGGCGCCCGGAATGATGAACACCGGGGCGTAGCTGGTCTGGCCCGCCACCGACAGGCCGATGTCGACCTGCCCGGGAACGTTGCGCCGGTAGTTGCAGACCAGCTGGTGGGTTTCTGGGTGGCGCAAAAGGGCCAGCGCGGTGGCACGGACGATCAGGTGCGTATAGGTTGCCGGAAGGCCCCGCTGGCGCAACGCCGCCAGCGTCTGTCGGGCCTTGCTCATGTCGATGAACAGGAGCACGTACCCCCCGGCAGGGGGGATGACCTCGAAGCCGTCGAGGAGCCAGCGCTCGCCCAGGGGAACCCGATCGACCCGATCGACGGGCGGGATGGCCAGGGAGTCGGGCGCGGCCATTCCGCTATGCCTGGCTGCCGGCGAGCGTCCGCACCGAGTGGGTCACTTCGTCGGGGCAGTCATCCACCTTTCCGCTGCACAGGAGGTGATTGATGTGCACCGCCGCCCGCCGTGGACCATCAAGGTAAGCGATGCGCCGCTGCATGCGGGCGGTGGACTTTCGGAAGGACTCGTCCGCCAGCACCCGCTCCACTGCGTCGCGCAGGTGATCGGCGGTGCACAGCTTCCTGCTCATGCGCAGGCCGCAGCCCAAGGCCTCGACCCGCTGGAGGTTGATCTCTTGGTCGAACATCGTCGGAAAGCCAATGAGCGGCACGCCGTGGGACAGCGCCTGATAGATGGTCCCGTTGCCGCCATGGGAGACCACCAGGTCCGAGACCGCCATCAGGGCGTCGCCGTCGGCGAACTCCTCGACGAAGATGTTGTCGGGGATGGGGTTCAGATCCACGCGGAGGCCGCCGGTGGTGATAAGGATCTGGTACTCGCTGCCGCCGAAGACCTTGACCGCCTCGGCGAAGAAGCGGGCGTCGCCGGTGGACCCCATGGTGAAGTAGAGGGTGGGCCGGTTGCGGGAGATCCGCGAGAGCCATTCGGGCCGCGGAAGGGACGCCCGCCACAGGATCGGCCCGACGTAGCGATAGCGCAGCGGCGAGTCGGTGATGGGGAAGTACTCAGGCACGTCGGCCAGGAGGGTCACGTCCCCTTCGACCAGCTCGTGCAGGGAGTCCAGCGCCGGCAGGTTCAGGCGCTTGCGCACGGCGTCGTAGCCGCGGGCCCAGTACCACACCAGGAGCCGCTTTATCTTGGGGAAGATGGCGTCGGAAAGCTTGCGCCCCAGGATGCGGGTCGACAGGTGCCCCTCTGGGACGTGAATGCGCTCGCTGTAGCGGCTGGTCCAGGCGGCGTTGGTGATCGAGATGTACGGGATCTGGGCGTGCCGCGCGCTGGTCGAGAGCGACATGCGCAGGTCGCCCACGACAATGTCCGGGCGCAACGTTTTCAGGGCAGCGAGGTCCGAGGCGACGGACTCCTCGGCGACCTCCTGCCACCAACGCAGGCTGACCAGCCCGGCGCGCTGCGCCAGTTTCAGGGTAACCTCGCGATCAACGGTGAAGATCGGGTGCACCGCGAAGCCGGCGTCCGCCATCAGGTGGGCGTAGGGCCCCGAACAACAGAACACGACTTCGTGATCGTAGGCTCTTGATATCGCGCGCCCGACCTCAAGGGCCCTGGTCGTGTGAGCCAGGAAACCTCCGTCGGCGAACAACAACACTTTGCGGCGGCGGGCCATGCCGGAGCTCCTTTTGCCTGCGGTTGTGATGATCGTCACCAAGACGAACGAAAGGCAATATACCGCAGGCAGGCTCAAGGCCACAGGGAATAGGTGGGCTAGGGGAGCAGACGTTGCATCGCCCAGCGATCGCGAAGCTCCTAGGTCCCGCGATCAGGGCAGGTAAAGAAGATCTGGATTTTGTAATCGAAGCCGTTGTCCACGAGAGGTAAGCGCCGCGCTCATGGTCAGCGTAAGATTGCCGAAGGTTGGATGATCAAATTGTGCTCGGGGACGGAATTGAACCATCGACACGCGGATTTTCAATCCGCTGCTCTACCAACTGAGCTACCCGAGCAAAATTGCCTGCTTGATGGACCGTAACCTAAGCGATGCCTCGTCCCCGGGTCAAGCCCTTTCAACGATCGCGAAGCGCCGCAGGCGTCGCGGTTCAACGATCGCGAAGCGCCGCAGGCGT
>JBBRLA010000145.1:0-14377 GCA_038231615.1 Polyangia bacterium | reverse complement strand
GGTCAGACGTCCCACTTTATCGTCCGCCGCAGCACCAACCGCGGGCAGAGCTTCACCACGGTGGACGACTTCCAGTACGTCCAGGGCCAGGACAGCTTCGGCCTCTCGCTCCAGGCCGACTCGTTCGGGGTGCTCTACGCGTTCGGCGAGGGGAAGGACGCCGGGGGCATCTCGCACCTCATCGTGCGCCGCAGCGACAACGGCGGCGATAGCTGGACGGTGACCGATGACTACGCCGGTCCCGACGGCAGCGGCGCGGCCGGGCGGGGGCTGGCCCGGGGGCCCCTGGGGGACCTCTTCGCCGCGGGGTTTTATTTCGACAAGCAAAAGACGCAGCACGGCCTGGTGCGCAAGCTCTCCTGCCAGTAAGGGCAGCAAGGGCCCGCGGTCAGGCGGGGCTTGACCGCCGGGGGTCGGTTTTTTGGACCGCGGCCATCAGCCCATAATAAGCGATGCCAGCCACGCCGAAGCCGACGAACCAGGCGTAGTTGAAGAGCGGCCTTAGCGCCGGGATCACAAGGCCGATCCAGGCGCACAGACAGCCCAGCAGGGTGGCGGCCACGGCGCGGCGGTTCCACCCTCCCTGGTAGCGGTAGCTCCCATCGGGCAGGTAGAGATCCAAAAGGGCCAGATGGCGCCGACGCACCACGAAATAGTCCACGATCATCACCGCGGCAATCGGCGCCAGACCTCCCGAATAGGCCACCAGCCAGTTCTGGATGTAGGCGTGCGCGTCCTCGGTCAACTTCCACGGCATGAACAGAATGCCCATGACGCCGGTGAGAAGCGCCCCGGTGCGGAAGCTGATGTGCCGCGGCGCCAGGTTGGAGAAGTCGTTGGCCGGCGAGACCACGTTGGCAGCGATGTTCACCGCCAGGGTGGCGACGACCAGCGTCAGCGCCGCCAGGCCGACGATGAGCGGGCTGCCCAGCTCGCCGATAAGCAGCTCCGGTCGCCAGATGACCTTGCCGAAGAGGATCGCCGTGGCGCTGGTGATCACCACCGCCATCGCCGAGAACCCCAGCATGGTGGTGGGCAAGGCCACCGCCTGGCCGATCATCTGCGCCCGCTGGCTGCGCCCGTAGCGGGTGAAGTCGGGCATGTTCAGGGACAAGGTCGCCCAGAAGCCGATCATTCCGGTCAGCGAGATGGGGAAGATTTTCAGGAAATCCCCGGTGCTCAAGGGGTGCGACTGGTGGAAGATCGGCCCCAGGCCGTGGGCCCGGTTCACCGCCCACACCAGCAGCACCAGCCCCATCGCCAGCACGAAAGGGGCGGCGAAGTTCTCCAGGCGCCGCACCAGGTCCATGCCGCGGTAGATGACCCAGATGTTGAGCAGCCAGAAAAGCAGGAAGGCCACCCATTGCGCGGGCAGGCCCGCGCCCAGGAGATCATGGCCGAAGAGGGTGGCCCGCAGCGGGTGCGCCCCGAAGAGGTGCGGCCAGCCGGGGTAAACGGAGGTGAAGAAAGTATGCAGCACCGCGCCGCCGATCCAGGCGTTGATCCCGAACCAGCCGCAGGCCACCAGTGCCCGCATCAGCGCCGGCAGGTTGGCCCCATACACCCCGTAGCTGGCCCGCGCCAGCACCGGGAAGGGAATGCCGTAGCGGGTGCCCGGGTGGCTGTTCAAAAGAATCGGCACCAAAACGATGGTATTCCCCAGGAAGATGGTGAAAAGCGCCTGCCTCCAGGACATGCCGCTTTTGATCAGCCCCGAGGCCAGCATGTAGGTGGGGATGCAGTGGGCCATGGAGATCCACAGCGCCGCGAAGTTGTAGGTGGACCAGTTGCGGCGGCTGACCGGGACCGGGGCCAGGTCGGGGTTGTAAAGCGGGCTGTCCTTGATCTGTTGCCGTGCCGCATCGTCGAGTTCGACGCGGCCGTCGGCATGCTGGATCTGGTGCGCGTCGTGGGCCATGGGTCGTCAGGCCCTGGCCTCGGTCAGCCCCTCGTCCAGGACCTTCAGGCAGCGATCGACTTCCTCTTCCGTGACCAGCATGGGCGGGGCGATGCGCATGGTGTTGCCATACAAACCCCCCTTGCCGATGAGCAGGCCGCGGCGCTTGGTGGCCTCCATCAGGACATTGGCGCGCTTGGGGGCGGGGGCCTTGGTCTTGCGATCCTCGACCAGCTCGATGGCCTGCATCAACCCCATGCCGCGCACGTCGCCGATGAGGGGGTGCTTCTCTTTCAGTTGCTCCAGGCCGTCGCGCAGGCGCCGGCCCATGCGCTCGCTGCGGCCCGGGACGTCCTCGCGTCGCATCACGTCCAGGGTGGCCAGGGCGGCGGTCATGCTGATCGGGTTGCCGCCAAAGGTGGCGATGGTCAGCCCGCGGAAGGCGTCGGCGATATCGGCGCGGGCAATGGTGATGCCGATGGGCATTCCGTTGCCCGTCCCTTTGGCGAAGGTCATGATGTCCGGGACCACGTCCCAGTGCTCGATGCCGGACCAGGTCCCGCCGGTGCGCCCCCAGCCGGTCTGCACCTCGTCGCAGATGAAGAGGCCGCCGTGCTGGCGAACGATGTCCACGGCGATCTTGAAGTACTCCTTGGGCGGGGTGATGAAGCCACCGACGCCGAGGATGGGTTCGGCGATGAAGGCCGCGGGGTAGCCGGTGGTGGTGGTGGTGATGACCTCCTCCAGGTCCTCGGCGCAGCGCAGGCCGCAGGTGGGGTAGGTGGCGCCGTAGGGGCAGCGGTAGCAGTAGGGCGCCGGGGCGTGGGTGATGCCGGCCATCACCGGGGGGATGGGCCGCCAGTTGGCGTGGCCCATGGCCGAGATGGCGTACATGCCGCGGCCGGAGTAGCTGTGGCGCAGGGCGATAATCTCCTGCTTGCCGGTGAAGAGCTTGGCCAGCAGCACCGCGGTCTCGTCGGCCTCGGTGCCGGTGCTGGTGAAGAAGGTTTTTTTCAGGTTGCCCGGGGTCAGACTGGCGATCTCTTCAGCCAGGCGGACGATCCACTCGTTCGGGTAAAGGGTCGAGGTGTGGCCCAGGATGCGCATCTGCTCGCTGACCGCCGCCACCACTTCGGGGTGGCAGTGGCCGATGCTCACGGTCAGGATGCCGCCGAAGAAGTCCAGGTAGCGCTTGCCATCGGCGTCCTCGACGTACATTCCCTCGCCGCGGCGCAGCACCACGGACTCGGCGTAGTAGTTGATGGTGCACGGCATGATGAACTCGGCATGCTTCTTACGCACGGTGGCCGAGTCCATGTGGGTCAGGACAGGGAGGGATTTTTTATTGACTGGGTCCATGGACTGCGGCCCTTTCTTTGCTCCGAGACTCTAGAGTGAGAATGTGGACCGGCGAAGAAACACCCCGCGGCCCTTCTTGCCCAAAAACTTTCCGTTCTCGACGATCAGCTCCCCGCGGGACAACACATGGGTCGGGGCCCCGGTGACCACCTTGCCCTCGTAAGGGGCGTAGTCGGCGCGCATGTGCAGGTTCTTGTGAGACAGTTCGAAGGGGAGTTTGGGGTCCCATACCACCAGGTCCGCGTCGGCCCCGATGGCCAGCGATCCCTTGCGCGGGTACAGGCCGAAGATCTTGGCCGGGGCGGTGCTGCTGATCTCGACGAAGCGGTTTAGTGAGATCCGGCCCTCGTTCACCGCCTCGTGCAAGAGGTGCAGGCGGGTCTCGATGCCGGGCATGCCGTTGGGGATTTTGGCAAAATTGTCCCGGCCCAGATCCTTCTGGCCCTTCATGCAGAAGGGGCAGTGGTCGGTGGAGACCACCTGCAAGTCGTAGTTGCGCAGGCCGCGCCACAGGTGCTCGTGGTGGTGCGCCGGGCGCAGCGGCGGGGTGCAGACGTACTTGGCGCCCTCGAAGGGATCGCCTGGGGTGCCGCGCAGGGCGTCCTCGGACAGAAAGAGGTACTGCGGGCACGTCTCGGCGTAGGTCCGCAGGCCCCGGTCGCGGGCCTCCATGACCCGCTCCAGCGCTCGCTGGGCAGACAGGTGCACGATATACACGGGCACCCCGGCCATCTCGGCCAGGGCGATGGCGCGCTCGGTGCCAGTGGCCTCGGCGGCCTCTGGGCGGGTCAGGGCGTGGTAGATTGGCGCGGTGTGCCCGCGCTGAAGGGCCCGCTCGACCAGCACGTCGATGGGCAGGCCGGTCTCGGCGTGCATGCAGATGAGGGCCCCCAGCTCGCCCGCCCGCAGCATGCAGCGGAAGATCGACTGATCGTCCAGCATCAGCACCCCGGGGTAGGCCATGAAGAGCTTGAAGCTGGTGACGCCCTCATGCACCATGTCGCCCATCTCCTTGAGGGCGGCGTCGGGGGCGTCGGTGGTGATCATGTGGAAGCCGTAGTCGATGGCGGCGTTGCCCTCGGCCTTCTCATGCCAGGAGTAAAGGGCCTCCCGAAGGGTGCCGCCCTTTTTCTGCATGGCGAAGTCGATGAGGGTGGTGGTGCCGCCGTGGGCCGCGGCGACCGTGCCAGATTCAAAGTCATCGACGGAGTGGGTGCCGCCGAAGGGCATGTCCAGATGGGTGTGAGCGTCGATGCCGCCGGGAAAGACGTACTTGCCGGCGGCGTCGATCTCGCGGTCCACCTGACCGCGGGCGGAATCGCGGCCGTGGAAGTGGCTGATGGCGACGATGCGGCCGTCCTCGATCCACAGATCGGCCTCGTAGGTCTCGGAGGCGTTTACCAGGGTCCCGTTCTTGATCAGCGTGCGCATGGCCTGCATCCCTCTTCTGGACGTGGTGGACTAGGGCAGAAGCTTGGTCATGTCCTCATAAGTCTCCGGGCGGCGGTCGCGGTAAAACTGCCAGGTGCGGCGGACCTCCTCGATCACGGACAGGTCCAGGTCCGCCACGATCAGCTCGTCGTGGTCCTCGCTGCCGACGGCGAGGAAGCTGCCGCGGGGGTCGACGAAGTAGGACGTGCCGTAAATTTTCCCGTTGGTCCAGGGGGCCGCGGTGCCGACGCGGTTGATGCAGCCCATGAAGTAGCCGTTGGCCACCGCGTGGGCCGGCTGCTCCAGCTTCCATAGATACTGCGAGAGCCCGGCCACGGTGGCCGAGGGGTTGAAGACGATTTCGGCGCCGTGCAGCCCGAGAAGCCGCGCCCCTTCGGGGAAGTGGCGGTCATAGCAGATGTAGGCCCCGATGGTGATGCCCGAGGAAAGGCGGAACACCGGGTAGCCCAGGTTCCCCGGCTTAAAGAAGTATTTTTCCCAAAAGCCGCCGGTGTGGGGGATGTGGATCTTGCGGTACTTGCCCAGGTAGGTGCCGTCGTGGTCGAGGATCGCGGCGGTGTTGTAATACACCCCGGCCATTTCGCGCTCGTAGACCGGGACCACCATGGCCATGCGGTACTTCGCCGAAAGCTCCGCCATGGCCATCACGGTCGGGCCCGGCACCGGCTCGGCGGCGTCGTACCAGCGCCGGTCTTGCGATGGGCAGAAGTAGGGGCCGTTGAAGATCTCCTGGAGGCACAGGATCTGCACCCCTTGTTCGCCGGCCCGGTGGATCAAGGGCAGGTGTTTTTCGAGCATGGCAGCCTGGATTTCGCTGACCGGCCGCGTCTCGTCGTTGATGGGGTTTGCGGCCTGGATCAGGCCGCACTTCACGATCCTCGAATTCGCCTTCGCCTTGCTCATGGCCGGTCCTCGCTTCGCCTGGTCGCCGGGCCTAGTAAAAGCTGGCGGTGCGCTGGGTTGCGGTGTAGTCGATGTAGATGCTCTTCCACTCGGTGAAGAAGTCCAGGGCGGTGGTGCCCTGCTCCCTGCCGCCGACGCCGGTGTCCTTCAGGCCCCCGAAGGGCACCTGCGCCTCACCCCCCACAGTGGGCGAATTGATGTGCAGGATGCCGGTCTCGACCCGGTCCAAATAGCGGAACACGCGGTTCACGTCCCTGGTGTAAATCGACGAGGTCAGCCCGTAGCGCACGTTGTTGGTCACCGCGATGGCCTCCTCGAAGTCGGCGACCTCCAGAAGCGAGAGCACCGGCCCGAAGATCTCCTCCTGGGCGATGCGGTGCTCCGGGCGCACATCGCCAAAGACCGTGGGGGCGATGAAGTAACCCGACGAAAGCGCCCCGTGAAGGCGCTCGCCGCCCACAAGCAGCGCGGCCTCTTTCTTGCCGTCCGCAAGGAAGCCGAGCACGGAGGATAGCTGCTTGTCATCGACCAGCGGGCCCACCTGCACGCCCTCGTCCAGGCCGTTGCCAACTACCAACCGCGCGGTCTTCTCCAGCACCAGCCGCTGGAATTCCTGGGCCACCTCGCGCACCACCACCGCCCGAGAGGTGGCGGTGCAGCGCTGCCCGCTGGAGTAAAATGCCCCCTGCACCGTGGCCGTTGCCGCCAGTTCCAGGTCGGCGTCCTCCAGCACGATCAGGGCATTCTTGCCGCCCATCTCGCTCTGCACTTTCTTTTTGTGGGCCGCGCCCAGGGCGTAAAGTCGCTGCCCGATGTCGTTGCTGCCGGTGAAGGACACCGCGGCGACGTCGGGATGGGTGGTCAAGGCGTCGCCGATGCCGCCGCCGGGGCCGTAGATCGTGTTCCACACGCCCCTGGGGATGCCGGCCTCGATGAGGACCTCGGTCAAAAGGTGGGCGCAATGGGGAGTGATGGACGCGGGCTTGAAGACCACGGTGTTGCCGCAGATGAGGGCGGCGGCGGCCTTCCACGCGGGGATGGCCAGGGGGAAGTTCCACGGGGTGATGAGCGCCACGACGCCCAGCGGGTTGCGCTGGGTGTAGATGACGTTGTGGGGCAGTTCCGAAGGAATGGTCTGGCCGAACATGCGCCGCCCCTCCCCGGCGGAGAACTCGATGCAGTTGATGGCCCGCTGGACCTCGCCCCCGGCGTCGGTCAGGGACTTGCCCTCCTCGGCGGTCAGGGCGCGGGCGACCTCGTCCTTGCGGCGACGCAGGATGGCGGCGGCGCGGAAGAGCACCTCGCCGCGCTTGGGCGCCGGCATCGCCCGCCAGGCGGGGAAGGCCTCGCGGGCGGCGGCGACGGCGGCGATGACCTGGTCTTTGCCGGAGATCCCCACCTGGCAGATCACTTGGCCGGTGGCCGGGTTCAGGTTGTCGAGGGTCCGGGTGACGTCCTTGGGCGTCCATTCCCCGGCGATGTAATTGCGAATGACGTTCATGTGGGTTCCTCGGTCCGCCCGGGTTTTAATCATGCCGGTTGCTGCGCACGTGGGGATGCGCCGCGGGGTTTTGGGAATAGGTCCGCCAATCGAGAGGTTCGTCTCGCGGGTCCACCTGCTTCATGGTGATGCAGCCCGAGACCGGGCACACCAGGCTGCACAGGTTGCAGCCGACGCACTTGTCCTCGACAATCCGCACCTCGGTGCGCCCGCGCCCGTCGGGGCGGGCGAAAATGGCCTGGTGGGCGCCGTCCTCGCAGGCGGCGTAGCACAGGCCGCAGCCGATGCACTTCTGCTGATCGACGCTGGCGATGACCCGGTAGTTCAGGTCCAGCTCTTCCCATCGGCGCAGCGCCTGCTGCGAAAGTCCGCGCAGTTCGTTCACGCTGGCCATGCCCTTGTCGTCCAAATACTGCGAGAGCCCGTCGATCATGTCCTCGACGATGCGGAAGCCGTAATGCATGACCGCGGTGCACACCTGCACGGTGGTGGCGCCCAAAAGGATGAACTCGGCGGCGTCGCGCCAGTTGCCGATGCCGCCGATGCCGCTGACCGGCACGCCCACCGTGGGGTCCTGGCACACCGCCGCCACCATGTTCAGGGCGATGGGCTTGACCGCCGGTCCGCAGTAACCCCCGTGGGCCGAGGCCCGCCCCACCGCCGGCCGCGGCACGAAGGTGGTAAGGTCGATGCCGGTGATGGAGTTGATGGTGTTGATCAGCGACACTGCGTCCGCCCCGCCGCGCCGCGCCGCGCGGGCCGGGTAGATCACGTCGGTGACATTGGGCGTCAGCTTGACGATGACCGGGGTCTTGGCCACTTCCTTGACCCATTGCACGATCTGGCAGGTGTAGTCGGGGACCTGCCCCACCGCCGCGCCCATGCCCCGTTCGCTCATCCCATGGGGGCAGCCGAAGTTCAGTTCCAGCCCGTCCGCCCCGGCGTCCTCGGTGCGGCGGACGATGTCGTGCCACGCCTCGCGCCGGGACTCGACCATCAGGGACACGATGACCGCGTGCCCGGGGTAGCGCCGCTTCACCTCGGTGATCTCCCGGAAGTTGTTGGCCAGCGGCCGGTCAGTGATGAGTTCGATGTTGTTGAGCCCCATCATCCGCACGCCGGAAAGGTCCACCGAGGAGTAGCGCGAGGAGACATTGACGATGGGATCGCCCAGGGTCTTCCACACCGCGCCGCCCCAGCCGGCGTCGAAGGCGCGCATGATCTGATCGCCGGTGTTGGTCGGCGGCGCCGAGGCCAGCCAGAAAGGATTGGGGGACTTGATCCCGCAGAACTCGACGCTCAGATCGGCCATCAGTTCACCTCCGTCCCGGGCCCACCGACATGAGACAGGATCTCCCGGATGATCCCCCGCGCGGCCCGCTTGCCCTCGGCCACCGCGTTGACCACTTCCTTGCCGCCGGAAACGCAGTCGCCGCCGGCCCAGTAGCGCGGGTTTGAGGTCCGCCCCTCCGCGTCCACCGGCACCACCACGCTGTCGCTCCGCACCTCAGGCGCCACCCCGGCCCGGGGCCGCAAAAGCGCCGCCCCCTTCTGCCCGGTGGCGCGCACCACCGCGTCCACCGGCACGAGCCGCGTGGTCCCCGGCACCGGTACCAGACGGGCCTTCATTCTTTCGCTTTGGCCCGGGCCGGTCGGCCCGGCTTCCGCAGTGCCTGCTTCAACTCGCTCATCGCGGGCGGCCACTTCCGGCCGCACCTCGGAGACCTCCAGCCCCTGCACCCGCCCCTGCCCGAGAATTCGCAAGGGCACCGTGTGAAAGACCATCCGCGTCCCGTGCTCCGCGGCCAGGTGGACCTCATGGGCGTAGGCCGACATCTCCGCAAAACCGCGGCGGTAGACCAACCACACCTCGGCGGCGCCGGCCCGCGCCGTCTGCGTCGCTACGTCGATGGCCGTGTTGCCCCCGCCCAGCACCGCCACCCGCGCCCCGGCGATGGGCACCGCGGTGGGCCGGCCGAGCTTCAGGTCGGCGATCAGATCCAGCGCATCGAACACGCCGGGCAACTCCTCGCCGGGCAGCCCCAGCCCCGGGACCTCGGCCATGCCGACCCCCAGAAAGATAGCGTCATGGCGCTGCTCCAACTCCGCCAGTGTCACGTCCTTGCCCACCCGCACCCCGCAGCGGATCTGCACCCCCGAGCGCACCAGCCACTCGACTTCCGCTAGCGACGCGCCGGGGGTCATCTTGTACTGGGCCACGCCGTAGGTGTTCAGCCCCCCGGGCCGCTCCGACGCCTCGTAGATCACCGACTCATACCCCTGCGACAGAAGCTCCGCGGCGCAGGCCAGCCCCGCCGGCCCGGCGCCGACGATGCCCACCGTCCCCGGGCGCCGCGGCCCGGCCACGAAGGCCGGCAACCCCCTGGCGAAGGCGTGGTCGGTGGCGTGGCGCTGAAGTTGCCCGATGGCGATCGGCTGGTACACGTCCGTAAGGACGCAGGCCCCCTCGCAGAGCACCTCGGTGGGGCACACCCGGGCGCAGCTTGCCCCAAGGATGTTGGCCGACAGGATGGTCCGCGCGGCCCCGGGCAGATTGCCGCTGGCGATCATCTTGATGAAGCGCGGTACATCTATGTGCGTCGGGCACGCCCGGGTGCACGGGGCGTCGTAGCAGAAGAGGCAGCGGTCGGCCTCGATCAACGCCTGGTCCAAGCGCAGGGCCGGCTTCTTTTCGGCGTCCAGGGCGGGGTAGAGGGCAGAGGTGGGGGGCTCGGGGCCCGGACTCGTGTGGTGCATTCGGCGCACCGTAGCCCGAATTTTTTCCGCTGTCACCCCAGTAGCACAGGGGCGAAGGGGGGGACCGTCTCCCCGGGGCCGGGTCGGCGCTCGCACACCGATCGCGGGCTGGCCGATGGCGGCGGCAGCAGGTAGTCGCGGAACGCCGCCGGGTCGCCCTCGTGACCGTCCATGGCAGCGCAGGCGATGTTGTAGAGTTCCCGGGCGTTGACGTAGTGCAGCGCCCAGTCGATGCCGTCGTTGAAGTGGGTGGTCAGCTCGCGGTGCATGGCCTGCCCCGCCATCCCCAGGATGGCCGCCGCTTGCGGTTCGGGGGCCCCGTGGGTGTGGATCTTCACGAACACCCACTCGGGCCGGCCGGTCACGCAGATCCCCTGACGCACCCAGGTCCGCACCCGGTGCGGGGTGGGGGGGTCGGTGGCGGTGATCGCCGCGGCTTCGATGCGCGGCAGCAGGCGATCCGGGCGCACGTCCAGGGCCAGCGGCCCCTCGACGATCAAGATCCGGTCCTCGCGCCTGCCGCCAACCCGGGCGGCCTCGCCGTGCTCGTAGCTGCGGTTTTTGGTCAGGTCCCCGGTGGGCCAGTAGAGCTGATTGACGATGTGCGGCTGGGTCGGGTGCGGCGCCGAAGGAAAGGTGAAGTCGGCGTAGCAGCCGGTGTCGAAGAGCACCAGGAGTTCTTCGTCTACCCCGCAACCCGTGCCGTCGCCATGGGCGTTGGCCAGGGCCCAGTTGCCGTGGATGAAGCCGTAGCGCATCTGGGTCGCTTTCTTGTCTCCGTGTCCCGCCGGCCGGCTGAAGTGCCCGTGGGCCCCCAGTTGCTGCAGGTAGTGCTCGATCTTCTGTCGCAGCGCGTCGGCGGTGTCGTGGGCGTGGTGCAGGTGCAGTTCGATCTCGCCGAATCCCTGGTTGACCAGCTCGGTCAACCGATCCAGGTACTGCGGGCGGTATTCCTCGCCAGGAAAAAAGAAGCTGTGCTGCGGAGGGCGCCCTTCGGCGTCGCGGAAGGCGGAGAAGGCCCGAGGGTAGCCGTGCTGCCACGCCTTGACCCGGGCCTCGCCGACGATCGGCCCCGGCAGGCCCCACTCCGGCTCGTAGTGGTCGCAGTAGCAGAACATCAGGTGGTGCAGGGGGCGGACCTCCCGCAGGTCGCGCAGTTCCTGCCGCAACATCGAGCGGCTGATCTGCGAGAGCCAGGGGCCCACCCAGCGGTGGATGTTTTTTTCCAGGAACCGGCGTGCCGGCGGGAAGGAGCGGAGGCGGTTCATGATGTCGTTCCTACCAGGATCACGCCAAGCGTCCGATGGGCGGTGAAGGCGTGGGTCAAGCGCAAGAGGTCCTCTTCGGTGGTCAGGCCGGCCCTGGCGACGTAGACCAGGGCATCGCACATCGAGGCGGCAGCCAGATGCTCCCCGAGTCGTTCGAGGCCGGTCAGATCGATGAGGACCTGCTCGAACATGGACCGGCCGGATCGGATGAGCCGCTCCATCTCGATAAGCCCCGCTCCGATCGAGGCATTCGGCGGCAGCGATAGCAGGGCCAGCCGGTCCCCGGCCAGCCAGCGAGTCAAAAGCAGGCTTCCCGAGAAGCTTGTGCGGCCGGCCTCGGGGGCCACCGGCATCGCCGTCCAGCGAGCGTTGGCCTCGACCAGGGCGATCGGGGCGCCGCTCTGCTCGGACAGGGCCACGCCGATCTGCACCGCCGCCGGGAGCACCGCGACCTCGTCGCTGGCCGGGCACAGGCCCAGCACCGTCAGCTTCTCCCGCCGGAGAATGCGCGCGATGTGGCGGCTCTCCTCGGTGACCCGGGACAGGGCCTCGGAGTCGACCACCTTCACCGTGCTGGCGGGACGCGGGTAGGTTCCGCCGGTGGGGGTGCTGGCTGAGGCGGGCTTCGACACGGCCCGACATGCTAGCACGGCCCGACGGATATGCATGTTTTTCACCAGGCAATCGACAAGTCGATTCCCCACTCGTCGATTTATCGCCGCACCTCCCTGCCGGGTTGGCTTTGCCGATGGCGGTGCCGCCGGCCCTGACCGCTGCTGCGCCTCTGCCCTTGGCCGGCACTGCCGCGCCGCCGGGATCAATCAGTCTCGGCGGCCCACTTCCCCATTCGCCCAGGTGAAGCAGTCCCCGACGAGCACCATGCCGTGGCTCAGCCGACCCGGCGCAAGCGCATCCGCAGGTACTCGCTGGTATCGGAGGGGGTGATGGGAGTGCTGGACAGGGGGCGGTCCCGAAATCTGCGCAAACCGGGGAGTTTGCCACCACGGCGTATAAAGTGTTGGACATGCCGGGCGTCGCCTTTCGGGAAAATTTCACTTTCCAGGGTCACCGGCGGATTGACCCCCTCGGTTGCCGCGCAAAATTAGCAAATGTTCACAACCTTTCCGTGCGGCTGACGATAAACTCAATAGGCCCAAAACAGTCCATACCCTGGGGGAGTTCGCCATGAATCAATCAAACAAGTCCGACTCGCAGGTTCAGACGGATCAGGTTCTGTCCCGCGGCGACACGGGCTCGGGTGAAGGGGGTACCCGCATGGGGGGGGCCGCGTTCCAGCGGGCCGTGCTGCAAAGAAAGCTCTTGCAAAGACGAGCATCGCGGGCCGCTAAGGCGACCGATCCCGCGGATCTGCACGCCATCGCTGCTGAGGGGGTCTCGGGCAACGGGGGGGGTTTACCCCACGGTGCGGCGATCCAGCACGCGTTCGGGGACCATGACGTGAGCGGGGTTCGCGCGCACGTTGGCGGACAGGCCGCCGACGCCGCCGGTCGCATGGGGGCGGAGGCCTATGCCACGGGCGACTCCGTCGCGTTCGCTCGTTCGCCCGACCTGCACACCGCCGCCCATGAGGCCGCGCACGTGGTACAGCAGCGCACAGGAGTACATCTTCCGGGGGGCGTCGGCCAAGTGGGCGATGCCTATGAGCAGCACGCGGACCAGGTCGCCGATCGGGTGGTACAGGGCAAGTCCGCGACGGACCTGCTTTCGCCCCAGTCCGGCGGCGCCGGGGGAGGGGCGGTCCAGCACAAAGCCGTACAGTGCAGCCCCGACCCGGGCGCGGGCGGCGCGGGCGGCGCGAACCAGAGCGGAGGAGCCGAGGGGGCCGGTGGAGCACCGGCCAAAGATGTCGCGACCGGCGGTCAAAAGAAGACCTTCAAAATCGAGTTCGCGGCCTTCATTCCGAGTTGGAAGGGTAAGCCGCTGACCGCCCACAAGCAGCCCAAGGGGTTGAAGAACCAGGCGGCGTTCGACGCCAGCTTGGCGGCTATCACCTCGCCCGCGAACTGGCTGCCGGAGCCAGGGCAGATAAACCCCTGGGCCAATTACTTTTGTAGCAGCGACGACCGTGGCTTCGGCGGCGGCAGCCACCGCCTGCACAGCATCGGCACCGTCACTTATGCGCCGGGCCAGAACCTTTCAGCCAGCTTGACCCATGATTGTTCACCAAGTCACCGAGTGATCACCCGGGAGTCCATGGGCATCGTCGGAGGCAAGGAGGGCTCGGTCGAGGGCCCGCTGGAGAAGACCGCAGGGGCCACGGGTTCCGAGTCGTACCCCACCACCACCTCGATGACCTTTCTGGCCAGCGCCGGCTACCCGTTCGTTGCGGTGTCGCCGAATATCGACTACAAGATCAACCTGCGCATAGTGCCCAAGGGCGATGATATCGAGGTGATTGTCGATGGCAAGCACAACCAGTTCCCATGCTACGAACTGCTGGTCAACGGGGCCAGCCAATACACCTACAGCGCGGCTGACGCCGGGCCCGGAGTCTGGAACCTCAACACCTCGACCACCTTCACCAAGACCTTTTCGCCAGGCTGAGGCATGATGCGCTTGACCAAGATCTTTATTATTGTGGGTGGTCTGGCCGCGATGGCGGGCGCCTACGCTGTGATCCGTGCACTGCGTGGGACATCGGAGCCGGTGCAGGTCCACTTCGTCGTCCCGGATGGGTACCGTGGCCAGTTCCAGATTTCGCGCCACCCTGGGGCCACCGCGCCGCAGCGTCGTGCAGACGGCACCTTCGTCTATCAGATCCCCGATTCCGGGCTGCTACAGGTGGACGGGGCCAATCCGCTGGCCGAATGGCACGATACCACGGCAGCGTATCGCGATGGGTCCGCGCTGCCGTTTCAGGGGGGCTCTGGCGCCCCGGCCGACCCGCAGGTCAAGCTGCGCTCGGTCAGCGCAGACCACCTGGGCAATGTATACTATGTCGTCGGCACCGGGCCGGAGCATGAGCACTTGGTGCGCACCAGTGATCACGCGCTGGGACGGGTCGCGGCGACTCCCTGAGCGATCCCCCGGGCCTCAGGAAAGCCACAGGAGCAATAGACTCCGTCTTTCCCCCCTGCTGTCAATGCACGAAAACCAGTGGACGGGACAAGGGCCCCAACTGGGAAGAAATCCCCCACTTGCACGCATCGCGCCCGCCTCCTATGTTTCGGCCCGGTCCCTGACTTTTCCGTAGAGGAGTTTGCCATGCCGGAGCTTCCG
>JBBRLA010000144.1:0-14401 GCA_038231615.1 Polyangia bacterium | reverse complement strand
GTTGCTGGATCACCGCCTGGCAGATGGCGAACACGTATACGTTGGACACAAGCCCGTCGAGAAGAGACCGGCCAATGGCTGGCGGCATCTTGGGATGATCGACGAGAGAGAGTACAGCAGAAAGCTGCTGCTCCCTCTCCGCTAGGGGTTGGGAAAAAAACTCGCCTCGGATAACTCGTGCGATAGAGCAGCAGAGGCGGAGACCTTCCTGTAGCTTGGGGATCTGGCCGTGCCCGAACACGGCGACCACCTCTTTCTTGGGTTCAGGGTCCTCGTCCTCCGCCGCCACCGCCACATCGCCTTCGTCGATTTCTTGCACCATGAGGGAGAGCAGGGAACTGAAATCTGGACGTTCGACGGCCTCAATGGCGCGGCCTTCTAGGTCATCTCGACTCTCGGCCTCTAAAAGAGGTGCGCCGATGGCGTCCGCGCCGTACCGAATCAGATGGAGTAGGCGTTTTTCCTTCGGCGACACGTCCCAGCCGCGCAGATCGCGCACCAATGCCTCAAGCCAGCTAAGAAAGCCACTTAGTTTCGAGGTATTGCGCGCGACGTACTGAGGCTGTAGTACTAATTCCATATGCCCAACAATAGCACTTGTTCGGGGACGCCACCACTTTAACAACAGCGACGGGGTGCGAGCGGATGAGGACGGATGCGAGTGAGGCCCAGCCTCACCGATGAGATCCGACCGGACCAGGCGCTTCCCGCTCGCATAGGGCCCGGCCGCCAGGATCGGCAGCGGATAAACTTGCAGCGGGTGGAATAAACTTGCAGGAACGCGCGGGCGGGACTTCTCGACCTTCTCGGGGCTCAGGGTCGACGGTCTATTTATGGGTACTCGATGTGCAAAAAGGCGCGGCCGGCAGGACTGGCAGGGCCGAATTCGTCTTGGCCGCAGTCCCTGGCGTCATCGTTTTTGGTCGCGATCACCGGCAGCGGACCCAGTCTGCCGATGACCTCGATGGCCTGGCCGGCGCCGCGGCGGCCCTCCTTCACCAGATCGCTGGCATAGTCCGAGGAGCCATGGACGATCACCTCGCCACCGGCCCCCAAGTCAACCAGCAGCGCGGCCACGCGACAGGCGTTGGGGTCCTTGTCGGAACACACGCAACGGGCGGCCTTCTGCGACTTTGTCAGCCCATGAAGGCGCACGATCTTGCCGGAGAATTCGGGATGGGCGCCAAGGCCGCCGGTCCATGTTGTCGCGTTCACCACCGGCAGGTTGAGGCGCGGCAGGAAGACCAGCAGGGGGACGATGAAGGTGGCCGGGATGAGGGCCGCGCACAAAAGGGCCACCGGCTTCCAGGCGCCGCGCTGTGCGGCCTCGCTGGTGTGTTTTTCCAGGACGTACCAGGAGACCAGGCGGCACAGGGGGAAAAAGAGGGCCACGACAAGGGCCGCCCGGCCCATCAGGAAATTGAACAGGGTGCTGCATCCGGCGACTTCGGGGGGGTGGCGGCCGAGCATGAAAAGAATGAGCGCGGGGCCAAGTTGCAGGAAGTCGAGGATCGCATAGGTCGGATGGGTGGTGGCGAAGGAGTATTCGACATCGGCAATGGCCGGGTTCTGCATCACCACCGGGCCGACCTTGGTGACCGGGCGCCAGGTTTCGCGGATCTCGTCGGGCCAGGCGGCGCGCCACACCACCCAGGCGGTCAGGCCCAGGCCGATGAGGACCGCCCCGAAGAAGGTCCCGGTAAGCCCGGCCCCCGACGGCGGACAGCCCAGCACCCCGTGCGATGACAAGGCCCAGCCAAACGCCGCGGAAAGACAGACCATGGCGATGAACTCGGCCACCACCAGCTTCACCAGGCTGGCAACTCGAAGAAGACTCAGCATCGCATCATTGTAGCGGATGCGCGAATTCCTTGCCTGACCAGAAGCATCTGGCCTCCTATGGGCGGCGTCGCCGAATGTACGCAACGCGCGCGGCAAGTCGGCGCTCCAGAGTGTGATAAGCTGACAAGATCACCGATGCCGGCCAACCTATCCCTAGACCCCGGGCTGCCCTACAGCGGGGCCCGCGAGCACCTGGACGAACACCTGGGCCGGGTGCAGCGCTGGCTGGAGCGGCACCGGCTGCTCTTCCCCGATCGCCACGGCGACGCGCCAAAGGAAGCCGATGCCGAGGCCCGCGGCGAGAAACTGGCGCACATCGCCTCCGACCTGGAGGTCGTGGAACGGCACATCGCCGACCGGGAGCGCGCGACCGACCACGAGGGCGGGGTGCTGCCCCTCTTGCGGCTGCGCCGGTTCCTGCAGCTCTCGTCCCACGAGGTGGACCTTTTGGTGGCGCTTCTGGCGATGGAGGCGGAGCCGGAGTTTTACCGCGCGTATTCCCGGGCCTGGGGCGATGGCAAGCAGGGGGACGTGGCGTTCTTCGCGGAGCTGGTCGGGGGCCGCGGGCCGGAGCGCTATGCCATCGAAGGCGCCATGCAGCCGGGCGGGGTGCTGGCCCGCCACGGCCTCATCGCCCTGGCCGCGGATCGCTCGTGGCTTCCGGGCACGCCGTTGCTCTACCTGAAGGTCAAGCTGGGGTCGCGGGTGGCGTCGTTTCTGCAAGGGGAGCTTCTGCCACAACCGCACACGCTGCCCCACTCGGTCAGCATCTATCATGCACAAAAGGGTTTGGACGAACTGGTGCTGCCCGACGGGGCGGCGGAGCCGGTTGCGACAAGCCTGCTGGCGGCGGTGCGCGACCGGCGGGCGATGACCTCGGGGCGGCGGGCGGCAGAGAGCGACCGGAGGGCAATGACCTCGGGGCGAACGCCTGCGCCGGACGCGACGCCCGAAGCGCCGCTGATCGACCCGATCTGCCTGGTCGGCCCGCGGCACAGTGGGCGCAAGGCGTTGTGCGCGGCGCTTTTGCCGGACGCGCCGCTGGTGGTGATCGCTGCGGGGGGGTTGCCCAAGGAACGCGAGGCGTTCGACCAGGTGGTCCGCGAGGCGCTCTGCGAGGCGGTGCTGCAAGGCGGCGCTCTGTATGTCGATGGGGCCGAATCGCTGGACGAGGAGTCGCTGCGCTTCCGGCTGGCGGAGCTTCTGGACGGCATCCGCACCCGGCTCATCCTGGCATCGGACGGCAGCGTGGAGCCGCTGACCGAGGCCTTCCCGCGGGTGCTGCGGGTGGACCTGCAAATGTCGGATGCGCTGACCCAGACCGCCCTGTGGTCGCGGCTCTTGCCGGCGGACGTGCAGCTCGATGCGTCGTGCGATCTGGGGGTGTTGACCACGCAATACTCGCTGCCCGCGGGGTCCATCCACCGCTGCGTGGAGGAGCTGGTCCGCAGGGCGCGGGTGCGCGGGCCGCGGGGTCCGCAGAACGGCGGGCCGGGGGCCTTCGCCCCGACGATCCAGCTGGCCGATGCTTTGGAGGTGGTGCGCCGGCAGCTCGGCAATCGCTTCGGGGATCTGGCGCAACTGGTGTCCAACAGCTTCACCTGGGACGACCTGATCCTGCCCGACGACGTACTGCAGCGGGTGCTGGAAGTGGTGGCCTACGCCAAGCACCGCGATCGCATCCTCAAGGAGTGGGGGTTTGAGAGAAAACTGCCCTATGGGCGGTCGATCAGCGTGCTTCTGGCGGGGGCGCCGGGCACGGGCAAGACGATGGTGGCGTCACTTTTGGCCCGGGAGATGGGGCTGGAACTGTTCCGGGTGAACGTCTCGAAGGTGGTGGACAAGTACATCGGCGAGACGGAGAAGAACCTGGCGCGCATCTTCGACGAGGCGCGGCGCGGACAAGTGGCGCTGCTCTTTGACGAGGCGGACTCGCTCTTCTCGAAGCGCACGGAGATCAAGTCGTCCACCGATCGCTATTCGAACCTGGCGGTGAACTACCTGTTGCAGGCGGTGGAATCGCACGACGGGGTGATCATCCTGACGACGAACCACGAGAAGGCGATGGACGAGGCGTTCCGCCGGCGCATCCGCTTCCGGGTGTCGTTCCCGGTGCCCAACGACAAGGAGCGGGCGCGCCTGTGGCAGTCGATGCTGCCTGGCGACGCACCGGTCGAGCCGGGGGTGGACTGGCTGATGCTGGGGCAGATGTTCAACCTGACGGGCGGGGCGATCAAGAACGCGGTGGTGCGGGCGGCGCTGCACGCGGCGGCGATGGGGGACCTGATCACCGCCGACATCCTGCGCCTGGGCGCGCGGCTGGAGGCCGAGGAGCTGGGCTGCCTGGTGATGTCCCATACGGCGCCGCCGCAACTGGAGCCCGGGGAGCACGGCGAAGGCGAGGAACCGCGGGGGTAGACGGCCTGCCTATCTATCTATAACTAGCGGCTGCGTTCGGACAGGTGATGAAGCCGCTGCTTGAGCTGGCCGATCAGGCGGTTGTCCGGCCGTCCTTGAGGCAGCGAGCGCAGGAGGTCCGAGGCCCCGGCGATCAGCTCCGCCGGGAGTGCAGAGGGGGTGCGACCCAGGAGGTCCACGCCGGCCACTACGTGGCGCAGCGCCTCGGTGGGATTTTCGCGCAGGTGCGCCGTGGCCATGAGCAGTTCGACCCGCGCCGCCTGAAGCAGTCCGCCTTCCTTCAGCAGCAGGTGCAGGGTGTCGCCAAGCAGCGCCAGGGCCTGACCGGCCTCCCCCAGTTCGAGCAGCACCCAGCCCAGTGCCTCCATGGCCTGGGACAGCGCCGCCGGGGGACCGCCATCGAGCAGGGCCACCGCCTGCGTCAGGGCGTCCCGCGCCCCTTGCCACTGACCCAGCCCGGCCAGCGCCGAGCCGAGAAGCGAGGCGGCCTCACCGCTTTGCGGCAGCCCGGCCCGCTGCTGTGCGTCCTGTGCGGTCCGGGCGCAAAGGAGCGCCTGTCGGGAATCGCCATCCCGCAGGTCGATGTCCCCCAGGGCGATGAGCGCCGCGCTGAACAATCCCGGGGACGAAGCCTGGGCCAGATCGTGCAGGAGCGCCAGCAGCCGTTCCCGCGCTGCCTCCGCGTCGAGGGCCCCGGACAGGATCGAGCTGGAAAGGGCCGCCGCCAGCGCCCGCTCCTGCCGCCCCGCCTGCCGGAGGAACGACTCGGCGAAGAGGTAGCACTGTGCCGCCAGGCGCAGGTGGCCCCGATGCAGCAGCGCCGCCGCCAGAATGGCGTACAGTTCGCCCGAAATGCCGGGCTCGCCATCGGCGGCCTGGAGGCCGAAGCGGCAGGCGCGGGCCGCGCGGGCGCTGGCACCTTCCTTCAAAGACAGACGGGCGATACGCCTCAGGCAGTGGGCCTGGCCGGGGTGATCGTCGACCTTCTCCAGCAGGGCCAGGTCCAGCAGGAGGGCTTCGAGGCGCGGTGACGAAAGGGGCACGCTTACATGTTAGCCTGTCCGGGCAGCAGGCGCCTAGGGAGATCGGGCAAGACGCGCGGCTTTGGATGCGGTGCGCAGCAGGTCCATCATGTGATCGGCGATGGCCAGGGCGCGCTCCCGTGAGATCAAGGGCTCGGCGTAGAGCAGGTTGCAGCACAGTGTGGCCGCGCCGTCGCGATCACCGTTCCTGGCGCCGTCGCCGGTCCCGGGGCCGTCCCGGTCCTGTGCGGAGGTCAGTGTGGTTGCCGCCACCACGATGGGGGCTATCAGCGCCACGCCGATAACGATGTGCAGCTTGACGAGGGTCAGCGCCCCGTAGCGGGTGGGCAGGGGCAGGCGCCCGGCGTTGGTGATGCCGGCGGCGAAGGGGGCGGAAAGGTCGACCCGGCGCAGAAGCCCTGGAAGCGGGTCCTTGCCCCGGGGAATGAAGAGGCCGAGCCAGGGGAACGTCATGTAGGGCTCGCCCCGGTCGATGACGTGCACCAGCCGGACGCGGAAGTCGCGGGCCAGTTCCCATAAGGCGTGGTTTGGGTCGCCGGGGCCCGGACGCAGGCGGTGGAAGGTGGTGGCCTGGGAAACAAAAAGGCCCACCTCGCCGTCGAGTGCTTCGCGTAGGCGGTCGCGCAGGTTGACGGTGGAGAAGCAGCCCACGGTGGCCGGCGCCGGGCCCAGGTCGCGATAAAGCGCCAGGAGCAGCGCCGCGCCGAGCGCCCCTTGCACGGTGGTGCCCTCCTGCCGGCAGCGGGCTGCTAGCGCCGCGGTCTGTGCCGGGGTCAGGGTGTGGTGCAAGAGGCGCGATCGGCGCTGCGCCGGGGGCGGCGCGACACGGCCGTCACCGCCTTGAATGCTAAGCTTGCGCGGGCGGCGCAGCCGCGCCAAGAGGTGCCGCCACAGGAAGCTGTTCATATAAGTGAACATCTTCAGTCTGGGTCGCGGGCCGCCCACCACGAGCAGTTCGTTCAGGGACGGGCGCATGGGCAGCGGCACCACGGGAGCCAGCGACTCGCCCCGGGACAGCGCAGCCGCGTCGGTCAAAAGTTCGCGGAAGCACGAGGTCACGGCGGTGGCATCGGCCAGAACGTGGTGATGGGAAAGCAAAAGCTCACACTCTTCGGCGCCGGCGTCGGCGCCAGCGACCAGCACCGCCCGCCACAGGGGGTTCTCGCCGGGGAGGAAGGGCCGGTTCAGTTCCTCCTCGGCCACCGCGTGCCAGGTGTCCGGCCCGGTCCGCGGCACCACCCGCAGAGCGATCGGGCGGGGATTGGCGGTCGAGAGCAAGGGCCGCGGGCCGGGCACGATGTGGGCGCGCAGCATCGGGTGGCGCTGCTGCAACCGGACAAGTCCCGCTTCCAGCATCCCCGGGCCAAGCCGGCCGCGAACGTGGGCCACCATCATGCCGTTCAAGGGGACCGCCTGGTCCATCAGCCACACCGCCCGCTCCGAGGGACTCAGTTCGCGCTCGCTGATCAAGGGCGGAAGATACCCCAACCCGCGAGGTTTGCGGCTACCATTCACCAGTCGCATGAAGCGCCGCCAGCTCTTCGAGTTCACCGATCTGCCGGGGTGCCCGGATGGGGTCCGCCGCCTGGTCACCGACTACCTGGAGTTCGTCCTGCGGGCCACCCGTGCCGACGCGGTGATGGCCCCGGTGCTGGCGCGGGTGCTGCGCGCCACCGGGGAGCGTCGGGTGGTAGACCTGTGCTCGGGGGCGGCGGGGCCGCTGCCCGGCATCCTCTCGCGCCTCGACGCCGAGGGCCTGGCGGTGACGGCATCGCTGACCGATCGATTTCCCGACCTGCGCGCCTTCCAGCGGGCCGCGGCAGCCGGCGGGGGTCGCATCGCCTTCTTGCACGAGCCGGTGGACGCCACCCATGTCCCGGCCAATCTTTTAGGGGTGCGGACCCTGTTCAACAGCCTGCATCATTTTCCCCCCGGGCCCGCCCGATCGATTCTGGCCGACGCGGCACACAAGGGCGCCGGGGTGGCGGTCTTCGAGGTCACCGAGCGCACCTGGCGCAGCGTCCTTTGCTGCCTGCTGCTTTTCCCGCTGCTCCTCGTGATCACGCCCTTCATCCGTCCGCTGACCCCGTGGCGGCTGCTTTTGACCTACGTGGTGCCGGTGGCGCTGTTTTGCATCCCGTGGGACGCCCTGGTCTCGTCCCTGCGCAGCTATCGCCGGGACGAGCTTTTGCAGATGGCCGCCAGCCTGCCGGGCCCGGCCTACCATTGGGACAGCGGGACCGTAGCTCACTTCGGCTACACCATCACCTACCTGATCGGCTACCCGATCAGGGGATCGGCACCGGCTTCAAGGTCACCTGGCCCTGCTTGATCATCACCTTGAAACGCACCAGCCGCGTCCCGTACTTTTTGGCCAGGAGCACCTCGTTGTCTTTCAGCTTTTGCGAAAAACCCTGAAAGTTGAGGTCCTTGGTCCCCTCCCCCGTCTGCTCCCGGGCATTGACGTACTCATCATAGAGCCGCCGCAGGTAGCGGTCCTCCGGCTCCCGCGCCAGTTCCTGGTTTTCTCCCGAGATCGCCGTCGTCACCTGCTGCGCGGGTGTCTCGGATGTCTCCACCGAATCCATCGAGGCCGGCATCGCCTCGCCGTTCTCGCTCGGGTCCGGCCGCCCCAAAAGGCGCGCAATCATCACGTTCAGACCGTTTTCCAGCCCCTCGTAGACCTGACTCCCCTTTTCGAAGATGTAGTCGCGGTTCCCGTTGATGATCTCGGCGACCCCTTGCTCGATCTCGTCCAGGGGGACCAGGAAGCTGCGGGCAGTGAACATGGCCGTCGCCGCGGCGATCAACATGGCCAAAAGGCCCAGGATCACCACCCCGGCGCCGACCCGGCCCACCGGCAGCAATGCCTGGTCCACCGATGAAAGGACCACGAAGCCCGCGGGCGGGTGCGAGGTGTTGCCCAAAAGCGGGGCCGCCACCGCGACGAAGGACTCCCCGTGCAGGGCCACCCGGAAAGGCGCCGTCTGCCGTCGCTCCTTCAGCGCCGGACCGGCCAACTCCGGGCCGGCGAAAAGCACCTTGGCCAGGGTCTGCTCCTCGCTGCTCTCCTCGCCGAAGCTCGATGCGTAGATCTTCCCGTCGAGGAAGAGCACCGCCTCGGTGCCGAAGCCGTCGCGCAGCACCTGGGCGTCGTGGCCAGATTCTTCGAAGCCGACCACCAGGGCGCCGACGATCTTGCCATCGGTCCCGCGGATCGGCGCGCAGGCCACCCAGTACATCCGGTGGTTGAATTCCCAGATGTCCTTGTTCGCCGTGCCGGAAAGCGCCGTCGCCACCGCTGGATGGGCCGCGCGCAGGTCCTCGCCGTACATGGAATTGATGTTCAGGTCGCGGGCCACCACCTTGCCGGTCGCGTCCACGATCGCCACCAGGGCCGCGCGGCGATCGTGCCCCTTGGCGATCTGATCGTCGTTCAGCGCGTTCACCGCCTCGTGGGCCGCGCTGCGTCGGGTGGTCTCGTCGGTCAGGGTGAAGACCCGCTGCAGCGACTCGACCCGGGCGTACTGAGACACTTCGTTGGTGAACTCCAGCGCCTGCAGCCGGCTCTGGCCCAGGAAAAGCCCCGCTGCCCGTTCAACCTGGGCGGTGGTGCCATCAGTGACCGAGCGGGTCAGCGAACCCACCGTGGCCTGGTACACGAACACGGTCAGGGCCAGGACCAATCCTGCCACTACCACAGCAATCTTTGCGGGGAACATGATTCGAGTGCTCCTTGGACTTGGCGTAAGCCACCGTCGGAGGGGTAGTATCTTCAGGCATTCCGGGCGAGTCAAAAGAAAAGCTTGTCCAATCTCGTCTTGACTGCTTTTCTAGACTTCATTATCCTACATGTAGGTTTTAGAGGAGCACCGGACATGCAATCGATGAAGCGCCCAGCGAGACAGCGAGACAATCGTTCCGAGCGCCGCACCTCGGTCGACATGATACTCAACAAATACGTGAACGGCGAGCCGCACCTGTGTCGCGCGGTGAACCTGAGCCGTGGAGGGATGCTGCTGAAGAAGATCTTTGAGCCCGACCTGTCGCAACACGCAGTGACCCTGGAGTTCCAGCTCCCGGGCTCGGAGGAGATCATCCGCGCAGAAGGCATGGCGCTGATGGAAAGCCCGCAGGCCCGATCGGTGGGTGTGCGGTTTACCCAGATGTCGGCGGAATCGATCCGCATGCTGGAGCGTTTTCTCCACGGCCCCATCGAGCACGCCACGGCCCGCCGGGCCTGATGCCCGGCCTTCGTCGCATGCGACGAAGTATAGCGGGTCGACCCAGCCGCCGCCAGCCGATCTGATCGCCCTTCCGGCCGCCCCTTTCAGAGCGGCGCCAAACTCATGTTTGACAAGAATCCAGCATTTCACCTAACATAAATCTAACCGATTTTAACCTGGCGGCGGCATCCCCCCTCACAGGTTCGGCCCCGGGGGCGCGGCGCGACCGCACTTGCCGGAGGCCGGCCGGCAGGTTCGACTTTGTTTCCTACCGGAGGACGACCCCTATGCGTTTGATCTGCATCGTCTCGTTCGCGTTCTGCCTGTCTCTTTTACCGACCGGCTGCGGCGGGACGACCCCCTCGTCTCCCTGTGGTGCCAGCCTGTGCGCGACCGGCCAGGCCTGCACCGCCGCCTCCGACTGCCAAAGCGCGGTATGTACCGCGGCGGTCTGCGCCGCCCCCACCTGTACCGACGGCATCAAGAACGGCACCGAGACCGACGCCGACTGCGGCGGCGCCTGCGGCAAGTGCGTCGACACCAAGGGCTGCGCGGCAGCCGCTGACTGCCAGAGCGGCGTGTGCACCGGCACCGCCTGCGCCGTCCCGAGCTGCACGGACAAGGTCAAGAACGGCACCGAGACCGACGCCGACTGCGGCGGCGCCTGCGGCAAGTGCGGCGCCGGCAAGGCTTGCGCCGCCCCCGGCGACTGCCTGAGCACCCTGTGCATGAGCAACCTGTGCATCGCCGGGACCTGCCTGGACAAGATCAAGAACAACACCGAGTCCGACGTCGACTGTGGCGGTGACGCATGCCCCAAATGCACGGTGGACATGGCCTGCGTCGCCCCCACCGATTGTCAGACCGGCGCCTGCGACCAGAACAAGTGCGCCCTGGTGCCGACCCTCAGCAAGATCACCCCGGCCCTCGGGCCGAGCACCGGCAACACCCCGTTCACCCTCATGGGCGACGGCTTCCAGACCACCGGGACCACGGTGACCATCGACGGCGTAGCGGCGGCCTCCCTCCAGTTGATGTCGCCGCAGCAGATCAGCGCGATCTCCCCCGTTCGCCCGGGCAAGGCCGGCAAGGTCGACGTGGTGGTGACCAACGGCAATGGCCACAAGGCCACGCTGACCCAGGCGTTCAAGTATTTTTACGGCAACCTGACCTTCGGCGCGGGCGTCACCCTGGGCACCGGCTCCAGCCCCAACGGCATCGTGGTGGCCGATCTGAACGGCGACGGCAAGCTGGACATGGCCACGGGGAACTTCAACAGCAGCAACATCAGCGTGCTCATCGGGGTCGGCGACGGCACCTTCAAGACAGCCGTCAACTACCCCGCCGGCTCCAGCACCGGGTTCATCGTGGCGGGCGACTTCAACGGCGATATGAAACCCGATCTGGCGGCGACCAACCTGGGCACCAACAACGTCAGCATCTTCATCGGCATCGGCGACGGCACCTTCAAGGCGGCGGTGAACTACCTGGTGGGCACCAGCCCGCTGGCCCTTTCCACCGGCGACTTCAACGGCGACAAGAAGCTGGACCTGGTCATCGCCAACCGGGACAGCGGCAACGTCAGCATTCTCCAGGGCGTCGGCGACGGCACCTTCAAGGCCGCGGTCAACATCACCTCGGGCAAGTCTCCCGTCAGCGTCGTCACCGGCGACTTCAACGGGGACACCAAGCTGGACATGGCGGTCAGCAACCTGGGGGACAACAATGTCGCCGTCTTCCTGGGCAATGGCGACAACACCTTCAAGGGCGCCGCGCTTTACACCGCCGGCACCGGGGCGGGCGTCATGTCCATGGGCGATCTGAACAACGACAGCTACCCCGACCTGGTCGTCCCCAACCTGGGCAGCAACAACGTGAGCATCTTTTTGGGCAAGTCCGACGGGACCTTCCAGGCCGCGGTCAACTTCGGCACCGGCATGACGCCGGTGGGCGCCGCCCTGGTGGACTTCAACCTGGATGGCTACCTGGATGTGATCACCGCCAACAACGGCTCCTCCACCGTCAGCGTGCTCCTGGGCAAGGGGGACGGCAGCTTCCAGGCGGCCACCAGCCTTTTGGGAGTGACCGGGGCCTACATCCCGGCCACCGGGGACTTCGACGGCGACGGCAGGCCCGAGGTGGTGGCCTCGAACAAGAGCTACGGCACCATCACCCTGTTCAAGAACACCGCACAATAACCGGCGACCCGCGCCCCCGGAAGCTGGCCCCCCGCTCTATGACCGGCGACCCGCCGCCGCCATTCGACCCACGATCAGGCCCGGTGCAGTTCTTCCAGCACCCGGGCCCGCTTCACCACCTCGGCGCGCAACTCCACCGGTTCCAGCACCTCGACCCCGGCGCCGAACCCCACCACCCAGTTGATCAGCCAGGCGGACACCGGGTTCTCCATCGTCACCTCCAAGCCCCCATCGGCGCTCTGCATCACCTGCGCCGGCTCAAAGCGCGTGCGCACCTCGTAGGCCAGCGGCGGATCGAAACGCAGGCGCACCGTGGGATGGTCCGGGCGGGGCACAAAAAGGGTATCGCGGCGAAAACGCTCCAGGTCGAAGCTTGGCGGCACGCTGAAGGCCGCCGCCCCCTCGATGGGAGTGACCGACGAGATCCGCTCGACCTTGTACAGGCGCGCATCGTCGTTTCGGTGGCAGCGCCCCACCAGGTACCAGGCGCCCCGGTGATTCACCAGGGCGTAGGGATCGACCCCCCGGGTCTCGGTGGCGCCCCGGGATGCAGAGTGATAGATGATCTCGATGGGCAGGTGCCCCCGCACCGCCTTGTGCAGATCGCCCAGGAGCGCCAGGCGGTTGTGGTCCTCCCCGGCCTCGATGACCGATTCCCGCTCCAGCGCGGCCAGCCCGGGGGAGGCCTCGCCCAGGGCCGCCCGCACCTTCACCAAAAGCCGTGCCACCGCGTCCTCGTAGGGGCGCACCCCGGAACCCGCCAGCGCCCGCAGGCCCAGCGTCAGCGAGAAAGCCTCGGCCGCGGTCAGCCGCATGGGCCGGGTCAGCCCCTGAGGCAGGTCGGCGTAGACCCGGTCCCCCTCCACCGAGATCAGCAAAAACTCATCCGGTCCCCCCCCGGGCGGGCCGACCATCGAAAGCAGCTCGATGTCCTCCCGCAGGGTCGGCTCGTCCACCGCCAGTTCGCGGCACAGATCGGCAAGGGGCACCCCGGGCCGGCGCAGGACCGCCGGGACCAGATAGAGCAGGCGTCTCAGGCGGGCATTGGGCTCCATGGGTCCTCAGGCCTCAAAAGGGCTGTTGCGTCGCGCCACTGCGGCGGCGGCCTCGGCGATGCGCCGTCGCAGGGCGGGTGGGGCCAGCACCCGCAACGCCCCCGCTGCGCCGAGCACCCGGGTGACCAGGTATTCCGGGTTGCTGCACGAGAACTCGACCACCGTGCCCTCGACGCCGCCGTCGGCGACCGAGACCCGGCGGGTGGCGGCGCCAAAGTCCTCCTCGGCCACCCAGGGGGTCTCGGTGCTGACCCACAGGCGCGCGGTCACCGGCTCCTCCCGGCGAAAACGCCACGGCGAGAAGGACCCGTGTTCCTGCAGAGAGAAGTCCGCCGGCACGTCGAAGTCGGGGCTCTTGGGTTTGGGGGCGATCTTCAGGTCCAGGATGCGGTCCACCCGAAAGCGCCGCACCGCCCGGGCCAGGTGGCAGTAGCCGACCAGCAGCCACGCCCCCTGCCGGTAGACCAGGCCATAGGGATCGACGTCCCGCAGGCCCTCCTTGCCGACGGTCCCGTCCTTGCTCCCGGGGGTGGCGTACCACTTCTCCGACACCGATGGGGGGACCGGCTGGGGGACGCCGGCCAGAGCTTGCCGCTCTTGCCGCTCCGGCCGCGCGACCGGGCGTGGCGCCGAGGGCAGCGGCGGGTGGCTGATCGTCCGTCGCGGAGGCTGCCCAATGCCCGGGCCGCTCGCCGGGCCCGTCCCCTCGCCCTCCCCTTCGCCGCCCGCCTCGCTGGGAAGGTTGGATCGGTGGATGTCGTACTGGAGGGTCACGCGCTTGCGCAGCCGAACCGATTCCTCCAGGTGCTGGAGGTATTCGCCCAGCGAGCGGGAACGGTACGTCGACGGCATGTGCAAAAGGACATCCGCCGCGCCCCCTTCGGGCGTCGCCCCGGGCACGCCATTGCCGGGCCCGACAGAAGCCGGGAGCGGCCGCCGTCCCTTGCCGCGCACGCCGGCCAGGTCGAACATCAGCTTGCGCACCGCCATGTCCGCGGCGTGGCGGTAGGGAAACTCCGGCTGGTGCCGGGCCGCCGAGGCGGTGACCACCAGCGCGGCGACCTCGTCGGCGGACAGGGTCACCTCGGGCAGGCGGTACTTCTGCCGGTCGATGATGTAGCCGCCCTCGGGGGGGGCATCGTTGTCCTCCTCGGGGCCGATCCAGCGAATCGGTACCCCGAGTTCGATCAGCGTGGCCTTGTCCCGCTCGAAGGCCCGCTGCCCGGCCTCGGGCTTGGTGGTGCGGTATTCGGAGAACTGGTCGCGCAGCTCGGTGAACGGCACCGGGTGCTTGACGTCGAGCAAGAGCACCACCAAGTCGAGCAGACGCTTGGTTCGTGAGTCCGTGGTTGAGGCCATACCTTTTCTCGGGAAATACTCCCGCCCCCCCCATAAGTCAAGGAGCCGGGCGATCTACAGGTGATGGGCTGGCTTAGCGAGACCATCCGCCCATGGGGAGTTTAACATGGACACGAGGCCGCCGCTGACCCTACAATGCCCTCCCAAGGAGCAATTTTTGTCCCAATACCTGATTGATCGATCTTGGCGATTCTGGCAGGCCTGCCAGAATCGCCAAGATCGATCAATCAGGTATTGGGACAAAAATTGCTCCTTGGGAG
>JBBRLA010000143.1:0-14488 GCA_038231615.1 Polyangia bacterium | reverse complement strand
CAGGCCAGAAGGTCATTGAAGTGGTAGGTGATGCCGAAGACGCCGCCGCCCTCCTTGCTCAGGGCGTCGGTGGGCAGGAGGGCCCCGCCGAGATACAACTCGGTATGAAGCGCGTGCGCGCGGTTCTGCACCACCGGTCCCGGCGGCGCCAGGGATGGTTCGGCGGCCTCGTCGGCCCACGCGGGGACGGCGACCAGGATGGCGAAGAGGCCCAGGAGAGTGGATGTTTCCCGTCGCATCAGAACCCTTGGGCGCTGAAGATGAATGGATAGGTGACCGCCACGGAGCCCCCTTCGGGAGTGGGGAAGATCCAGCCCCGAATCTCCTGCAAGATGCAGGTGGACACGGAGGAACCCGCCATGGTTGAAGAGCGCACCCGGACGGAAGCGACCGATCCGGTGGGTGCGATGACCCAGTCAAAGGTGATCTTGCCGGAAAGGGAATGGTCGCGCATAAGGTTCCTCTCGTAGCACGCCTGGACCTGCGCCACGTGCTCATTGATGACCTTCTGGATCTGCGCTCGGGAAAGCCTGCCGGAACCCGCCGCCTGAAGCTGGTTCTGCGTCTGCTTGACGATGCCACGGACGTTGCCGCTGCCGCCTGCGCCCTTCAAGGCCCCGACGTTGTCCTTGCTGAGCAGTTCCCGGCTGGAACTGGTGGCATCGCGGGCCACGCCGGCGGTGCTGACCCGGACCTCGCCCAGCGGCAGCTTGCCGATGGCGCCACCGACCTTGAAGCGGGAGCGCGCGTCGGCGGGGACCGAAACCGCGCTGATGTTGGAGACCGCGTCCTTGAGAGGCGAGGCAGTGTCCGCCGGCTTCAGCATATCGAGGGCCGCCAGCGCATTTTGGGCACCCGTGGGCCGAGGCGCGGCGCGGCTTCGGGCGCGGATCATCTTGGTCGGCTTGAGCAACCGCTGAGGGGCGGGTGCTTCAGGCTTGATCTCCGGTTCCGGCTCGGGCGCCTTGACCTCCGGGGGAGGCGGTTCGACCTGAATGGCCTTCATCGAGACCTCGGCGAAGCGGGCCTCCTCGGCAGCGGCCTCCGGGTCTGAAGAAGGCAGCAGCGAGAGCCCGAAAAGGATGAGCATGTGAAAGGCGACGGCCCCGAAGAGCCAGCCATAGCCGGACGCGGTGGAGAACAGGCGGACCGAGAGTTGCTCGGCTTTTCGCAGGCGGATATCGGGCACGCGAACGAAGCGGATGTGGTACTCGTTGGCCAGGATCTGGGTCGCGGCAGATGCGGGCCTGGTGAGGACGACGGCGGCCTGATCGCCCTCGCGCATCTCCAGGAGGGCCACTCCCTTGCGGTCCCTGGCACCGCGGCGGATCTCTTCCAGGGGGATGGCCCGGCTGTTCAGGTAGACGATGCCGCTGACCTCCTCGGTGACGGCGAGCTGGGCGCGGCTGTCTCCTTCAAAGCGGACCAGACGGCGGCCAGTGTTCGGGAAGTTGGTCTTGCTGGAGATCTGGTGCACATTGATGATGCGCCCCTCACGGTGATGGATGATCTCGAGCTGGAGCAGGGTGGCGCCCTCCTGGGTCACCGGGTCCTTGTCCAGGAGGTCCAAAAGGGAGAAGCTCGGCTCAAATGCGTCGTCGTCGTCGTCCTCGGCTTCGTCCCAGGCGGCGACCCTCACGGCATCAGCTGGTCTTGCGCTCTCGATGTCCAGTACGGGGATGCGCATGGTAGGCAAGGAGGCGGGCGCCCCGGCCGGCGGCACCTGGGCCGGGGGACCTCCTGACCGATGGATGGTGGCAGCGTCATCGACGAATTCGGCGAACTCGGTTTCCAGTCTGTTCGCGGCTGGCGCAGGCGTCGGCGCCGGGCCGGAGGCGGCCGACCCGGATGCCGCCCTGGGGATGGCGCCGGCAGGGGACCCGGACGGAAGCAAGAGGTAAATCTGAGACTGGTCTTCGAGTCCGGCGATCAGCTCTTCGCGGGGAGAATCCGCAGCCGTCCGGTGCGCCGATGGGACAACGACAGAGGGAGGAGGGGCTGGGTCGATGTTAATGAGCGCAGTCGTCTCGCCGAGTGGCGAGGGCGGGGCGGCGCCGGCCGGGACTGGAAGTGCGGCCAAAACCGAGGGCGCGACCTGGACGGGTGGAGGGGCCGGGACACTCGGCACCGCTTCCTGTTGCGCCAGAAGCCGTCGCTGCCCTGCCTCGGTGGGTTCGTCGTCGTGGAAATCGAGAGACGAGCGCATTGAGCGCCGGGCAATCTTGAGGCGAAAGGTACCAATGGTCAGCGAGTCGGTCTCACGGAAGGTACTTTCCTTGATGCGTTCGCCGTTGAGGAACGTCCCGATCTGGCTGCCCTCATCCCGGATCATCAAGCGAGCCCCATCGACCACGATGGTGGCGTGCAGGCGCGAGACCTGGCGGTCATCCAGCGTGAGCAAGTTTGTGCTTCCCCGGCCGATGGTGATGTTCGACTCGGAGTAAACCCGTGAGCCCAGCAACTGCTCGCCGCGGAAGAGGAAGATCTCCAGGACGGTCATGAAGTGCTCGCCGCCTTCATCGACCTGATGCCTTTTCGCCGGAAGCAGCACCCGGGCCAGGTGGGCCCATGGGCCGTCGCTCGCTCGGAGGAGTCCCGTTGGGGTACAGGGTCTCGAGTTCTTCCCGGCGGTAGCCCTGTCGTTCCAGGACCATGCTACGCAGCTCGCTGGGCAGGCGCTCGAAGAGGTAGATGGCCCCTGCCGCGGCAGTCTGACCCTCGATAAGGCGGCCGTCGAACTCGACCCGCTCACCGCGTTTCAGTTCGCGATCGTCCTCGGCCTTCGCCGGCGGCTTCACTTCTTCCAATGGGCGCACCGCCGCTGGCGCTGGTACCGGGGCGGGAAGCTGGGTGGCGCTGGGTGGATGTGCCCTGGCCGACGGGCGAGCCTTGCCCGGCCGCGTCACCTTCTTGGACTTCCCGGCCGCCGGTTTGCGCTGCCCATGGACGACCGGTGTCTGCGGCAGCAGCAGGATCAGCACGAGGATCAGCGCGATCTTACGGGCCACCTTGCACCACGAAGTCACCCTGTTGCAGGAGCAGATCCGGGTCCGCCGGCTCGCGCTTGGCGGGGGGCGCGTAGCGCACCTGGATGAGCGCTGTGCTGAAGATCCCAGGTGCGGTGAGCTGCCCATCGGGTCCTTGACCAAAGAAAACATAGACGTTGTTGATCCCGTTCTTGGTGGTCTGCCTGCCTGGGGTCTGGTCAGGCAGGGACGTGAGCAGGCTGATGTTGCGGACCTGGTAGCTTTCACAGGCGCGCAGCGCCGTCCCGATGACGGTGGTCTCATCAACGCTGGTTCGGCGTAGGATATCGGGGTTCTCGATGCGGACGATCAGCCGGAAGTCGCTCATCGAAGGTGGCATTGGCTGGCCCGCCAGGGTGCATTGCCCATTCACCGAATGCGATTCCAGCGTCAGCGACAATCCGCCGCGCTGCCGGATGGCCTTCGGACTCACGAGAACTGCCGGGCCGAAATCGCAGTCGCCGGGGTCTTTCCAGGCGAGGGCGGAGCACTCCGGGCAACTCTGGCAGGCCTTGTAGTCGGCGTCCTGACTGGCAGATCGGGGCCCCGGGAAAGTCATGTCGCAATTCAACGGACCTGCCAGGAAGCGGAGACTGCCGCCACCGGGCGTCGCCCCCGCGGAGACGTCCAGAATGCTCACACCGGTGATCGCCATGGGTTGGCTGGCGTAGGGCAAGTCCTTGACGCCCTCGTCCTGCTCCTCGTAGTAGTAGGCACGGCCCAGTGCATCGGCGGTATCGTCTTCCGTTGGCGCGGTGTGCTGCCGGACCTCGTCGCCGTTGGCGATGCCGTCGTGGTCGTAGGGAGGCAGCAGGTAGTCGGAGAGTGCGTAATTGGTCCCGGCGCGAAACTCCAGCCCATCTGGCAGGCCGTCGCCATCGGTGTCGGCGAGGTTGGGATCGGTGCCGAGAAGGCGCTCCTCGCAGTCGTTCAAGAGATCGCCATCGCTGTCCGCCAGCGGTTGCGTGGCGACCTGCGAGAAGTCGATGCCGAAGCACGCGCCCGGGGGAGGGTTTGGGGTAAGGGGGTCGAGACCCAGACGGATCTCGACCAGATCCCCGATGCCGTCACCGTCGGTATCAGCCAGGTCGGGACGGGTGCCAAACTGCATTTCCTGATCGTCAGAGAGGCCGTCCTGATCGCTGTCCAAGACCGGTCCCGCGGCAGTGGCCAGGGTGTTCAGGTTGGCCACCACAAGCTTTTTGATCAAAAACGGGCGCTGTGTGGAGTCCAGGGAAAACCCGAGGAGAGTGGTCACGCCGAAGGGACAAAGCATCGCCTGGCGGTTGCACGTGGCCGGATCTGGGGACTTGCTGCAATCCGGCAGGTTCTGCGCCGTGCGGCAGTCGAAGGCGCCATTGCCTGCCGCGGAAAGCTTTTGCAGGAGTTCGATGGTGTCCTGGTTCTCGGTCAGCAGGTTCGCTTTCACGTCGCGCAAGTAAAAGGTATGGTAGCGCAGTTCGGGCGCCCCGCGCAGCCGGACTTGGTCGGTCAGCGCATTGAGCTGATCGACATAGATGCTTTGCTCGCAGCCCTTGTCCGGCGTCTTGCACATCGGATCGCCGGCCATGTCGCACTGGCACTTGAAGACCCGTGGGACGGGAGGGCCGGCGGCAAAGTGAACGATCGCGTAGCGCGTACGCGCCACCTCGCCCGTCGAGGCTGCCAGCAAATCACCCGAGATGAGGCTGGCCGCCAGGCTGAGCGCACCCTGCATGTCGCGGCATCGAGTCCCCACGCAAGGTTCCGGCAAGCGGAGAAGCTGGATCGCGTTTTGTAGCAGCGCCGGCTGCCTGCTGAAGGCAATGCCGTCCGTGCCGCCGGAGAGGAGCCGCGCCCGCCCACCATATCCGATGATGCCGAAAGTATAGTTGCCCTTGGGCGAGTTGATGAACTGCTGGATTACCTCATCGACGGCGCGGGCGTAGTTATAGTCTGGATCGAGCCCTTGCAAGATAGAGCTGGTGTCGACCAAGAAGAGGACCTTGACCGGAAAGCGCTGCTGTGCCGGATCGACGGAGCAGAAGTGGCCCGACAAAGCCAGGCGGTCATTCTGGAAGCCAACACCCGTTCCACGGTAGAGCTGCGAGTCGCTGCAGGCGGCCATTGTCCAGATCAACGCCATGCACGCAAGGCCGTGGGTCAAGCGCGAAGCGCGAAGGGCCGCGGTGATCCATCCTCTGCAGATCGACTTGATGCGGCCGGGGTTCCCTGTAGGATGCCCCGTACGTACTCCCGCAAGCGTCAGAATAAATACCTCACGATGCTTCGCATTTTCACTTCCACTGCAAGGCAGGTCAAGCCTTTTTGGTCTCAATGATCTCATTGTCTCTGGATGCTGAAAGGTAGTCAGGTTCACCCTGCCAAGATATGAGTTTGCGTTCGATCAGAAGACGTAGGCACTGGCGCATGAGGTGGCTGGAAGCCCCTCTGGGTGCCTGGTCCTGGGGGCAGCCTCCCCCAATCGACAGGCGAAGATGCCTTCTGTGTGGAATATAAAATGAAGCATTCCCATACTTTGAAAAAGGGCCCTTCATTGGCCCGGTTCTGGCTTGTACCATGGCCAAGAACGGAGGAATCATCATCATGACGGTACTCAGTCATGCCAGGTACACCTTGGGTCTTTTCGCTGCGACGCTCCTTTGCCTGGCCGGCTCGGCCAGCAGCAGCTATGCCGACCCCCCGCCGAATGACGAGTGCTCAACCGGCTGGTGTGGCACTCCGCGCCAGTCGGGCGGTGGCGGTTGCGGTTGCGGCGGGGGCAGCGTTCTGGTGAACAACACCGACGATGGAAAGACCTACCAGCACACCGACGACTTCGACGCGGACGGCGTGCCCGACACCATTGACAACTGCCCGTACACCAAGAACCACGACCAGCTCGACTCGGATGGAGACGGGCGCGGCGACGCTTGCGACAACTGCCCGCAGGTGGCGAACTACGATCAGTCCGACGTGAACGGCAACGGCCTGGGCGATGTTTGCGACCCGGACGCCGACAGCGATGGCATCCCCAACGCCAAGGACAACTGCCCGCTGGTGCCCAACCCGGGTCAGGAGATGCACGACACCCACAGCGGCAAGAACCTGGGCGATGTTTGCAACCCGGACATGGACGGGGACGGCGTGCCCAACGCGATCGACAACTGCCCGCTCATCTACAACCCCGATCAGAAGACCGACGGCTTCGCCGGCCAGGCCTGCGACTACGATGCCGACAAGGACGGCATCGACAACGCCAAGGACAACTGCCCGGGTGTCTATAACCCCGACCAGAAGCGCACCCTGCCCGTCCGCGGTACCGACAACCGCGGCGACGCCTGCAATACCGACATCGACTATGACGGCCTGGCCAACAACATCGACAACTGCCCGATGGTGGCCAACAAGGACCAGAAGGACGCCGACAATGACGGGGTCGGCGACGCGTGCGATCACAAGTACTGCTTCGTCATCCAGCGCCAGGACAAGGGCGCCTGCCTCGACCCGACCAACACCTTCCAGGTCTACTCGCCGACGCTGCCTTTCCTTGATCCCCAGGGCAAGGTGGTGGCCGAGGACGACCCGGTGACCGGCCGCCCCGTCCGCCTGCGCCTCTTCACCAACCGCCAGAACATCGCCGTGCGCTACACCTGGACCGTAGCCAGCCGCCCCGACGGCAGCCAGGCGGTCGTGGACAACCCCCAGGGCGCGATGGCCTTCTCTACTCTTTGGGAGATGCACTATCAAGCCGATCGCATCGCCACGTTCACCCCCGACGTGCCGGGCCGGTACGTGCTCAAGGTCAGCGCCGAGGAGGTCTTCGCCGACTCGGTGAACCCCGACTGGCCCCGCGCCTCGGTATATGAGGTGACCCTCGGCGCCAAGGGCGACTCCCTGGCTGGCGGCTGCTCCGCTTCGGCAGTCGGGGCCGCGGGCCGGGCGACCTCGGTCACCGCTGCCTTTGGCATGCTGCTCTTTGCTGGTCTTTGGGCTGGTCTTTGGGCCAGGCTGCGGCGCCGGCAGCGGGTTTGCTCCGAGAGGAGCGCCGCCCAGTGAAGTGCGGCGACCTGGACAGCGTTGTTCCGGCGATCGCCGGCAGGGCCGGTCCAGCGCGCCGTTCTTTTGAGAGAGGCGGGGCCCGTTCGGCCCCGTCTCTCCAGGTCTGGCTTGGCCTTCTCCTGACACTCGCGAGTTGTTCGGACTCCAACCTCCAGCCGAAGGACCGAGACCAGCCGCCCCCTATAGACAACCTGCTCAGCCTTTCGGGCAGCCTGTGTACCGATGCCCCGGAGTCGACCAACTACCCGGTCAAGATCCTCTTTGTGATCGATGCCTCCGGCAGCATGCAGTTCACCGACCCGAACAAGCGCATCAAAGACGCCGTCAACAGCCTCAAGGACCGCCTGGCAAGCAACCCCAGCGTCAAGTTCGCGGTGATCACCTTCAATGGCATCGTCCGTGTCAACAGCGCCGACAAGGTCGCCGACAACAATATGTTCGATCATGTGACCGGCCAGTCTCTCGGCGCGCAGGCCCACTTCTTCCAAGGCTCGCAGCTCCCCAAGGGGGCCATCGATGCCATCACCATCCGCGATGCCGTCACCGACTATCAGGGGGCGCTCGGCGCCACTTATCGCCTGCTCGAAACGGATATGCTCGCCAGCTCCCCGGCGGATCGCACCCGCAGCAAGTACGTCGTCATCTTTCTGTCTGACGGTTGGCCCAACCCCCAGTGCCACTCGGACTGCGCCAACGCCCAGCAGCAGCCTGTCTGCGCCGACCGCAGCACCCTTCCGCAGTACGCCAAGGATGCCTACCCTGAGCTGAAGACCTGCCAGGACTATAACCTGCCCTACCAAATCTTCGCCAAGGTCGACCAGATCATGCGCCTCCGCGACGTATACTCCGTGGGCGACATGCGCTTCCATACCGTTTGGCTGCGAGATCCCAACGACACCACCTCCGGGCAGTTTGGCTACAAGCCGGAGGACGCCCGCGACCTCCTGTTCAAGATGGCCACCGAGCATGGCAACGGGACCTTTGCGGACTTCTATAAAGGGGACGACGTCAACTTCACCAAGGTCGACTACTCGGCAATCCTGCGCCCCTTCGGGCTGGCGCAGGTCCTGGCGTTCAACAGCAACGCCATCCCCACGCCCACGGGCTACGCGGTCGATACCGATGGCGACGGCATCTCTGACGAGGACGAGTACAAACTTGGCACCGACCCGTTGCAGGCGGACACCGATGGCGACGGCTACTCCGACGGTTTCGAGCTGCAACGCATGGCCCGGGGCTTCGACCCCAAGGACCCGAGCAAGCCCTTCTTCCCGTGCATCGATCGCTCGGATCTGGATGGGGACGGCCTGCTCGATTGCGAGGAGGCCGTAGTCGGCACCGATCCTCGCCTCACCGACACCGACGGCGATCATATCCCCGACGGGCTGGAAGTCCGCTACGGCACCGACCCGCTGATGCCCGACGACGCCATCGACAGCGATGCCGACGGCGTCTTCAACCTCCAGGAGTTCGCCGCCCACACCGATCCCCTGGCTGTCGATCCGATCCTTTACCGCGACCACCGCGCCTCTTACTCTATCGTCGATCGCGGCGAGAACTCCGGGCAGCGGCACTGCTATGACTTCACGGCCAATCACATCGAGCTGGTCTCGACCCTGGGGCAGAAGGGCTCGGCCAGCCGCGGCGTCAACCGCGTCTTCCTCTACTTCGGCCAGGCGCCCAGGGACTCCGGCGCCCATGACTCGGGGCACTGGCGGGTGGCCTGCATCGATCCGGTGTGGCTGGCGCCGATGTACAAGCTCCCGGCCACCGGGCAACTGGTCCTCAAGGAGACTGATCTTCACGACGCCGCCGCGTTCGATCCCAAGGGGCAGTGCGTGCAGGTGAGCCCGCCCGTGGCCCCATGACCGGCGCGCGGTCCACACAGGAGCTTCTATCGCCGTGAACAGATCCGCCCTTCTGTTGCCCATCGCGCTCCTGGGGGCTGCCTTCTTAGCGGGCTGCTCCGACGCGCAGCTTGTCCAGCGCCCGCCGGAGCAGGCGGCCCCCCTGGACAACCGGCTGAGCATCCACACCACCGTGTGCCTGAACACGCCTGGGGAGGTCATCTTCCCACTGAAGATCGTCTTCGTCATGGACACCTCAGGCTCCATGGACATCAGCGACCCCGTCGATCCAAAGCAGCCCGACCCGACCCAGACCACCGGCAGGTCCCGGGCCATCTGGGAGGTGGTGAAGAAGTTCCAGGACCAGCCCGGGGTCGATATCGCCGTGGTCAAGTTCGGCGCCTCGGCCAACGTGTTGACCAGTTGCGACATGGGCCGCTCCTGCTTCCTCCCCGATACCCACCAAAACGAAGGCAAGTTCGTCAGCGCCCTGGTCGAGCTGAACATCGCCGCCGGCACCACCGACTACGAGGGCGCGATGGACGCCACCTTTCAGCTGGTATCCGATGACCTGAAGCAAGGGGACAAGGTCTCCCTGGCCCGCAGCCGCTACCTGGTCATCTTCATGTCCGACGGCCTGCCCGATCCGTCCACCGGGGACTACAACAACCAGCAGACCATCACCCAGGTGGTCGGCGACCTGGAGACCCTGCGCGACGTCTTCGGCGTCGGGAGCATCAAGGTCCACTCGGCCCTTTTGGCCACCGACCAACCGGACTTCGTCAAGCTCCAGCAAGAGGTCGTGCTGAAGGCCATGGCCATGCGCGGCAAGGGGCTCTACCGCTCTTTCCCCAATGGCGAGTCGATCAACTTCATCGGCTTCGATATTGCCTCGCTGCGCCGGGCCTTCACCCTGAAGAGCTTCCTGGCGGTGCCCCTGACCACCAGCCCGATGGGCGGTTTCCCGGGGGGCGGCGCCCTCCTTGTGGACAGCGATGGGGACGGCTTGCCCGACGACCTGGAGCGCGCCATCGGCACCAACCCCCTGTCGGTCGACACCGATGGCGACGGCTTCTCGGACCTGCTCGAATACCGCTTCCGCACCTCCGGCTTCGATCCTCTCAATCCCGACGACGCCGACTGCGCCCTCCCCGACGACCGCGGCGACACCGATGGCGACGGCGTGCTCAACTGCGAGGAGCGCTTCCTCGGGACCAGCCGCTTCCTTGCCGATACCGATGGCGACGGCCTGCCCGACGGCGTCGAGCTGCGCGCCGGCACCGACCCGACCCACGCCGACGTCATCGAGGACACCGACCAGGACGGCACCAGCAACCAACTGGAGGTCATCGCCCATACCGATGCCGGGCGCCCCGACGCGCAGAACCGCTCGGACCTGGCCCAGCGCTACACCCGGCGGACGCAGGCAGTGGACCCCGCCATGCTGGGCAACCCGCAGGAGGCCGCGCGCCCCTGCTTCGATATCACCACCGACAACATTTCCCTGGTCGAGACGCTGCCCGGCGGCATCACCGGCCCAAATCCGATGGATCCGATGGACCGGCGCGGGGGGTGGAACCGCATCCTGCTGTGGGCCGGAGAGGTCCCCTTCGACGACGCCAAGGAGAACGGCACCTACCAGGTCGCGTGCGTGCAGGCCCGCTACTTCAACAATGGCGACAAGCTCCCTCCCAATGGGCGGATCGAACTGCCGCGGGACGCCTGGCACCCCGCGGGTCAGCCGCTCAAATGCGTGGGGCCCTGAATCTTTCAGCGGAGTCACACCTCTATGATGAGACACAAGTGGCCCTCCTCGCTGGTTTCCGCCCTGGCCCTCCTTTTCGTGATGACGCCCGGGTGCGGCGACGGCGGCGACGGCGGCGACGGTGGCAACAACAACGGCCAGGGTTGTCCCGGCAACACCAACGTGGACGCAACCAGCGCAACGGACCTGCCCGAAGGGACGCCGGCCACCGGCTACCTGTGCCCGGTGCGCAACCAGCACTGGTATCGCATCACCGTCCCCGACGGCCATCCCCTGGTGGCGGTTGACCTGCACAACAATACGCCGCTTACCGCGGTGCGGTTGACGTACACCCTGCGGCAGTCCGACCCCCTGATGATGCCCGTGGACCAACCGCCGCCGCCGATGGCCCCAAAAGGGCAGCAGAGCGTCCGCTTCACCCACTGCGTGCCCACCACCGGCACGACTTATTTCATCCAGGTCCAGAGCTACGGCGACGACGCCCAGGACACCCGCAATCCCTTCACCCTGAGCTACACCACCCTGCAAAACCCCGACCCCAACGAGCCCGCCAACAACGGGCCCGACGGCGCCGTGGCCCTGACCGGGGCCGACCAGACCGGCTCCATCGCCTGCAAGGGCGACCGCGACTTCTTCAAGATCACCCTTCCCGACTCGACCCTGCTCGATATCAGCCTGACCACCGCGGCGGCCACGCCCGATCTCAACCTCAAATATACCCTGGTCGATGGCCAGATGCGCTTCATTATCAGCAACGCTGTGCCCAACGGGCGCACCCCGACCCGCCTGCTCGGCGCCGAGGCCACCCCGGGCGCGGGCACCTATTACCTCATCATCGGCGACCAGGCGGACACCGGCTCCGACGCCCATACCCCCTATATCCTCAAGGTCCGGTCCTTCGCCGAGCCGGATGGCAACGACCGTCCGACCCGCAACGACACCCCTGCCACTTCCACGCCCCTGGGATCGTGGGCCTGCGGGGGCGGAGCCTCTTTTGGCAAGTCGGCCTATCTGGCCTCGCGCGCCGACGTGGACTGGTACAAGCTGACCCTTTCCGGCGTCAGCCCTGCCTGCCCCGCGGTGGTGGACGTGAACGCCAGTTGGGGCGGCGGAGGCCAGACCCTGCGCCCACAGGTGGTCCTGGTCTATCCCGACATGACTTCCCCCTGCACGAAGAACGACGACTGCCTCTTTCTCAGCCGCGGCTGCGGCAACAACAACGACTGCGAATATTTGGGCAACCAGTGCGACAACGCGGCCCACAAATGCACCGGTTCCTCCCTGTGCCTGCCCGAGAAGGTGTGCGGCGCCGTGCAATTCGCCAAGCAGCAGGACAGCGCCGTTGGCACCGGCGCCAGCATCCGCACCGCACAGCCGCTTGTCGCTGCCGGGACCTACTACATCGCCGTGCGCGACTTCATGGGCCAGAGCTACGACTTCCAGAGCCCATACAACCTGGCCATCCGTTTGGATCAGGACGTCTCCGAGCCGGACAACTTCTACACCCCCTACGACTTCCAGAGCGACCTGAATCTCATGAAGACCCGGGCCAAGAAGATCGTCCTGGGCACCGCCTATACCAGCAAGATCGGCTACGAGCGCGACCGCGACTACTACGTCCTCGACCACCCATGCCCCATGGCCGACTGCACCTTGAGCGTGACCTACGGGACCTCCGGCCCCTCGCCGGTCTACTTCACCTACCAGGTCCAGGTGGCCGACGGAGGCAAGCTGGTGGCGGGTTGGCCTGCGGAGCCGATGACCCGGCTCGCGAGCAACCCCCGGGTCACCGACACGGTCTTCGGCGGGCTCGGCGGCAGCGACTGCTTCTATGCCTCCAAGAGGTTCGCCGGCCCGTATTACTTCTGGGTATCGGACCTGCTCAAAGGCGGAGGTCCCAAATGGGACATCGGCACCACGTACAGCTTCACCGTCAACAAGGTCATGGACGGCTGCTCCACCCTGTGCAAGCAGGCGCCCTTCAACTGTGGCACGTAGCTTGAGCCGGAGCCGGAGTTTGAGGATGAACATGAGCCAAAGGATGAGCATGAACCGACCCTTCCTCGCCTCCTGCCTTCTTCTGGGTACCGCCTGCGGCAACGGCACCGCCGGCACCGACATGATCGGCCCCTTACCGGACATGGCGGACGCCGGCCCCGGCGGGCCCCACTTCACCGTCGATACCGTCGATTCCGATGCCACCGGCGCTGGCGTCGCCCTGGTCTTCGACGCGGCCGGCAAACCCCAGATGTTCTACTTGGGCGTCGGCGCCGACATGAACTGCAACCTGGGCGGCAACAGCAGCAAGTACCACCCGGCCACGCTGTTCCACGCCGTCCCCGGCGGCAGCGGCTACACCCGCCTGACCGTCAATGGAACGGCCCTGGTCGAGCCCAACGGGATCGGCGCCGCCCTCGATCCCAAAACCGGCCGTCCCGCCGTGGTCTTTCAGGGAGGCAAGCCCGGGGCAAACTTCTGCGGCGGTTCCGACGCCATGCTCGGCCGCTTCGACGGGGCCGCCTGGGGACTGACCACGGTGGCCGACGTGTCCACCGCCACCTCCGGCGTGGTCGATCGGCCCGGCGCCGTGGCGGGCGCGGTCGACAAGTCCGGCGACGTGGTCGGTGCCTGGTCGGCCCTGGCCATCGGCGCTTCCGGCGCGGTCTACGTGGCCTGGCAGGACGTCCATTTCGGTTTCGCCGACAACGACTTCTCCAAGGCCGACCTCGAATTTGCCTCGGCCAAGGGCGGCAGCTTCGTCCTGGGCGATGAGGTCGACAACGCCGGGGCGGGACTTTACAACTCGATGGCCCTGGACCCAGCCGAGCGCCCGGTGCTGGCCTACAGCGGCTACGGCACCGGCGGAGTCAACGTAGCCGTGCGCACCGGGGACAAGAAGTGGACCTTCTCGCGACTGCAAGGGGGCGGCTCGGTCGCGCCTTCGGTGGCCGTGGCCCCCAAAAGCGGCATGATCGGCGTGGCCTTCTACGACACCACCCTCAAGGTCCTGCGCCTCGCAGAATCCAGGGACAGCGGCGGCACCTGGAAGACCCAGGTGGTGGACCACGACGGCGATGTCGGTCGTGCCGCCAGCCTGAGCTACGACGCCAACGACCACGCCGTCGTCGGCTATTACAAATGCGGCCCGTACAACGGCGGACAGGGCTGCGACCCGATGAGCGATGCCGTCCGCGTGGCCCGCAGGGACGACACGGGCACCTGGATCGCCACCAACGTGGACGATGGGGGCGTCGCGGCCTGCGGGGCGTATGTCTCGCTGGCGCTGGACGGCGCGGGCAAGGCCGGCATCCTGTATCAGTGTTTCGTCTTCGACCACCAGCTCGGGGACTTCAAGGCGACGGTGAAATATGCCAAGGAAGATTGAGCCAAAAGCCGCCGGCGTCCTTATCCTTGGTCTTTCCCTGGCCGCCTGCGGCGCCGCCGACAACACCCTTTCAGGCAGCATCGGCGGCACCTTCTCCCTGGACTTCGACACCGTGCAGGTGCGCGGCATCGCCACCTCGTACAAGATCATCTACACGCGCGGCCCCGGAACCGAAACCATCGCCGAAACCATCGCCGACCTGATCTACACCCGCGGCACCGGCGTCTCGACGCTTTTCGCGGCGCAGGTCTTGCCGCTCGACTTCAGCGCCGCCGGCAACGCCGCGCTCACCCGGGCCACGCACGACGGTGCCGGGCAGGACTTCCCCAAGGCCAAGAGCGGCAACCTGACCTTCGATGTCGATCTTCCCGCAAACCTTCCCGTCGGTACCTTCGTACGCGGCCACTTCGGGGTGCTCTTTCTG
>JBBRLA010000142.1:0-14505 GCA_038231615.1 Polyangia bacterium | reverse complement strand
AGTGGACTGGCTGGATTTGAAACGGGGTGGCTGGATTTGACGGAAGCACTGGCTGGATTTCATCGGTCGCCTGCCGATCGGCTCCGCGGGATCCTCCGCAGACCACAAGGCCGCACCGCTTGACGGAGGAGTCATTGCCTCGGTAGCTTTACCCATGGATTCGCTAGCGCCAGCTTCATTAGATTGTCCCCATTGTCGCGTATTAGTCTGGGTCGAGTTCGAGAAAACTCCCCTGTCCTATGCACGACAGCTTCGGGCCAAAAATCAGTCTGAACCTCCTCCTAATAACGATGGCGACTGGTGGACCAAGTCGGCGCCGTGTCCTGCTTGCCCCTCTTTGATGATCATGCAGAAGCTGGCGTTTGGCCCAAAGGCGCTGGCTACCGCCTGGGCATAGGGCGTATATCCTCGGCGCCTGTCCTACGTGGAACAGCACCTGGTTTCGGCCTTGGCCGCCGCCGATGGCATCGTCGACTGGCGATCGTGCCTGGACCCGGCGGCGCGGCAGGTCCACGTCCCGGCGAGCCATCTGGGGATGGCGATACACCCGGGGGTCTATCGCGCCATCGCCGAAGAGCTGGGGCAGCTCGACGACCACGCCGGCTGAGGTCCCTTGACTCGCCAGTCCTGCTCGGCTACCACCCTGGCAGGGCTCGTGCCCGGGAGGTTCCCATGTATGCCTGGCGTGGACACGCCTTTGGACCGCCTGCCTCCCTGGTCTGGTTCGATTGACTTGATGGTGGCATAATCTCTGCTGATGACCGCGAAGCGACAAATCGCCGAAGCCCTGGACACGCTGCCGGAGTCTCTCTCCGTCGAAGAGGCTCTGGAGCGATTGATTCGCGCATTCAGGTTGAAGCAGAGGATGACCGGAGCCTCGGCAGAGAAATCTGAACCCCAGCGCCCGGCGCCCCAGATTGCACGACTCTCACGGCTTATCGAAGAGGAGCGCATCGATGAGGCCCGTGACCTGGCAGCCCTCATCAATCTGCCTCAATGGACCCATGTGCTGGCCCCGGCGGTCGCTTCCGTGGCTGACAGCGCCAGCGGGCAAGGCATCACGAATCAGGCCGAGGCTGTTCGAGACGTGCTTGACCGATATGCCGGTCAATGGGTCGCCCTGCGCGAGGGCGCCGTGCTTGACGCAGCCCCCCGACGCAGTGAGCTGCATCATCGGATAAAGTCCAGAGGTCAGCTCGAAGGAACGGTCTTCATGAAGGTAGATGCTTGAGCAACCGGAATGCTGTACCAGCACATCGACAATGACTTCACTCCCTGGACATGCGGGGCTGCTCGACTCTTCATCAATCATCGGCGGGGCCATAGCACCCTCGCGATCGGCGTGTATTGTCGTCTCGGCTCGCTGAGTGCGGCAGAGCTGGCGCTGCTGGACACGGGGGCGGCCTGGACCATCCTCAGCCAGGAAGTGGCCGAACTGATACGTGAAGACCTTGGACCTCCGATGGGCCCCGTCCGGATCTCAACACGGTTCGGCGTAAAAGAAGGGCTCTTGCACCGGGTCGAAGTGCGTCTGCTCGCCGATCAGGGGCGGGACCTGCAAGTCGAGTGTACCTGCGCAGTGCTGGAAGACTGGGACGGTCCCACGGTCCTTGGATGGAATAGCATGCTAGATCGGCTCAATCTGGCCCTCCATCCCGGCGTGAAAGCCGGCGATGAGGCCCTGCTCTATTTCGGCCCATCCTCCATGTAGATCACGGCCGCGCTCTCTCCGTCCTGGCAGGGCTCGTGCCCGGGAGGTTCCCATGTATGCCTGGCGTGGACACGCCTTTGGACCGCCCCTGTATTTGAAGCACACCCTGAAAAGTGCTATAAATGTCAACGATGATGGACATTACCATTCAGGTATCGGAAGTCCTCGGAGAGCGGCTGCTCTCCATGCCATCGCGGATTCCGGAGGTTCTGGCGCGTGGCCTGCAAGAGCTGTCCCCGTTGCCGAATCGAGTCTATCAACACGTCCTCGGTTTTCTCAGCCAGAGCCCATCTGCCGCGGAGATCGTTCGCTTCGAACCGACCTCGGAAATGCAGCAGCGGACAAGCGACCTCCTGATCCGGCAGCGCGAGCAAGGGTTGAGCCGCGCCGAGTCGGAGGAGCTGGACGAGTACCTGCACATCGATCACTTCATCACGATGATCAAGGCTCGTGCCCTGCCCTTTCTGCCTCCCGCTCCTGAATGACGCCCAACTACATTACCAGCGCCCTTCGGACCGCGGTACTCGATCGGGCTCGGGGTCGATGTGAGTATTGTCTGAAGCCCCAGGTCTCATTTGGGTGCAGATCGGCCCAGTGCAAAGCAGAGATCGCTTTGCTCTCGACGGAAAAGACGATCTGAAGCCGCTGATGAGGGCGCAATCGACACTGGAATTCGATGCATTATCACTTTCAAGAATCTCGACGGGAGCTCGACGGGGACCGTTACATCACTTTGGAGTTTGCAGATTTGAAGTCCCTCGTCGAAGGGCTTGGATCTGGCTCGAGCTGCACCCGTCTCATTTTTGCGCATGAAGTCGATCATGTCGTCGCCGTGAAGCATGGCGGCAAGACCGTGATGGAGAACCTGGCACTCGCCTGCCTGGCATGCAACCGGTACAAAGTACAAAGGATCGGATCTCAGCTCGCTTGATCCGGAGACGGGCGCGCTCGCGCCGCTCTTCCATCCTCGACAGCATGGATGGGCCGAACATTTTCACCTTGAGGACGGAAAGATCATCGGTTTGACCGCCGTGGGACGCGTCACCGTCTTTCTGTTGCGGCTCAATGATCGCGAGCGGATTTTGGAGCGAATCGCGCTTCGCGTACGTGCGTGATGGGTGCTTTTGTAAGAACAGAGCCCTTGACTCGCCGGTCCCGCTCGGCTACCACCCTGGCAGGGCTCGTGCCCAGGAGGTTCCCATGTATGCCTGGCGTGGACACGCCTTTGGACCGCCTGCCTCCCTGGTCTGGGAGCAGGTCGCGGATGCGCCTCTTGACGAGGGGCAGGTACGCATCGAGATCAAGGCCTCGGCGATCAATTTTCCCGACGCCCTGTACACGGCGGGCACGTACCAGATCAAGCCCCAGCCGCCCTTCATCCCGGGCTTCGAGGTCGCCGGCCTGGTCACCGAGAGCCGCGACCCCGCATTGCCCGTCGGCGCCCGGGTGGCCTCGACGCTGGACGGCTCCGGCGGCTACGCGACCCACGGCATCGCCGACAGGAAGACCACCTACCTCATCCCCGACGAGATGCCCTTCACCGATGCCGCCGCCCTGACGGTGACCTACCAGACCGGCTGGTTCGCCCTGCACCGGCGCGCGGCCTTGAAGTCCGGGGAGTGGCTGCTGGTCCACGCGGGCGCGGGGGGGGTGGGCAGCGCCGCCATCCAGTTGGGCAAGGCCGCCGGGGCGCGGGTGCTGGCCACCGCCGGGGGCGCGGCCAAGGTGGCGACGTGCCGCGCGCTGGGCGCCGAGGTCGCCATCGACTATACCGCCGGGGACTTCGTCGCCGCGGTGAAGCAGGCCACCTCCGGCCATGGCGCCGACGTCATCTTCGATCCGGTGGGCGGCGACGTCTTTGATCGCTCCACCAAGTGCGTGGCTTTCGAGGGACGCATCGTCATCATCGGCTTTACCTCCGGGCGCTTCGGCGAGGTCCGCACCAACCACGTGCTGGTCAAAAACTATGCGGTGGTGGGGCTGCACTGGGGCCTGTACAACGCCCACGACCCCGCGGCCATCGGCCGGGCACAGGGGGAAATCTATCGCCTTTACGCCGAGGGCAAGATCCAGCCGCTGATCTCGGCGCAGCGCCCGATGTCCGAGGCCCGGGAGGCGCTGCAACAGGTGACCGAACGAGGGAGTGTGGGCAAGGTCATACTCATCCCCTGAGGACAATCTGACACAAATTGCGGACCAACCGCAAACCTTCTTGACATTTCGAATAGGAATGAATATTCATTCCTGCGTTGAACCCATCGGAATCCAAGGAGACGATCATGTCACGCCGCCATGCCTCGCTGGTCCTCTTGCCGATCCTCGCCGTCGTGCTTGTCCCGCTCGCCGCCGCCGCCGCACCGGGCGACAAGGGTCCGTGGGAGCTGGTCCGCGACGACCACGGCATCGTTGTCCATCGCCGCTCGGTCGCGGGCAGCAACCTGCACGAGTTTCGCGGTGTCGCCCTCGTCGAGGCGCCCATGGCCAGCGTGCTGGCGGTGCTTCGCGACTCCGATCACCGCAAGGAGTGGATGAAAGAGGCGGCGGCCAACGCGCGCATTGAGCAACTCGGCCCCTACAGCGAGATCTTCTACAGCCGCACCTCCGCCCCCTGGCCCGTCGCCGATCGCGATGTCGTCAACCGCGCCGTCACCATCTTCGACACCGCCGCCCACCAGGCCCGGGTGGAGATCAACTCCACGACCCATCCTGGCTGGCCGCCGCAGAAGGGCGTCGTGCGCATGCCCTTCATGCGCGGGCACTGGTACCTGTGGCCCGAGCACGGCGGCGCCTTCACCCGCGTCGAATATCAGGTCCACGCCGATCCCGGTGGCATGCTGCCCGGCTGGATTGTAAATCTGGTTTCCCGACGAATTCCCCATGATACCCTTGCTGCAATGCAAGAGCAGGTCAAGCGGCGCCACTATCCCGAGTTCGAGAAGCAGGTCGCGGCGCTGCCTGAGTACCAGGCGGTGCTCGGGGCCTCCGTGCCGCTGTCGCGGACCTCGGCCCCATGACCGGAGGGACCGATGACTCTCGCATCGCGCAGAGCAAGGCCGACAAGCGACGCCGCATCCTGGACGCGGCGCTGACGCTCTTCGCCGAGCGCGGCTTCCACGGCACCGCGGTCCCCCTGGTCGCCGAACGCGCAGAGGTCGGGGCTGGCACCATCTACCGCTTCTTCGAGAGCAAGGAGGAACTGGTCAACGACGTGTTCCGCGACGCCAAGCGCCGCATGGAGCACGTGCTGCGAGAGGGCCTGGAACTGAGCGCGCCCCCACAGGCGCTCTTCTTCGATGTATGGGAGCGGATGGTGGCCTTCGCCCGTGCCGAGCCGGTCGCCTTCCATTTTCTAGAGATGCAGGACCACTCCCCCTACCTGGATGAGCCGAGTCGCGCTCTGGAGCGGGAGGTGCTGATGCCGATCTTCCAGGTGTGCGTGGACCTGCAAGAGCGCGGCGTCTTTCGCGCGGACGTGCCGCCGGACGTGCTGATCGCGTGGGTGTGGGGCGGCTTTGTCGGGCTGGTGAACGCGGAGCGGCGAGGGTACATGAAGCTGAACGACGAGACTCTGCGGGTGGCGCGGGACGCGTGCTGGCGCGCTTTCGCCGCCGAACCAGGAAAATCGGCAACAAAAAGAGCAGTCAAAGGAGCGCACCGATGATGATGAGCGATAACACAGACAATGCTCGCGAAGCGCCGCAGGCGCCGCGGTCCAACAATCAACGCGAACTGGCCCTGGTGACGGGTGCGAGCGGCGGCATCGGCGGCGAGCTGGCCCTGGAACTGGCCGGGCGCGGGTACGACGTCATCATCACCGCCCGGCGAGCAGATCGGCTGATGGCCCTGAAGGCGAAGATCGAGGCGGCCCACCGCGTACGGGTCCACGTCCTGCCCGAGGACCTGGGCGTGCCCGGCGGTGCCGAGTCCCTGATCCGGCAGGTGGACGTGCTGGGACAGCCGGTGTCGTTTCTGGCCAACAACGCCGGCTTCGGTTTGCACGGCGACTTCCTGGACCACGAGCCCGGCCGGCTGGAGCAGATGCTTCGGCTGAACATGCTGGTGCTGACCACGCTGACCCTGCACTTCGGTCGCACCATGCGGGCGCGGGGCCGCGGCTGCGTCCTGCAAGTGTCATCGGTGGGCGGGTTCCAGTCCTCGCCCTACTACGCGGCCTACTCGGCAACCAAGGCGTATGTCCTTCTGCTCTCGGAGGCGATGCACTTCGAACTGCGGAAAAGCGGTGTCACCGTAACCACCCTGTGTCCCGGCCTGACCGACACCGAATTCCACGAGGTCGCCGAGCATCCCAAGACCGGCATCGCGGCCCTGACCACCATGAGCGCCAGCACTGTGGCTCAAGCGGGCGTGCGCGCCGCGTTGCGGGGACGGCGACTTCTCATCCCCGGCTTGATGAACAAGCTGACGATGTTCATGCTGCGCTTCCTGCCGCGCTCGTGGACCATTGCCGGGACCGGGCTGATGATGAAATGAGGCGTCGTCACTCCGTGTCGTTGCGCCAAGTGGTGTAGGTGGCGTGAGTCAGAATGCCCACATCGGGATTTTGGGAGGTCAGCAGCCGCTCTTCATCCCGCTCCAGCTCGAAGCGGATCGAGCGCGGCGGCGGGGGCAAGGACGCCATCAGGTCCCGTGGCACGGTCAGCTTGCCGCTGTCCGGGCTGAGGCAGCGGATGTGGCCGGAGCCTCGGTCTCCCGTCGAGATCACCAGTTGCAGCAAAACAAGCTGCGCGCCCGCGGGCTGCCAGGTGACGGTGAGATCCTGCGCCGGAAAGAAGCGCAGCGGCAGAGTGAGGTCCGGCGCCGTCACGATCACCGGCATTGGGGCCGGAATGTCCCCGGCGAAGGCGAAGCGTCCCGTGCCTCCGGCCACCCGAAGCGTCTCTCCCCCCGTGTAGAGCAGCGTCGCTCCAGGGCGCGGGTCCGCGTCGTACGGGGTGTCGGGGCCGGCGAACCACAGCCGGATGGTCGGATGCAGCAAGCTGCCGGTGACCCGCACCTCGCCGGCATCCACGTCGGGCAGCGGTGTGAGCGGGACGCACGAGTTCTGGCCCAGGCACAGGGCGGTCGCGGTGCAGGCCGGGGTGCAATGAGGCGGTAAATAAAGGGTGCAGCGGCCCTCCCTTTGGGTTGGCGCAAACTCCAGGTTGACCAGTTGATCGCCGTTGATACCCGCCAGCGGCACGGGGGTCGAGAGGAAAGATGCCCAGGCGTGGCCCCCCTGTGGGAACTGGTGCACATGGACCTCGCCGGTGAGCCGCGAGACAAAGGGCACCGGGACCTCGCTGGCCGGGTTTGGCGCCAGGTCCGGTGCCAGGCACCCCAAGAGCAGCAGCGCCCACAGGGGCCCCGGCGTCATTTCGCCGCGGGCGCTCACATCACTACGATGGTGCCGACCATGCCCGCTCCGGCGTGCGGGGCGCAGAAGTACGGGAAGGTCCCCGCGGCGGTGAACTTGAACGAATACGAGAACCCGGTCATCGACGTCGGGGCCGCCGCGCAGTTCATGTTGGCCGGCGAGCAGAACTTGTTGTCCGCCGAGCCGGCGACCCCGCTGACCACGTTGTGCCCGCTGCTGGCCCAGACCCAGGTCACGGTGTCGTTCACCTTGACGTTCAACATCATCGGCGCGAAGTTGATGCCGCCCATCCCCACGCTGACGGTATTGGGCTGGCGCATGTCGGGCAGGATGGTCAGGTCGGGCTGCATCAGAAGGTCCGGCTGGAGGGTCAAGTCGTTTGCCGCTGTCAAATCCATCATGCCGGTCAGGTCGGGAGATCCGGTCAGGTCGGGAGACCCGGTCAGGTCCGGCGAACCCTTCAGGTCCATGGTGCCGGTCATGTCGCCGCCGCCGCCGCCGCCCTTCATGCAAGCGGAGAGCGCCACGACCATTGCCGCCAGTGTCACGATCTTCATGCTGGGTAGGTACATCTGAACCTCTCGGATCTCAAGTCTCAAGTTGTAGGGGAAGTATGTTCGATAAGACGCGAGGATTGTAGCGGAACCTGGGTCGACAACCAAGGACGAAATCCGTCCATGACGTTCATCCCTTCGTCCCTTAGCCTTGGCCTTGACGCACCTGCTCATAAAGCGCCACGGTCCTCTCGCAGACCTCGGACCAGGCGAAGTGCCGCAACATGACCTGCCGCGCGCTGCGCCCGATCTTCTGGGCCCGGTTGGTATCGTCCCACATCGAGAGGATCAGCTCCGCCAGGCTGTCGGGACGACCCGGCTGGACGAAGAGGAAGTGCGTGCCGTACTGGAGGATGCCTTCCCCATACGCCGCGGCGCTGGCCGCCGCGATGACCACCTTGCCGGCCAGCATGGCCTCCAGGGAGGCGACGCCCAGGGATTGTCGCTCCGGCGCCTGGTTGGTCAACCAGTGGGACTCGACCTGTCCGAGCGCCAGGTAGCTGGGCAGGGCGACTCGCGACACGGACCCGGTGAACAAGACGCTTTTCCCCAGGCCCAGCTCGGCACACTGCCGCAGCGGGCGCTTGGTCATCATGTCACCGATGATCAGCAGCCGGGCCCGCGGGCGCTGCGAGAGGATGCCCGGCATGGCGGCGATCAACTCCCGACGGTCGCGCAGATCGTGGCAGTGGCCCAGGGAAAGGATGACGTCGTCCCCCTCGGAAAGGCCATGCGTTGTCCGCACCGCGGCCACCTCTGCAGGCGAACTTTGCGAAAGATCGTCGATGCCGTAGGGAATGATGTGGGCCGGCACCTCGCCGAAGGTGTCGCGGACGTAGCGGGCCACCTCGGCGTCCGGGCACACCACCCCCGCCGCCCGTCGCACAACACCCGGTCCCAGCAGATGGCGATCGAGGGTGGTGAGCACCCGGTCGTAGGTCCGGTTGGTGTGGCGGATCGGCGTGTGTACCGTCAGGACCACCGGAAGGTCCAGCCGGCGTGCCGCGGCAATGCCCAAAAAGGCCATGTCCAGCATGTGGTTGTGCACGTGGACCACATCGGCGCGGAAATCGCGCAAAAGGCGCACCGCCCGCTGGAGGTTCCCGGGGCTCAAGGTGGCGTTCAAAAAAGGGTGGTGCAGCGACAGGGCCACCTGGGGCAGCCGCAGGGCGGGCACGCGGACCACGCGATACCCGTCGATCAGCTCTTCCTCCGGCCAGGCGGGATCGATGCGCGAGGTCACCACCAGGGCATGGTGGCCCTGCCGGCTCAACGCCAGGCAGAGCCCCTGGATCTGGGTCGCGGATCCACCGACGATGGGCGCGAAGAGGTTGCTGAACATGGCGACGCGCATGACGTGGCCTAGCGGACCTCCCAGAGCGCAATCGACTCGATGGGGTCGCGGCCCCACGCCCAGGGCAGGTAGCCAAACCCGGGGCCGTTGGAGTAAAAGCCGGCACCAGCCGCCTGGCTCATGACGCGGCCCCCCGGGGTGGAATCGGTCAGCAGGCGCACCAACTGCCGATTGGGGACCAGATACATCGGGCCGGCGTCTTGCCGGGCCGAGACCAGCATGTCGCCGGACAGCGGCAGCGGCTGCCCGGTCGCCAGGGGAATGGCGCCGGCTTTCAGCGCGTACCAGCGGAACCCCCAGCCGCCGTCGAACCACACTCGCTTGCCCGCGGCGATCTGCGGGACGATCAGCTCCTTTACCGCGGCGCGGGTGTAGTTGACCATGTGCGCGTCCGCTTTCATGATGAGCATGCCCAGACCCAGTCCCAGGGCCGCGATGCACCCGCCAAGGGCCCGCCCCCGAAACGGCGTCAGCCGGTCCAGCTCGCGGACCACCAGCAGGGCCACCGCCGGTGCCGAGGCGCCGACGTACTTGGCCGGCAGGTGGACATAGAATACCACCGGCAGGCTGATGAGGAGCCAGCCGCACAGAAGCAGCGGCACCGGGTCCCTCTGCCGCCAGCTCTGGATCGACCGGAAAAGCACATCCGCCACCACCGCCAGGCCCAGGCCGGCGACCGGCGCCATCCACAGGATCACCGGCGGCCTGTCTGAGGTGAGCATGACCGCGCCCATCACGGCGACCCCGGTCCCCAGAAGCGGCCCGGAAAGCAGGCGCCTTCCGTGAAGCACGAGCCAGGGCAGCGCCAGCGGCAGGGTGAAGACGAAGTGGCCGAAGAAGGCCACCCCGTTGCGCCGCGACATGCGGTCGTTGCTGACGTCGCGGGTGGCATCCAGGATGGTGCGCTGATGGGCCATCGGGTCGCTGGTGACCCGGATGACCAGCAGCATCAGCCCGAGCGCGCCGACGATGGGAAGGAATCGATCCCATGGCTGGGCCAGCCAGCCGCGCCAGCCCGGGCGCTGGTCTTGCGCTAAAAGGGCCAGGCCGCCGATGGCGATGAGCATCCCCAGGTGGGGGCGGGACAGGGCGGCCAGCGCCAGCAGCACCGCCGCCAGCACCCCGGCAAGGGGGCGCCGCTCCTGTTTCCAGGCAAACACCCGCTCCATACCCAGCACGCCGAAGGCCAGCGCCGGGGTATCCGCCATCGCCGTGCTCGCCATGGCCAGCGCCGCCGGGGTGGCGGTCACCAAAATCCCCGCCCAGCGCGCCTGCCACGGCTTCATGCCCAGGCGCAGCGCCAGCAGGCAGGTGCCGAAAACGGCCAGGGCGAAGAGGGCGAACTGGACGGCGTGGGCCGCCCACTCGGCCCCCCCGAGCAGCGCCGAAGGGACGAGCAGATAGGACATCACCGGCCCGTTGACCATCAGCTTCGACACTCGGATGATGGTGCCGCCCGAGGGCATGTCGAAGGCGGTGGGGTGCAGCGGATCGTGCAGGGCGTGCCTGGCGGCCAGGATGAAGGTCGAGTCGTCGATCGTGTAGGCCTTGTGGTAAAACGGCAGGAGGGCCAGAAGGGCCAGAAAGACCCCCGGGATGGCACAGCGCAGCGCCGTGGGTGCTCTTGCCGACGTCTTCATCAACGTGACACTGTATATAGATGGCGCGTCCCACCGGGTCAAGCGGCGGACGTTCCGATCGCCAGGCCGGGCCGCCGAAAGAGCCCGCCGGTTGAAAGGGTGATTGACACGGGCTCCGTGCAGCCCAGATACTTGGACCGTGGCAGGTCAGGACACCCGGGTCGGCGATCGCGTCCCCGCCGCGATGCGGATCAAGCTCAAATATCCCGACGTGGATACGTTCATCCAGAAGTATTCGGTGAACATTTCCCGGGGGGGGATCTTCATCGCCACGCGCACCCCCAAGGCGGTGGGTACCCTGGTGCGCTTCGAGTTCCAACTGGCCACTTCGGTCCCGGTCATCCGCGGCGAGGGGCAGGTGATCTGGGTCAAAGCCTTCGATCCGGCCCAGCCCAAGAAGGTGCACGGCATGGGCGTCCGCTTCACCCGGCTGGATAGCGAGAGCCGGGCCCTGGTGGACCGGGCGCTGGGCTGGAAGCGGGAGAACCTTCAGGAGCGGGTGGAGCGCCCGAGCCAGGGCGATCGTGGCGATAGTCCCGGCGACGCGGGGCCCAAGGACTCGGCGGAGTCCGAGAGCAGCACTTCCGGCGCCGTCGAACTCGGGGCGGAACAGGCCCTCCTGCCGGAGCGGGTGGAGACGTCGTTCTCCGGGCCGCTGCCGCTGCCGCTGCCGCTGCCTGATGACATGCTGGTCTCGGCGCCGCATGAGCTTTCCACGGATGCTAGCAGCGCCATCGATCTTCTCGCAGGCGAGGCAGGCGATTCCGGGCCCTTCGGCGAGCCGACACAGGCCGCACCGGCATTCCCCACGCAGCGCTCCCCCTTTGATCCGGATGGCACCGGGGCGAAGGCGGAAGCGGAGCATGGACCCGGGACCCGGTCGCAGATGGAAAATGAAGCAGTGGCCGAACTGTGGCAGAGCAGCCAGTCGAACATCGTCCGCGCGGCCAGACACATCGCCGAGCTGACCGCGGCGCACATCTACTATCCCGAGGATACCGAGTTGGCGGAACTGTTGAAACCGCTGCGCATCCCGTTGCCGCTTACCGGCAGGGAGGCGTCGCGCCTTCTGGCCCCGCTGCTCGATGGGTGTCGTCCCGCTTGAGGAACGCCGGGCGAGGACATCCTGAAGCGGACACTCGACGAAACGAAGTGTCCTAAGTTGCCGAAGTGTCCTAAGTCGGCATCCTTGGCCTGTCCTCGCCCCGCGCTCACGGCTGTTGCGCCCGCGCCTTGAATACGAAGAGCGGAGAAAGCACGAAGTCCAGCTGCTCGAAGGGCGGCAGGTGGTGCGGCGCAGCAGCAGGAGCGGAGATCTGGACGGCCTCGTAGTAGCGCTCGCTCCGGTGGAACACCATCAGGGTCTCGTTTTGGAGGTCCACCAGCCAATACCACTCGACGCCGGCCCGCTGGTACGCCTGCCACTTGATGCCCAGGTCCCGGGCCGCGGTGGACTTGGACAGCACCTCACACACCCAGTCGGGGGGGGTGACGTAGACGCCCAGGTACTCACCAACGTTGACCACTTCGGGGAAGCGGGGATGGCGGTCCAGGCGCCAGCCGGCCACGTCGGGGCGCATGCACTCTCCGCCGATATACAGGTCCGGGTCCTGGGATAGCCACCAGCGCTCCCCCGGCGGTTCCTGTCCATCACCCCAGGTCCCACCCGGACCGTGCAGCTTCATGAGCTGGCCGAAGATGATCCCCTGCGCGGCGCCGTGCGATGCCCTGGCCATGGCCCTAGGGCGCAGCTCGCCGCCGAGCAGCTCTATGTGCGGATCCGGGTGCGAGAGCCACTCCACGAGCTTTTGCTGCACTTCTGGGGTGAAGGGGGCCGCTTCATCGCTGCCGGGCCCGGAACTGGTCCGCCATCGCTGTTGTGCCGGTCCGCTCATCTCATCGTCTCCAGTTCTACAAGCACTTTTTTCTTGACCATATGATATGGTATTGGCTTCACGAACGGCAAGTAACCAGCTCCCTTGTTGGCGCCACGAAGAAAAAGAAGAACTAGCCCGCAGAGACGGGCCGCGGATCGCTCATAGTCACGATGCCGTCGGAGAAGGTGCGCCACCTGTCGCTCCTTGGCCTGCTGATCAAGATCCAGAAGTAGAGCGCCAACATACCCAGACATGACCACGCCAGCCCGGCAAGGCGAAGCGCGGTCGCCCACGCAACCAAGAGGTGACATCCGGGATGTTTTACTCCTGTACCATACGGAGCTGTGCAGCAATGCTGAGTCTGGTTTGCGGGACGTTAGGGGCGTAGTACATATCGTGCATAGCTCACCTTGACCTACATATAGCATCTGCATTCCTTCCGTCGGTGTACCGTCGAGAATTCGGCGATGCAAGGCATCCAGTAGGCCGGCCTTGGCCAAGTAGAACCGCTCGACAATCATCTGAAGGACCACAGACGACTCCTTGCGCCCCACGATCTCCAGGCCGGGCAGGGGGTTGGTCGTGACCACTTCGATTCCTCCTGTGCCCTGGACCAACGCCCCAAAGGGGATGCGCAGCGGGCGCGCTGGGTTGGGCATGAACTGGATGACACGATAGGCCGTTGGCATGGCGATCAGCATGCTCCTCGTTGTTCAAGATAGCGGCCAAGGAGTCCGTCGGCATCCCGGCATCGCAAAAGCAGAGTCTCCAGTACTCGTTCGGCTGCCGGCTCGCGGGGTCTGGTTGCAGGAGGATGTTGCCACCATGGCGGTCCTCGTTAAGCAGCAGCACATCGAGGACAAGCATCGCCCCCAGGTCTGTGAGATTCACAATCTGGGAGATGTTCGCCGGGTCCCAGTGAAGCACGTCCGGGAGCCGCCGGCTCAGCCCAGGCGGACAGCCCCGTCGCGGCCGACCCCGCGGTAAAGGTCCTCCAGCCGAATGACTCCCCCCAGAATCGGGATCGCGCCGCGGTGGCGCACCGTGCGCCGCCAGCCGCGGGCGCTCCGGTGGTGGTGCTCGACCCTCAGCTGCTCGGGCTGCGCAATCAGCAGGCGCCGAAAAGCTCTCGGAGCAGCAGCTCCACCTCTCTACTCCAGCCCCTCAAACAGTTCCGTGACCTGGATCTCCCCGCCCAGCACCTTGATGGCCCCCCTGTGCTTTTTCACCGGAACCTTCCATCCCCGCGGCCCCCGGTGGTGGTGTTCAACGGTCTTGGTCTTGGGGTCGACGAGCAGCACATCCTGCAGGCTCTCGATCTGGCGGTAGAGCATCAGCTTCGTCGTGCGGTCGTGCTTCTCCGTCCGGGGAGAGAGGACTTCAAAGAGCAGCGATGGGTTCATGAGCACCATCTGCTTGCCGCCCTTTGGATGAAACTGCGACTTGCCGCAGACCACGCCCCCATCGGGATATGTGTAATATTTTTTCGGCCGGGGCACATGGATTCGCTGATCAGAGGTGAAGCCGCGGCAGGGGCCGCGCCGGATGAGGCGGCGCAAGGCTCCGCCCGTGTTGAAGCTCGTCGTGTTGTGGGCCTCAGTCGCTCCAGCCATGGCGCGGGTCCGCTGGTCGCGCAAGAGGTCGGCCAGGATGCCGATCATCGCGCCGCAGACCGCGTTGTGCGGGAGCTGCTCTCCGGCGGGCAGGGCAGACACGTGGCCGTCCAAGAACTCGTGCTTGGTCTCGCTGGCATCCTCCAACTCCAAGTATTCTTCTTCGGTCCACTCGATAGGGGCAAGGGCAAGCGCCATGGCGCAGAGTCTACCCCCCGTCCATGGCGGGCGCAATTGACACACCAGCCCTGCGAAGGTCGATGCTGGTCGGATGGGACCAGTTTCTGATCTTCACCCCCATGGAGCTGATCGAGAAGCTCGCGCTACTTGTCCGACCCTTCTCGAAGAAGAAGTGACGCTTGGTTAACACGTCCCCAGGCTT